>JAGTVA010000151.1 GCA_018224445.1 Saprospiraceae bacterium
AGACCTTTTTGGTTACTTTTTGGGGCAATGCCAAAAAGTAACATAAAAAAATTACCTTTATATTTCTTTCCCTTCTCGACTTCTAATGGTGAACAAGTTTAAAAAGAAAAAGAATTTTTGTTTTCAAGGAAAACTTTCGCAATTATTTAATTAGTTTCGCAGTAGTGTGCTTTAGATCATTATTTTTTAATTTACAAAGTACTTGTATAGAATTATTTATCGACTGAGATATCTAAGAAAATAAGCAATTATGACCCCACTCCATTTACTACTCGTATCCCTACTGTCATTGCTTCCCGGACTCTCTGCACATCACCAGTGCCAATATTTGGATGCCGTTCAACCTGTGGATATTCAAATGGACCTAAAAATAAAACCATCTGTGACTCCGATGTCTACCCATACTCTAAAGGGGCCCTTTTACCTCAAAAGCGCACATGAAGTTGCCAATCTTCCCTCCATCGTTCAGAAAAAAAATAAACCCATGGCTATTCATCAAACGGAAAATAGAAATGAGGAGAAACTTTTGAAAAACTACGCATCCTACAATCGCTGGGCCAATGAGCAATTTGTAAAATGGTTGAGTGGGGCTTCTGAAGAACAATTTTACAGAGAAGTGGAGTCCAGTTTCAACAGCCTGGAAAAAACCCTGCTGCACCTCTGGAATGCTGAATACGGTTGGCTTCAAACCCTAAAGGGCAACCCTTGGGGAGATCCTCCCGGAAGGGATTTTGAGGGCAGTATGGAAGAGTTGTTTGAGGGCTTTTTATCTACTTCTGTGGAATTTGAGAATTTCGTGCACCAAATGAGTGAAGAAGAACTGGCTGGGTACCGGACGCTGGGCAGAGACGGCAAAGCCACCGCTGTAGAGGGAATTATTCTCCACGTGTTCAATCACGCCACCTATCACAGGGGACAACTGATTACTATGGGAAGACAAGTGGGCTTGTCTGATCCCCCCAGATCGGATTATATTTATTATATTAGGTTGTAATCTGATTTTAATCCTTTTCTTAGCTCAAAGACTAATAAGATAAGGATTCTTGACACCTGACTTTCATACAGCAACACCCGAGCAAAAACCAATCAAGTATCTTTTTGGCCTTTGACACTTGTCTTATCTTCGGGTAATTCCATATATAGTTTAGAGATTGGAGTTAGGGGGGATTTTTTTAGCTATAATTTTCACGCAAAGAATACGCTAAGAGTGTAGAATATTAATTTGCATGTATAAGTCCAATAAGGGATGTAATGCGAAAGCCGAAATAATTGCACAGAGAGGAATAAAGAGAGGGGTATATTTTATAGTCCTCTCTGTGGAACTCTGATTCTCTGTGTACCGGCACTGTCTCGTCAATTGACGAGATGGTAAATTTTTTTAGCCTTTCATCCGCAATTCAAAAAACACACAACCAGATTAAAGGAAATATATCTGTTTTTTAGAATTGCCATGTACTAAGAATAAAATATATTGTTCCTTATTCCCGCCATCTCTACAGGGAGTGTACCCCCACATTACCTCTTTGTCCCGGTCGTCATTTTCAAACTCACCCCCAAATACCAGTTCCTGCCCGGTGCGGGTTGGTAATACCTCCCTCCAAAAGCATTTAAATCGTTGCCCAGACTGTAGTCCTCATCGGTGAGATTGTCGATTCCGGCATGCACATTCAATTGGAATTTTTCTCTCTTCAGCGCCGACCAATTCCCTTTGATTGCAAAAGTGTGGTACGCTTCCTGATAATCGGTATTGGCATCGTTGAGCGGAAGGCGGTCGGAATACCGGTGATGGAAAAAGAACCTCAGTCCGGAATGGAATTTCCACTCCACCCGATTGTACATCAGATGGGGAGCCACACCCGTCAATTGGTTTCCGCTGAAGTCGTTCCCATTTCGCTCCAACTCTTTAAAGGTAAAAAAATGCCCGGTATACCTGTGCGTAATCCACAGTACAGTCCGCTGATCTGTCCCGTGACCAAACAGGGGATAAGTAACCGCCAACTCCAATCCCGGCTGTTCGGTCGCCCCCGCGTTTCTGAACAATACCACACCGTCCGGATTGGTAAAACTGCTTATGGTCTCCCGAAGTCTGAAGTAAAATAAGGAGGCATCTATGTCCACCCCTGAACTCTGCCAGCGCGATCGAAACCCCAATTCGGTATTCAATCCTATTTCTGCCTGTAAATCGCGATTCAAACTCCCCTCATTGGTTCTGAACTCATCCAGGGTAGGTGGTGAAAACCCTCCACTCAGGGAAGCGTAAAAAGCCGCCTCCGGACTCACTCTCCAGGAAAGGGCCACTCTCGGCACCCAAACAGTACTGAAATTTCTGCTGACCTCAAAAGGACTGCCTCCCAACGGATCGGAATAACGGTCTACTTCATACCTCAATCCGTTTTGACTTAAAGAGGCAGTAAAAAGCAGGTCCTCCCGCAACTCGGCCTCAAATTGCTGGAAGGCAAAACCCTGAACAGCGGTGATACCATCTGCAAACCTGAGCGTATCGCGTACCCCGGAAAGATTGGAAAAGTTCTGAGCCGAATTTTTCCCCCGGCGAAATTCTCCTCCAAAAATAATTCGAACGGGAATTTGGCCTATAGTCCCGTTGTAGGTAAAAACAGTCCTAGCGGCAAAATCGGCAGAGAGCTCCGTTTTGTAATCCAGGATGAAGGGGTGATCAAATTCTGAAGAACTC
>JAGTVA010000152.1 GCA_018224445.1 Saprospiraceae bacterium
TCCTGCAGGTTCCGGATAAATTTTACGAAAGGATTTTTATAGCTCTTCATCTCATGTAAGTTTAAAGTTTAAAAGACGCAAAGCGTTTTAAAGAATATATCACACTCGAAACTCCACTTTCCATCACACCTTTTTTCTTTCAACTTTTGACTTTCAACTTTTTACTCAATTATCGATTTGGATAGGATTTAACGGCATCCACAAAGGCTTTGGCGTGAGACACGGGTATATTGGGTAAAATTCCGTGACCGAGATTGACTATATATCGGTCCTTCCCAAAAGCATCGATCATTTGATGAACTTCTCTTTTGATGTCCGCTATGGGTTTCAGCAAATGATTGGGGTCAAAATTCCCCTGTAGGGTTATGCGATTTTGCGTCAGCGATCTGGCCAGCTTCGGATTTACACACCAATCTACCCCCAGTGCACTGGCACTGCTGTTCGACAAATTTTCCAGCGCGTACCAACTTCCTTTAGGGAAGAGGATAACCGGGACAGATGGACTGAGCGCATTGGCTATTTTCAACAGATAGGGCTCGGCAAAAATCTTAAAATCACTCTCGGACAAAAGTCCGCTCCAACTGTCGAATACTTGTATGCAATCGGCACCGGCTTCAACCTGTCTTCGCAGATAGGCAATGGTGGCGGTGGTAATTTTATCCAGTAACTGATGTGCCAATTCAGGTTGGGCGAAACAAAACTGTTTGGCGGTATTAAAAGCTTTGCTGCCTTGTCCCTCCACCATGTAACAGAGAAGGGTGAATGGAGCTCCCGCAAAACCAATCAGGGGTACGCGTCCGTTCAATTCCTTTTTGGTCAGATTGATGGCATCGTACACGTATTCGAGTTGGTCTTCAGCCCCCTCTACTGTAAGTCGGTCAATATCCGCCTGAGTGGTGGTGGTCACGGGTAAAAACGGTCCTTTGTTTGCTACCATTTGCACCTCCAAACCCAAAGCCTGGGGTATAACCAGAATGTCGCAAAATAAAATAGCTGCATCCGAACCCACAATATCAATGGGCTGCAGGGTAATTTCACAAGCCAGTTCCGGTGTTTGTACTCTGGTAAAAAAATCGTATTTTCTCCTCAGCACCATATACTCAGGCAAATAGCGTCCGGCCTGCCGCATCATCCATACCGGCGGACGTTCTACGGTCTCCCCTTTCAGCGCCCTTAATAATAGATCGTTTTTTAATTTATTCATTGGGTTGGTTTAGTGATTGCTTCAGTGCTTTAAACATAGCTGTCGGGCTCGTTTTTTCTGACACTACAATGCTGAGGTCCTGAAACAAATTTCTTAAATAATTGCCCGTGGTTGGACCAATACAACAATAAACAGTTTTTTCACTCAAAGGGTTGTTTTGAGCGAAACTGTCGATTCCACTCGGACTAAAAAAAAGCACGGCATCGAATTTTGCTTTTTGTGCGGGAATGGGAATTCGCTCGTTGCGGTATACCACTAAGGAGTGGTAATGGATATCCGCTTCCCCCAGCTTCTGTGATAAAACCGGCAGGGCCAGATTCCCACAGGGATGTAAAACCTCTCGAATGTCGCCGTCATCAATGATTTTCCGGGCAATATCCTCTGCATTTATCCCCTTCTTGTGGATTGCAATACCGAGTTTACCCAGGACAGTTGCTGTTTTTCCCTCTGTACTAAAAACCCGCCTATCCTTAATAAATACGTTGGCTTGCTCATTGTTTAAAAAACAATCCACGGCTTTTGAACTGGTAAACACCACCGCATCGAAGGGCGATTTAAACAGATTTTCGGTGGAGTGAGAAACACATTCCAGGTGAATGGTGGGCTTGCAGACCACCTTAAAACCCAGAGAAGCCGCAAATTGCAGCACTTCATCGGACAGCATTTTAGTAGAGAGTACCTTTCTCATTCCGATGTATTTTTTCTGATTTCGTTTAATAATGCCTCGGCTCCGGGTTGTTTCAGTAATTCGGCTGCGGCTATGTTGCCCGCAGATTCCCAATTCTTTAAATCAAATTGCTGTTCAATTGTGTTGCACTTGCTTCCATCGGTGGCGTGGATAGCCCCTCGAAAAGAAATTCCTTCCCGACTTATGACGGCATGGGCACTCACGGGAACAGAACAGCCGCCGAGCAAATAGCGCATAAAACTGCGCTCTACAGCAGCTGCCTGAAAACTTGGTAGGTGGTTGATGGAGCGGCAAATGTTTTTCATTTCCCGGTCTTCAGTTCGGCAAACTACCGCTACAATACCCTGAGCCGGTGCGGGAATCATCCAATCCAATTCCACGGAATTTTCCGGCAGGAGGTTCATTCTCTCCAATCCGGCTTTAGCGAAAATCACCCCTTGAATATCTTTTCCCTCGGCAAACTTTCGCAGGCGGGTCTGGACATTTCCCCTGATGGGCATCATGCGGTGATGGGGGTAACGGGCCAGCCATTGTGATCTCCTCCTGATGCTGCTGGTAGCCAGGCCCCAAACCGAGTGGTCTGCCTCTCCAATTTCATGTTTGGCAATGAGCACATCGGAATGTGCTCCCCTCTCCAAAACTGCTGCCAGTGTCAGTCCCTTCGCCAGGCGCGTCGGAATGTCTTTCAACGAGTGCACCGCCACAGATACGCTGCGATTTAGCACAGCAATATCGAGTTCTTTGGTAAATACTCCGGTAATCCCCATGGCGTAAATGGGCTGTGATAGGTCGATATCCCCGCTGCTTTCAATCTTTACATAAGTGGGATTGTGTCCAGCTTCAGAAAGTTTTTCACCCACAGCCTTAGCCTGCCACAACGCAAGCGGACTGCTCCGCGTACCAATTTCTATGACCATTGAGTATATTGCATTTGTAATTCACCTCACATGAATTGCACACAGTGTATTCCATTTTTCTCATTACCCATGAAGTCAATTCCACTACATGTTCGTCAATGATTTCCAGGGCGAGGGGAATGTTGTTTTGTCGGTTTTGCAGAGTTTGATTCACTCTAAGAGACAGGGAATCCACATCGAATAAAGTAACCGACTCCAGGTCGGCTACCTCCGGATTTACATTGGAGGGAACCGCCAGATCAATTACCAGCTTCACCTTTGAATTTTGCAAGGAGGAAGAGTCTATTATAGCGTGATTGGCTCCTGTGGCGACTATGAGTATATCGGCCCGTTCTATGGCCTGCTCCTGTTTTTCAAAGGGGTGAAATTCCACCAGGTGTTTAGCCGCTGTATCGGCAGCTTTTTCATTGTTGCGGTTGATCACGGTAATGTGATTGTGTGGTAAATACTCCTTTAAATTGGCGAGGGTAATCAATCCGATTTTGCCCAGTCCCAACAGACAAATTTGGTTGCCGTAACTCTCCTTAAAATACTCTTTAATCAGTTTGATGGTGGCAAAGGAAACAGAAGTGGTACCGTCGGAAAGTGTGGTATGGGTCCTCACGGCCTTACTGGCCTGCAAAGCCATATTGAGAATTTTTTCCAGGTACCCGCCACTGCATTTGTGTTTTTTAGCCAGGGCAAAGGCCTTTTTCATTTGGTTGACTATTTCGCAGTCTCCTAAAATCTGTGAATCGAGACCCGAGGCCACTCTGAATATGTGATTGATTGCATTTAAATCCCTTTTGACAAAAAGATACTCTTCGATCTCCTGACGGGATGCCTGGGTATAGGTCTTCAACATATCGATAACCCGATCTACCGAACCCTCTGTCGCATAAATCTCTGTGCGGTTACAGGTAGAAAGAATGAAAAAATTACTCCTCCCCGATCTACCAGCAGTTTGGTAAATTTCCTCAATTTCAGTTGTGGTCAGGGCAAACTTGTTTCTGACGCTGATGCTCGATTTTCGATAATTTACCCCTACCACAAAAAAGTTAATCATACTCACTTTATTATATCCCTTTCGCAATTATACACGCAAAACTATGTAATCTTATTCTATCAGAAAATACAAATAATAAAAAGGATATAAAAATGACATTAAGCTGAATATTGGGAAATTCCATTTCAATCCGGGAGGGCTTTAGTAACCTGAGTTCGATTTTTCTAACTCGCATATATTTTTGTAAATTAATGATTTGTAATATATTATAAAACTAAAACTGAATTGAAGTACCCTATTTCTTAACCTTTTAGTAATTTGAAAGCTCACTATCCATAGAATTCCTCCCTATGCGTCGTTCCTTTTTCTTGATGTAGCCCGCTACATCTTCAAAAAAGTGCCTAGTCTAGGGAGTTTTCAATGAATTATGCTTCGCGATAATAATCGAACTCAGGTTAATAGACAATCATCACCACTATACTGATCAGAATTCCGGTAGTAAGGGGAAAGTAAAAGGTGAAATTCTCCCGCTGAATGAGGATGTCTCCCGGGAGTCTGCCTATCCAGGGAATTTTAATTCCAAAATGAAGGATCAATCCCAATCCCACGAATATTATACCGAGGACAATAAGCAGCTTTGCCATACTGAAATGCATTTTTTTACCCTAACGAACAGGAGGCCTATCTGGTTTATTGGTTTCTCCCGTAAATTTTCAAAAATATCCAGCATATTTTATTGCAGTTTGTAGAACCTACTCAAACCCATCAGCGGTCAACTCCGGGCCTCATTTGATAATCACCATTCTTTTCACTCGCTGCTCTCCCATTGCGGTCAGTCGGTAGAAATAAACCCCCGCAGACAATCCGGACAAATCAAGGGCTAGGCTGTGATTTCCGGCGAATTTAACTTCGTCCAGCAGAGTAGTCACCCTCCTTCCTGTCCCGTCGAACAGCTCCATTTTCACACGGGCCGCGGATGGAATCTCAAATTCGATTTGCGTATATCCGGCATGGGGGTTGGGAAAATTTTGGAACAACTTCACCGTTTCCACTTTTTCCACGTCCCCTGTAGCGGTTGTTAATTTTCTGACGTGGATATTGTCCAGGCGAATCCGATCCCTGCTCCCGAATTCCTGGGTGAGCCTCAACCCGGTAAAGTAGTATTTCCACCGCAATTGAACGTAGGGATGGCCAAGGGCTTCCTGTGGCAGCCTCAGGTTTTTGAATTCCGTGGGAATAGTGTGTTCCTGTCTTTCGTATTCCACTGCCTCCCCCGAATCGTCAGTGACATCAGTCCACTCTCCCTGCAAGCCTACACGGTACTGCAACCGGAGGTGATAAACCCTGCTGTTGGCGTTTAAAGTCTGGGCTTCCCAGTCGATCAGTACTCCGGCTACCCCCTCGGTATTGACAGCTAATAAAGCCGCTCCCAGGTCTCGACCTCTGCCGGTATTGATAAAAGCAATTCCCTCCGGACCAAGTCCATCGATTCGGGTGCGACCGGTGAGTGAGTAGGGGAACCCTATTTTGTCCTGATCGTTGTTGTGATACTCGTTGTTTTCCGCATCGGTATAGGGAATGTGATAGGGATGGGTCATTTCGGCACTCAATCCGGGGTCGTTGAGATCGCTCTGCTGTAATACCATATGGCGGGGAAAAGAACCCTCCGGTTCGATCGAATCCCAAAAGTCAAAGTAGTAGTCCTCCTCCAGCAATTTATGGGCGGGGGGATTCATAGAGTCCCCAGAAAATTCTTCCCCTCTGACAAAATGGGCCACCGCTGTAAATGCTTCAGTGGGGTAAAAGTTCAGCGTGTCTGAGTCGCTTTGAAAGTCTCCTTCCCAATGGCTGAATTCGTACCCCACTTCAGCCAAGGCGATCAATTGAACGGGCACCGTCTGAAAATAAACTCCCTCCCAGGGGAAAATCGGTTCGTAAACGCCCGCGTGAGCAGGGGAAAGGGTGATGGTGTTGACTTTGATCGTACCTCCAACCGGAATATTTACATCTACCGTGAGGGGGGAGGTCCCTCCCAATTCAAGGGTATTATTGAGGTGATTTCTCAAAATGGGCGCCCTCAGTAAACCAAAAGTCCGCATGGTACTCAGATCAGATCTCCAGTGGTCGTATTCGGGTTCCGTCCAACGTTGGATGTGTTCCTCCATCTCCTCTTCGTAGGTTTCGGTAAATAGGTCAAGCGACTCAAGTATTCGAAAAGGTTCAAAGGTGGTGTTGAGGTGATCGGCAAAACGGGTGACAAATAATTCCCTGAAAGTTTGACTCTCCATTAAATTTCTGAACATTCGAGTGCTCCAGGGTGGATTGGGCCAGCTGGGTCCGTTGGGTTCAAGGGCAAAGGCCAGGGTATTGTGAAAAGCATTGTTTTCGCCGTGGGGTGCACCATATATATAGACGTAGTCAAAATTTAGACCAAATCCGAAGTCGAGGTCGTACACCAACCATCTCCACCTTCCGTCTTTTCTACTCTCTTTGGTCTGAGACAAATCCCCGTCCATGTATTTCCAGTAATCGATATTGTTTCCGGGCCAGTCGGTATTCCGGCAGTAAATTTGAAGAATTTGGTAGTCGATGTAGTTGTCCATATCCATCATCATCGAAGCTTGTTCGAAATGATCTGCCTCATTCATGTCCTCATTGAGGATAAAAAAACGCATTTGTTGGTAATCCTGCACTCCCTCCTCACTGCCGTCGACCGGGTTTCCACTCCCGCCCAATATACTTACCCGCTCCCGATCCAGGTCGTAATGGGTTTGTAAATACCGATCGTCAAGGCGATCTCTTATGTTGTGTACACCCCAGTACTCCCCGTTAATAAACACCACCGCAGGCCTGGAATACTGAATGTCCAGAGAAGTATTTTCTTTTGCCAGCGATTGAATAAAAGCATCTCTGAAAATGGACTCACTCCAGTCGTTGCCGGAATTTCTGAGGAGGAATCTCTTGTACCTGGTCACCTCTTTATCCGGAAAAAAGGCGTAATCAAACCAGGTGTTTCCGTAATCGGAACGGGCGTACAATCTCAGGCTTTTTCTCGGCCGGTTCCTGCTGGTACCGCCGTGGATACGAACCCCTACATCCTGAGCCAACACCAGGCTGCCGTCGTTTTCAAAAAATTCCAGATGCACTTCCCGCTCCCACTCCCTGCCCCGACCGTAATAATTGCCGTTGTTGATTCCGGGCACGTAAATCCCCTCCTCAAAGCCAAAGAAATTATCGGGATCGGTAATGAGAGAAAAAACCGGCACAGAATACCTGTCCACTCCCTCGGGATGAATGATAAACGACCCCTTCCATTCGGGTCCCCGGCTTCCGTCCGGCAGTATACCCACTGCCCGCAAAACGTGTATCTTAAAAACCTCACCCTGTGGCGGAATCCAGTTTTCCCGGTAAGGGTGATCCGGACCCAGGGGATTGGTGGGTATTTCAGAGATCACATTGGGCTCTCCTTCTCTATTCCTCAATTCAATTGGCCCCTCGTAGGGAATGGAATTTTCGTCAGGCACCGAGCCGTCCAGGGTATAGAAAATTTTCACATCGGGCTGATCCGTCTCAAAAACGAGCATTTGAGTTTGGCTGTAAAAACCGGGTTCCGGGCTTACACTTAACTCCTGAGCACGAAGACCAAAAAACAGTAGTCCGCTGACCAGCAATGCGATCAGGCAAGTAAATGGTCTGTAAGTCTTTTGGATAAACCTATTTGCCACCCCCATGAGAATTGATTTTACATTTTTGAATCCAACAAGAGCTTTTTCGCCTGAGCTGTAGTAAAAAATACCACAGGCACCAGCAACCGATCAAAATTAAAACAAAAAAAGGAGAAATGCAAATGGGAGATCAATCCGGTAAGGTGGTTTGGTGAAGTGAGGCAAACGGCTGCCCTGAAAAGGCTGAATTATAATACCCTTAGGCTTTGACTGACGGGTGATTGCCCCCCAAATTCAAGTCCTGTAGAGACGATTTAATATTGGGTCACTTGTACCCCATTTAATCTTGACCTCCATTTATTCGGTAATCCATCAGCTCTATCGGAAATGACAGAAAACAACAATAAACATAAATTCCCCGGCATCGCCCACCCCCATTGTCTGAACCGCAGATTTATTTGATTTATGGATTTCTCTTATTTTTTCGCTTTATTACCCGGCGCAAACCTTTTATAGAGTCACACGGACGTGTGACTCTACTGATTATTCCATTGAATACTGTCTCGCGTTATTCCACGGCGGTTCATCTCATTCCATCACCACTCTCTCCACGATCACCTCTTTCCCACTATTCCATTCCACCATGTACATGCCACTTACCAGCCCTCTCAGGTCAATATCGAAGCGGTCTAATCCGGCATCAAGCTGAAAAATCCTGAGCAGCGCTCCTCGCAGATCGTATACCCTCAATTCCGAGGGAGTTGAAACCCGTTGACTCAATTGAAAAGTGATATTCCCCCCGCTAGGGTTGGGAAAAAAAGAGTATCCGCGCTCTTTCAACTCCTCTTCCACGCTGCTGGGGCCATCTATTGTCACCCACTCGCAATAGGTATCTTCGGCATTTTCATTGCTGACCGTAAGGCATACGTAGTACTCTCCCTTGCCCGGAAACTCGTGCACCCCCGGCTCCCTTCCCTCGAAGGTGGTGCCGTCGTCAAAATCCCAGGTCCAGTCCTCCGGTCTGAAATAAGAAATATCCGTAAATCGCCGTTCATATTGCTCCAGATTCATATCGTTGTAGCGAAACCAGGCCACAGGAAGATTATCTATCCCCAGCGTATCGCAGGGACTGCCATCAATAGGACCAAAGCGGTAATTGGCGCTGTTGGGGAAGGTACCTTGAATGAGTTGGGTTACCTCCATAGGCTCCTCCACTATATTGACCTGATCCGATGGAAGCTCCGGGTTCTTTATTATCCCTATCCTACGATTTTTTGCCCACAAAGATAACCACAACTCGCCATTGGGAATAAATTTGGGTTCGTATAAAGCTCTTTCCGCCCATTCGGGAACCCCTATTTTGATAACAGTATCCATCGTACTTTGAACATCTTCTGCGTGGAGGTCAAATTGAAAAAGATTGTCATCGGTTGATCCGTATAAATATCGACCATTGGGTTCTATAGCTAAAGTTTTGGCATAAAACTTTGTACCCAGAATTGAAATATCAAAAGTGCGGTTGAAGGCAAAAGCCCCTGTGCACCGATCAAAATCAAAAACGTGAAAATTGTGCTCAATGGGTCGATCCGTATTAAAGGTGTAGGGATAATAGTGATCTCCAGAGAGGAAAACAAATTGATCGGTCGAATAATTGTACAGCACCAACCTGGCGTAAAATTCCTGAAAATCCTCCATTCCGACCGTTCGATGCAATCTCAATCCTTCCGGATCCAACAGAAATACATACCAGACGGGATCCAAAAAGTGCTTGACCGGTATCCACCAATCCCTCCCATTGGCGTGGCGAATTGGTACTATACTTTTAGTTGTAAAATCACCTTTCAGCAGGGTTGAGTCCTTTGTAACCACTTTACCCAATCCGTCTTTCTCCTTTAAATCAACAATGGAAAACATCACATCAAAAGACCTGGGAGTATGATAATCTACTTCATCCCTGAATAAACTCAGGTAAATAATATAATATAAACTATCACTATCCGGCTGAGGCAATATGACGGAATAATCCGGAACATGCACTCCCCCCCCCCAGTGGTAATACTCCTCTCTTACCCCCTTATAAGCCAATTGATACCCATTCTCCATGACTTTATGGTTTTTGTTGAAAACATCAAAACCATCGGTATAAAACAACAAATTGCCCTCTGAATCAGAAAGAATAGATCTTCCCCCACCATCACGAGGAAATAAATCCTCCCTGTGGTACTGTACAATCTCAATTTCGGGGGATGGATCCAAAAAATTCAGAAAACTGACAGTAAGTATTTCATTATTATTCCCAAGCGTTTCTCTCCCGAAAAACCAGGTAAAATCTTCCTTTTGGGAAAAAGCAGGGTTTATAAAAAAAATAAAGAGTACCGGAATACAGGTTAAAAGTAATTTCATTTTTCTGTGTTTTATCAGGTAATGAGTATAGATTCCGTCTGTTTTTTTCTCCAATCCTTATAAATACATGGGGTTGTCCGGGAGGAAAGTAATCCATTAGTATATCAAGGTAAAGCTACTAAAAAAATAAAGATTTACTAACTTTTGTGTTTTTTCATTAAAATAGAATTGAATATTCTGGAGAAAATATCTACTTACATCCTTAATTTTCTATATTTGATTGAAGCTATCCATGCATCCTTTTTTACCCCATAAAACAGCGATTTTCTTAGGTCAAGAATCACCAGAAAAAGTAGGATAAAATGCCATTTCTCCATAAAATTTTAACCCGAAAATTACACCAATTTAGATCCTGAAGATGAGTGTGTGGTGAAAACCCAGCCCTGAAAGGGCAAAATTAAAATACCCCCAGGCTTTGCCTAAGGGGTGAATCCCCCCCCGAATTCGAGTCCTGTAAGGACGATTTAA
>JAGTVA010000153.1 GCA_018224445.1 Saprospiraceae bacterium
AATATACAGCCGGATACAACGAGCTTACGCTGGATCGCAGAGATGTGGGATCAGCGGGCGTATACTACTACCAGTTAGATACGGATAATCATACAGCGACGAAGAAAATGATTTTCATGGATTAATTTTTTTGAGAATATCGGTTTTGGTAACCAATCCCTCCTTCGGAATTTCCGGGGGAGGGATTTTTTTTGCCTTCATTTCTCGCCCATACATGGCCTGGAATATTCTAAGGCAAAAGGACCTCAATGCCTTTGAGAAAAATCTACCCTCAAACTCTCTGAGATGTGGCCACAAAGAAAATAGATACCGATATGCACCAGACTGCTGCACCAACTATGTGCCTATTGTGTTTAAGGGGAGTCGGCTGGAACAACATTGTCATAAATATTTTGGCATCTACTGCCCTTAGTACCAACTATGTGTCTATTGTGTTAATAATTTGAGTTTGATTATTATCTCGATGCATAATTCATAGATACCTCCCTGGACTAGGCGCTTTTATGAAGATTTATCGAGATAAATAAAGAAAAAGGAATGACGTATAGGGAGGAATTCTATGAATAGTGTGCTTTAAAAGAACTAAAAGGTTATAATTTAGTGTCCAACATTATTGTATTATTTTTTCTTTAATTGCAAAAATTGATTTACAAATATTTATTAGAAATAATAATCGAACTCAGGTTAATAATAAAGCTCAGCTGAAACCTCATGGCATATAGATAGAGGCAAGCACCAGGCTTCAACATATGGCATCTTAATAAATTACTAAAATACTCAACCATTTAGTTAGATGTAATTTATTGGATTTGGGGGTTTTATAATTTGAGGAGTGGGTTTAAATTAAACGCGCCCTCATTTAAGTGTGGATAGTTAGCACTTTGGACAGTAGAAATGAGTAGAAAATGAATTATTATCTCAATCTGTATTTGTATAATTGGATTGTGGTCTGAAGGCCGTAATAGAGGGAGTCTGAAATCAAGGCATGACCGATCGAAACTTCTAGTAACCTTGGGACTGCAGAACTATAATAGGCCAGGTTGTCCAGATTTAGATCGTGTCCTGCATTGAGTCCAATTTTTGCCTCTACAGCAGCTTCTCCACAGCGGATGTGGTTTTCAACCGCCTTTTTAGGATCCGTTTTATACTGTTTGGCAAAATTTCCGGTATACAATTCGACTCGATCTGCTCCCGTCTCTTTAGCACCATAAATTTGTTCCACTTCGGGATCGATAAAAATACTTACCCTTATACCACTTTCGTGTAGTATAGAAACAACTTCTTTTAAAAAAGATTTTTGTGCGAGGGTATCGTAACCCGAATCTGAGGTAAGTACATTTGGTGCATCCGGAACCAGGGTGCATTGGTCAGGTTTGTTATCCAAGACTAATTGCATAAAATTTTCGGTTGGATTTCCCTCAATATTCAACTCAGTCTTGACGACTTTTTTCAATTTTGGAATATCCGAATATCTAATGTGTCTTTCATCGGGCCTGGGGTGGACCGTAATGCCTTCAGCTCCAAAGGATTCACAATCCCTGGCGATCTTAATTAGATCCGGAAATTCTCCGGGCCTGCTGTTTCGAATGAGTGCTACTTTATTGATGTTGACACTTAATCTGGTTTGCTTCATTTGATTTAATTTTCTATCGATAGACGATACCCTCTCCAAAATCAATTTAGTCTTATGGACATTGAATGTGGGTCCGGCCAAAATTAAACACCTATTTTCCAATGCTGTACTCAATTAATTCCTGCGGAAGTCAGCCCGAATATCAGTGGGTATTTGGTAATTATTCAATGAAATAAAAACAGCACTTTACCCGGATTGTTTTTGTCTGATTTTTATTCTAAATGAGTATGACCATTTTTCAAAAGTAGGTCCACAGGGAATTAATCTAAATTAGAACATGACGTTTTTTAATATGCAGGACAATTATTAGTAAAAGGGTATCATTTGAATTCCATTTTAAGGTAATAATAATATCTTTACATCCGTGTTAACCATATATTTTGTATCGAAATGGCAGAAAGGAATAAATATGCTGATTTACTCACGCGATTGAAGACAGCTTTTGTGCTGGGGATAATGATAATAGGATCTCTATTTGTTCATCCGCTTGCCTTTTTAACAGTAATTGGCACTTTCTTTTTTTTCGTCTCCATTGAGTTTATTGCAATAAGAGATCGGTATTTTAACATACCACGGATTTCTCTTATGACAGAAATCTATTGGAGCTTGTGGTGCCTATTGCCCTTTTTAATTTCCTTGTATTATTATTATTTAGACAGTTACCCCGTATATATGCCTGGATTGTTTTTGGTCGTTAGTTTGATATTTAGTTTTATATCCCTGACCGATTTGTTTAGGTGCAGTTTTACGAGAATTTTGAGGCTTCCCAAATGGGTAATTACCCTTGGGTATTTTGGCAGTCACATGGCACTGCTTCCGATACTCTTATTTAATTTACCTGAGCAGTGGTCCCTGTGGATACTAGCCATTTTATTTACGATTTGGGCAAATGATACTTTTTCCTTTTTTACAGGGAAAATGATGGGCAATAAAAAATTATATCCTTCAGTTTCCCCAAACAAAACAATCGAGGGATTTTTTGGGGGAATTGTTGGTAGTATCCTTATGGCTTATTTTTTTACTTTTTTTTTGGATATTAATTACATAAATGGAATAATTGGAGGATTTGTAATTGCAGTGGGCGCGAGCTTGGGAGATCTGGTTCAATCGCGTTATAAAAGGCTCGCCGGGGTGAAGGATTCTGGAGTCCGACTTCCCGGACACGGAGGATTTTATGACCGTTTTGACGGGCTGTTGTTTATTCTCCCCTACCTAATCATCCTTATTATAGTATTTCAAAATTATTAAATATTTTTTATGAGTTTTATTCATAGGGAGGGGAAACCTACGTTAATCCTATTTGGGAGTTTGATCTTGATCGCTCATTTGATTGGGTTTTTATGGTATCCGTCGTATGTACCTTTGATTAGTTTGTTTTCACTTTTTGTGGCATTCTTTTTTTTACAATTTTTTAGAAACCCCCAAAGACCCATTCCCATAGTGGACGATCGATTGGTATACGCACCCGCAGATGGGAAGGTGGTAGTGGTTGAAAACGCTTATGAGGATGAGTACCTCAAAGAAGATAGAATTCAAATATCTATTTTTATGTCCCCGGTGGACGTTCATGTCAATAGGTCCCCAATTTCCGGCACGATCGACTATTTTAAATACCATAAGGGAAAATACCTAGTGGCCTGGCATCCCAAATCATCCATTTTGAATGAGAGAACAACAATGGCAATTTCCAACGAAAAAGTAAATCTTGTGATGCGCCAAATTGCCGGATTGGCAGCCAGGAGAATTGTTTTTTATCCCTGTGAAGGAGATACGGTAAGCCAGGGACAGGAAGTGGGATTTATAAAATTCGGTTCAAGAGTAGATATCTTCCTTCCAGTGAGTGCTAAAATTCTCATAAAACCCGGAGATAAGGTAAGAGGAGCAGAATCTATTATTGCAAGGATTGAATAAATTTTTTACATGGCTAGCAATGTTCAATTGAGGTGTATTTATAATTTCTTCAACTCCAATTCATTGAGTAATTCAACCAAGTCTCCTTTAAAGACTTCTCCGGCACTGCCCTGAATCAATCGGGTATCTGGAAGGACCAGACAGACCTCAATTCGCTCACCGTCTTTATCCAATACTTCCCACCCCTCGTAATCGAGAATTTTAATTTCCTTTATGCGCAGTTCTGTGTTTTTCGAATATATGCTGTCAATAGCCATAAAGAATTCCATCATTTTCAGGGAGGATTCAAATTTATACATGGAAAACACCACAGACTCCTCCTGTTTTTTGTAGGAAGTAGTGTAGTGATATAAATTAGTGAGTTCTTCTGCAATTTGACGACCGGAAACCAGATTATAAGAGAGTAGTACTCCCGGAAAAAATTCACTTAAGTCCTCCTCAGCTTCTTTCCCAAATGGCAGCAGGCCAAAATCGGAAATGTCTTCCTGTTTAAAGAGCGTTTTAAATAAACCTGTGGCTTTGCTGAAGGACTCGTGATCACTCACGTCACTGGAGGATTTCAACAAAAGATCGCTGTCTCCTATTTCTAATTCTTCTTTTTTTACCTCACCGCTCTTATCCTCGCTGGTACAGGAATAACATAAAAAAGAAAAAAATAAAATCACAAAAAAGAAAAAGGGTATTCTCATCGCTCAGCGTTTATTCTTTGCTTGATTTTGCCCTCATTTGTGGGAAAAACAGCACTTCCTGAATAGATTTTTTCCCTGTTAAAATCATAACCAGTCTGTCAATTCCTATTCCGAGTCCGGAGGTGGGCGGCATACCGTATTCCAGGGCCTGAATAAAATCTTCATCCATCGCCATAGCTTCCTCATCTCCTCTTTTTGCCAATTCCAATTGTAATTCCAACCGCTCCTTCTGATCGATTGGATCATTGAGCTCTGTGTATGCGTTGGCTATTTCCTTGCCGTTGACAAAAAGTTCAAAGCGCTCTACCAACCCCTCTTCTGACCTGTGCTTTTTAGCTAATGGAGTCATCTCTATGGGATAGTCAATAATAAAGGTCGGTTGAATTAAATTCTTTTCTACTTTTTCCCCAAAAATCTCATCGATTAATTTTCCGCGACCCATATTGTCTTCTACCCCTATATGCAACTTGTGACACAATTCTCTCAATTGGACTTCAGTCATTTTCGAGATGTCTATGCCGGTGTATTTTTCAATCGACTCATAGATGGAAATTCGGGGATATGGCCCTTTGAAATCAATGGTTTGATCAGCTAATTCCACCTCGGTGGTCCCCAAAACTTTCCGAGTGATTTCTTCTAATAAGTTTTCTGTCATTTTCATCATCCAGTGGTAATCCTTATAGGCCACATAGATTTCCAGGGAAGTAAATTCGGGATTGTGGGTGCGGTCCATCCCTTCGTTTCTAAACATTTTCCCTATTTCATACACCCCGTCAAAGCCACCTACAATTAACCTTTTTAAATGCAATTCATTGGCAATTCTTAGATATAGAGGCATATCCAGTGTGTGGTGATGCGTCTTGAATGGCTTGGCTGCTGCTCCTCCGTGAATGGTCTGTAAAATTGGAGTTTCTACTTCCAGCCATCCCCTTTGATCAAAAAAGGATCGCATGGCAGTGATGGTTCTGCTGCGAGTGATAAATATATCCCGAATGCCCTCATTGACCGTAAGGTCCACATACCTCATACGGAATCTTAGCTCCGGATCGGTAAAAGCATGGTGGACCTTTCCCTCGGAATCCGTTTTTACTACAGGCAAAGTGCGCAGGGTTTTACTTAAAAGGGTGAAAGATTTTACATGTACGGTAATTTCTCCAACTCCTGTGCGAAAAACAAACCCACTGATTCCAATAAAATCTCCAAGGTGAATATGCCTCTTGATCAATTCGTTGTATAAAGATTTATCCTCTCCGGGGCAGATGTCGTCCCTTCTGAGGTAAATCTGTATCCTTCCCTGCGAATCCTGAAGTTCTGCAAACATGGCTTTACCCTTGCCTCTTTTTGACATAATTCTACCTGCAAGGCGCACCTCCTGAAAAGCATCCGGTTGATCGTCTTTGAAATTTTCCACAATCTCCCCGGAATAGGTGTTGACCTTAAATTCTTCGTGGGGATAGGGGTCGATACCCATTTCTCTGATGGCATTCAGCGACTCCCGTCTAACTATTTCCTGATCACTTAATTGCATAAATTTTATTTTATGGCAAAAATACGCGATTAGATGGAGATTTGTCAATCCCTGCTCTGAAACCTTTTTAAAAAGGTTATAAAACCCTCCTCTATTACAGGTTGTTATTAAAATTGGGCTTTGTTTTGGGAAATAGTTTATATAAATGGTTCTTCAGATTACTCGGAACGATGAAAATGATGTAATTTTAACATTGTGCAGGGAGTTCAATCAATAGGCTCTATGTACTTTTGCATACGCAAAAAATGAATTAGGTAATCTATGTGAAACGGTCGATGACCGAGAAACTAACTGCCGGACCCGTAGTTTTTACCCTGTGGAATCCACTTTGTGGAAAGCTTTGTAAACTTTAAATTTTCAAATCTGCAGTTAATCGCCCGTAATAAACTTAAACCAATGAAGTTTTACCCCATCTTCTCACTACTCATCCTCTGTCTGGGAATACTCTATCCTTTTATCACTATTGGACAAACTACTCTTACACAAGGGGATGTCGCCGTTATAGGAGTTAATGCCAATGCCAACTGCCCTCAATTTGGATTTGCATCGGGGGCCGATATAGTGCATATTGCTTTTCTTGTGGACTTTGAATCTGGCTCTGACATCAAAGTTACGGACAATGCTTACCAGCGCTTGGCAGCCAATCCCGGTCAATGGGGAAACAACGAAGGAATCACCAGATTGACATACAATGGAGCAGCCACTATACCTGCCGGAACGGTGGTCACCTTCAAATGGCCCAGCGGATATGAAGTATTAGAACCACCCGCCTATAATGACTGGTCGTTTACAGATGTAGATGGTTCCAATATTATGTTCCTGAATATTGCCGTTGCAGGGGACCAACTCTACATTATGCAAGGCCCCACCTGGAACAATGGTACTCCCTCCAACCACAATGCTACCTACGATGGTAATGTGCTCTACGGTTACAATACCAAAAGTGAGTGGATTGACTTTTCTCATGACAATGGCGATTCCGGTCTTCATCCGGATGTGCAACCTTGCCATTACTACAATACGGATGGAGGAGTGGAGCCTTACTCCAGCTATTCCGGTCCCTCTGACCCCACCACCAGGGAAAATTGGATAGGTCGTATTACGGATCACGGAAACTGGACCGATTGGGGTAGTTGCCCCGCTTATCAGTATCCAATTGATTTTTTGGAGATAATAAATTTTGAATTTGAGGGAATACCCGTTGAGATTTGTGCTGCAGACGACCCCATAGACCTGGGAACTTCACACAGTGGTGTAGAGGGAAACTGGTCGGGCACCGGAGTTTCCTCCAATCAATTTAATCCTTCCGGCCTCCTGGGGGTATATACTCTGACCTTCACACCGATCTACGATTGTCTGGATGCTGAAACCTTTGAAATCGAGGTGATTGACGATATTATTCCAGAGTTTACTATAACAGATGCCTATTGTGAAGGAGATACCCCGGATGATTTGCCTCTGGTTTCTGACAATGGAATTGAGGGAAACTGGTCCCCTTCCATTATTTCAACTTCGGAATCTGCAAATTATATTTTTACTCCTGATCCCGATCAGTGCGCTAGTGATTATGTTCTTGAAGTAACGATTAGCGATAACATCGATCCTGAATTTTCTATCACCACCTTTTATTGTGAAGGAGATGACCCCGATCTTTTGCCCACAACATCCGATAATGGAGTGGAGGGAAGTTGGTCGCCATCAACCATTTCTACCAACGAATCTGCAGATTATGTTTTCACACCCGATCCGAATGAATGTGCAACTTCCTATACACTGGAGGTAATAATTGGTGACAACCTCATTCCTGAGTTTAACATTGAGGATACCTACTGCGAGGGAGATGATCCAGAAGACCTGCCTTCTTTTTCTGACAATGGAGTGCAGGGGAGTTGGTTCCCGGATGTTATAGATACCAATGAATCAGATGAATATGAATTCATACCGGACCCCGGCCAATGCGCTGAGAATTTTATTCTGGTAGTCACCATCAATCCAACGGAAATACCGGAATTTTCCATAGAAGATTTTTATTGCTTGGGCGATACCCCAGAGGATTTACCTGCCACTTCTGATAATGGTATAGAGGGAACATGGTCCCCAACTACCATATCCACTTCAGAGTCGGGCACCTATGAATTCAGTCCAGATACAGGCCAATGTGCAGAAAACTTTATACTTGAGGTCACCGTTGAGGAGATTATTTCTCCAACTTTTGACATTAATGATGAGTATTGTGAGGGAGACATACCGGATGAATTACCGACAGTATCCGATAATGGAGTAGAGGGAAGTTGGGATCCATCGGTTATTTCCACCACTGTGTCCGGAACTTACGAGTTTTTCCCAGATTCGGGTCAATGTGCAGAAAACTTTACAATTGAAGTTACCATAAACGAATCTTTAGTACCAGTTTTTGATATAGAGGATGAATATTGCGAGGGAGATACACCGGATGAATTACCGACAGTATCTGTTAATGGGGTTTCCGGAAGTTGGAGCCCTTCGGTAATATCAACGATTGAATCCGCCCTGTATGAATTTACACCGGACTCTTCATGTGCACAAATATACTCTCTTGACGTAACTGTTCATTCCACGCCTCTTGCAGAGGCATCCAATACAGGACCCTATTGTGAGGAGGAAGCTATTGAACTCAATGCTTCCGGCGGGGCAGAGTTCGAATGGTCAGGACCCAATAATTTTTCATCTTCAGATCAAAACACCATTATTCCCAACGGGTCTGTTTTTAATGCAGGGCTTTACACCGTGGTGGTCACGGATTCAAATGGATGCATAGACAGTGCGGAAACAGATGTCGTTATTCACGCACTGCCGAATGGAGAAATGGAGAGCAACAGTCCCGTTTGTAATGGAGAAGATATTGAATTGATGGGATCGGGGGGAGATGAATACAATTGGTCCGGCCCGAATAATTTTTCATCTTCAGATCAGAATCCCACCATTACCAATGCCGGCACTTTGGAAGAGGGAGACTACTTTGTTACCATTACCGATGGCAATGATTGCAGCGTAGAGTTATCTGTTTTTGTGGAGGTATTGGATTTGCCACAAATTACCATAACGGAAGTGAGTTGTGATTCTACATTGAGTAATTACCTTGTTGAATTCAACACTGATGCGGATGTGATAGATATTTCCGGAGGTGTATTAACCCCATTGGGAGGAGACAATTATCAAATTTCTGGAATAGAGGTTGGGGAAGATTTACTTATAGAACTATTGAATTCCAGTACAGGCTGTGATTCTGAATTTGAAGTCTTATCTCCCAATTGCGATTGTCCATTTATTGAAGCTCCGGTTTCCGGAGGTGATCAGGAAATATGCGAAGGAGAAGATTTTCCTGAGTTGACCGCTACCACAGACCCTGATTATCAAATCAATTGGTACGATCAGTCTACAGGTGGCTTGCTTTTAGAAGAGAACAACAACAATTACCTTCCGCCAGCTCCGGGAACCTATTATGCTGAAGCTTTTGATCCTCTCACGGAATGTACCTCTACCCAGCGAACCCCGGTATCTCTGCTGGTAAATAACAATCCCGATATTCAACTGCTGTCTGTAGTATGTGCTCCCGATTTGGAGACGTATACAGTGGTGATTGAAACGAATGGAGATCAAATTAACAGTTCCGGAGGAATCATACTTGAAATATCGCCCGGGAATTACGAGATTAGCTACATCTCTGTAGATGATGATCTGACGTTAGAGGTAGTTATTTCTGCAACCGGATGTGAAGAAGTTCTTTTGGTAAATGCACCCAATTGCGACTGTCCTCATATTGATCCACCGGAATCCGGTGGAAATGTTGAAATTTGCGAAGGTGAACCTATACCGTTTCTGCAGGTCGCAGTGCCTGGGAGTTTGCAAGCCAACTGGTACGACAGTCCCGTGGGAGGTATATTGCTGGAAGAGAACTCTGAGGAATATCAACCTTTGGAAACGGGTTTCTTCTATGCCGCTGCTTTTGACCCCGATTCTGAATGTGAATCCGCGGAGAGAACAGAAATTATTTTTGTAATTAATGCGCTACCAGAATTGACAGTTATATCTCAGTCCTGCAGTGCCGACGAGCAATTTTACTCGATATTTTTTGAAAGTGATGCCACTAACATTTCCTCCTCATTGGGGGTGGTCAACTATTTGGGGGGGAATGAATTTGAAATTGTCGATATACCCGTCAATAATGACGTTTTGGTGGAGTTGCTAAATATTCTAACGGATTGCGGTAATGAGGAAAATATAACTTATACTGCCGATTGCGGGGCGGCGGATTGTGATGATTTGGACCCACCGGAAGTAGTTGGGGATTCACTGTTTGCGGTTTGTCCGGGAACCGATTTTCCGATTTTTGAAGTGCAGGTAGAGGAGGGGATAACGGTAAACTGGTACGATATGGCTGAAGGAGGTGATCTTTTGTTAGAAAACAGTACCACTTTTAACCCAACAGAAGCGGGAAACTATTATGCTGAAGCAGTAGATACCCTTTTAAACTGTGGATCAGAGGAAAGGACAGCTTTTACATTGACTGTATTGAGTTTGCCCGAGGTATTTGATTTTATTTTTATCTGCGATGAAGCAACGGAAACCTACGGTATTAATATTTTTACCAATGCGGTGAGAATTCTTTCCCCTCTTGGTGTCGTTATGAATTTGGGAGATTCCATTTGGGAGATGACGGGGATACCCAACGACTCTTTGTTAACCTTGATTCTTGTAAATCCCGATATAATTGGAGGATGTAGGGACACGCTTATTTTCGATGCACCCAATTGTGATTGTCCCGAGATTGATCCCCCAGTAATAGTTGGATCATATTCTATTTGTGAAGGCGATACGGAAATACCTGAATTGGTTGTAGAGGTGGATTCCGGCCTCACGGTAAATTGGTATAGTGAACCCATTGGCGGGGATTTATTATTAGCTAACGGGACGACTTATATCCCGGATAGTGCCGGGATATATTACGCAGAGGCTATTGATACCCTGACGGATTGTGTGTCGAACAGCAGGACCGCCGTTGAAATCGAAGTCATTCCCCTTCCCACTGCTGAAATTGTAACTACCGACTGCGAAGACAATGAAGAAGTTTATTTTGCAACCTTTATGACCGATGGGAATCCAGCTAATTTTTGGTTGACTGCAGGAGGAATAGGCGTGGTGATCCTCAATCCGGATGGGTCATTAACCGTTTCGGATATTCCGATTGGACAGAATGTCACCTTAATTGTTATCAATACTGCTACAGGTTGCGAAAACGAGTATTTAATCGAGTCTCCCGATTGCGGATGTCCTGAGCTTGATCCCATAGAGGATGAAATAGCATGTGAGTATTTTGTCCTTCCCGAGATTGAGGGGACTGATTTGACGGGTAATGAAGCTTATTTTGATCAGCCGGGAGGGGGTGGCAATACTTATTTGCCCGGAGATACGCTTATGGAAGGAGGTTTGTATTACGCCTATATTCAAGAGGGAAATTGTGAGATTGAAGTGTTCTTTGAGGTGCTGATAAACCCATTGCCACAATTTGATCCTATCTCGGATATAATTGCGTGTGAGTTTTTTCCAATTTCCGATTTAGAAGCTTCCGGTACCCATGTAGAGTCCGGAGATTTACTTGTATATACCGAGCCGAATGGAGGGGGCAATTTATTTGGAATACAGGACAGTATTTCGGTGAGTGGAACCTATTACGCATGGACGGGTACAGTAGACTGCTTTGATGAAGAACCCTTTTTTGTAGAAATAGTAGAGCCCGCATCTTTTGTTTTGGACAGCGCAGTTTGTACAGAGGACCAGCAGACTTATGTGGTATTCTTTACTACCGATGCAGCCGAAATAAATTCCTCACATGGCGTTATTGAAGATTTGGGGGAGCAAAGAATGAGGATATCAGAAATACCGATAGGAATGGACTTGGAATTATTGCTTACCACCACTGATGAAATATGCAGCGAAGTCGTAGAAATTGAGTCCCCAGTTTGCGATTGTCCCGACATTGAGAACCCATTCGATTTTATGGAATTCAATTTTTGCGAGGGAGATATGATTCCTGTTATAGAGTTAGATGTCGAGGATGGATTTTTAGTCAATTGGTACGATGCTCCCGATGGTGGAAACTTAATCGCTGAGAGTGAAGTTTTATTTAATCCCCCCGGTCCCGGAACTTACTATTTTGAAACGGTACTGGAGGGAACCGATTGCAGTTCAGACGATAGGGGAGAAGTAGTGGTGGTTGAAAGACTACTTCCCACTATTCAGGAAATGGATATAATATGCACTGGAACTGAATTTATCGAGGCTGTTTTTGTAGTGAATGCAGACGAAGTTCAAGTAACAGGTGCTGATTTTGATTTCGAATCAGATACACTGAGAGTATTTAATGTGGACCCGAGTGGTTCGGTTTCTGTAATACTCGACAATGAATTTTGCTCTCAAAATTTCAATTGGGTTTTAGCTCCGGATATATGTGAATGCATTCCTGCAGTTAATTTGCTGGTCGCTGACCCTTCTTGTCCGGATATTCAAAATGGCTCCATTGAAATCTTTGAAGTCCTGGATTTGCCTCTGCCTTTTACAGTTGAATTAAATGGGGAATTCATTGATTCGGTCCATCAGTTGCCTTTTATGGTGGAGAATTTAACCTCCGGTATTTATGATCTTTACCTGAGTGGATCGGGTTGTGAATACTTTGAAACCGTATTGCTGGAAGATGAAATTATCCCCTTTGTAGAAATTGAGCCTGCTGATGTTATGGTGCTGCAGGGCAGTGAGGTAAACCTGAGTGTGAATACTAACCTCGATCCCTTTATTGTGGACTGGAGTCCGGAGGATTTAACGCAATGTGAGAATTGCCCGGAAATTAGTATCGTGGCAGAGGAGGATTTGGAGGTGTTGGTGAGAGTAACAGATGAAAAAGGTTGTACAGCAACAGCCAACATTAATATTGTAACCTTTTCTGAGATAGTAGTTTATATGCCCAATGCTTTCAGTCCCAATACCGATGGAATCAACGATGTATTCAGGCCTTATTTCCCCCCTGATTTTTCCGGAAAGGTGGTGGAATTTTATATTTACAACCGCTGGGGAGACCGCGTTTTTCATCGATCAGATCTATCTGCCCACGACGAATTACTCGGATGGGACGGCACTTTTAATGGAGAGGCCCTGAATCCGGCTGTATTTGTGTATTTTATTGAAATAGAGGACGAAGCTGGTGAAGTGTTAATCAATCAGGGTGAAGTTCAATTGGTGAGATAAAGGGCCGGACCTAAAAATAGAGGGGGTAAACCCTGTGTAAAACGTGAACAAAAATACAATCTTCCGGTTTTGAGCCTATGTTAAAAATTGCTTTTTCCCAGGTGTATAAATACGATTTGCCCGAAGGACATAGGTTTCCCATGGAAAAGTATGAATTGTTGCCCAATCAGTTGCTGTATGAAGGTACGATAACGGAGAGTAATTTTTTTGTGCCGGAGCCACTTACTCCCAAACAGATATTGCTCACTCACAACCCCTGCTATTTAAAAAAACTTCAAAATAACGACCTGACTTACAAAGAACAGCGCAAAATTGGATTTCCAATGTCCGGAAAGCTCTTTGAAAGAGGACTGGTAATTTCGGGCGGTACTCTGCAATGTGCCTATCACGCCATGAAATACGGTATAGCCATGAATATTGCAGGTGGAACTCATCACGCCTACCCCGATAGAGGCGAGGGCTTTTGTGTGTTGAACGACTTCGCCATCGCTGCCAATGTCATTTTAGAAAAGAAAACCGTCAACCGAATTTTAATCGTAGATCTCGACGTCCATCAGGGCAACGGCAACGCTTTTATTTTTTCCGATGAACAGAGAGTGTTTACCTTCAGTATGCACGGAGAGGGAAACTACCCATTGAAAAAGGAAAAATCAAACCTTGATATAGGGTTGCCGGATGGAATAGAGGACAGCAGTTATCTCAAAATATTGCACAACACGCTACCAGCACTGGTAGACGAAATTGAACCCGATTTGATTTTTTATCAAGCCGGTGTGGATATCTTAGAGAGCGACAAACTGGGGAGGTTGAAAGTATCCAAAAAGGGCGTATTAAAAAGGGATGAATTTGTTTTGAATTGCTGTAAAAAGAATGAGGTGCCCTTAGTGGTTAGTATGGGTGGAGGATACCCCCATCGACTCAGTGATCTTATAGATGCGCATGCCAACACTTATCGCGCGGCCGTAAATATCTTCTTTTAAGAAAATGATACTCCCGTGTGAAATTATTGATATATTGGGCGGGAGATTGGAAGTCTATGAATAAAATTAAAACCTTTGCTGAAGTAATCTTACCCCTGCCCCTGAGGGGGACCTTTACTTATTTGGTGCCCGATCACCTCGAAGGGAGGATAATCAAAGGTTGCAGGGTGGAGGTTCAATTTGGAAGGAGTCGGTTTTACTCCGGCCTGGTTCATTCTCTTCACAACAATGAACCCCGCGATATAAAGATAAAGGAAATCATAGAGCTCATTGATGAACAGCCTTTGGTAGAGGATTTTCATTTGAAATTCTGGGAGTGGATTGCTAATTACTATGCCTGTAGTTTGGGTGAAGTGATGAATGCGGCATTGCCCTCAGCCATGAAATTAAACAGCAGATCCAATTTGGTTCCCGGTTTTGCAATATATGAGGAACACACCGACCTTACGGATGACGAATTTTTGCTTTGGGAGGCCCTTCAAACCAATGGTGAATTCAGCCTCGATGCCGCCCGAAATATCCTGGGTAAGAAACACATAGCCAAGCCCCTCGAGACTTTGTTATACAAGGGAATAGCTGAGCTAAAGGAGGAGTTGGTCGACAAGTACAAACCCGTAAAACAGATTCATCTAAAGTTGAAGGAGGAGTTTCAGAAAGACCCCGGAAAAGCCTTTAAGTTGACGGAAAAATCAGAATACCAAACCAATATTTTGCTGGCTCTTTTACAACAGAAGGACAAACCCGTTTTGAGGAGCTCCCTTTTGGCGAATCCGGAGATGAAGGATCACGCACTTAAGGCGCTGATTAAAAAAAACATTGTAGACTCTTTCGAAAAGGAAATGAGTCGACTCAAAGAAGAAAATAAAGAGTTCGAACAGAGCTTTCAGTTGTCTGAAATGCAGAAAGGTGCATTCGATAAAATGGATACTGAGTGGAAGGAAAACAAGGTGGTGCTGCTGCACGGGGTGACCGGCAGTGGAAAAACTGTGCTCTACCGTGAGGCCATTGAGGAAACTCTAAATGCAGGGGGACAAGTGCTCTATCTCTTGCCTGAAATTGCCCTTACAACTCAAGTAATTCAACGGATAGAAAAAATATTACAAGCTCCGGTTCACCTCTACCACTCCCGGGAAAACATACAAAAAAGGGTGGAAATTTGGAATGCTGCCGGCAAGCATATCCAGGTTGTCATGGGAGCGCGATCCGCGGTATTTTTGCCCTTTCACAACCTCAAATTGATAATAGTGGATGAGGAGCACGATTCTTCCTATAAGCAGCGCGATCCGGCTCCGAGATACAATGCGCGGGATGCAGCAGTATACCTTGCACATTTGACCGATGCCAGAGTAGTACTGGGTACTGCTACACCCTCATTGGAGAGCCTGTACAATGCGAAGAGTGGTAAATACGGTTATGTGCAATTGGATGAGCGCTACGGAGATGCCAATATGCCTGAGCTGGAGGTTATCGATATTAAGGAATGCAAAAAGAAAAAGAAGATGAAAGGGCCTTTTTCTGATTACCTACTCGAGGGCATAAAGGAAATGTGGGAGTCGGGCCAACAGGTTATTTTGTTTCAAAACAGAAGGGGATTTGCACCGACGGTTCAGTGCGAGGTTTGCTCCTGGACCTACGAATGCCATCAATGCGACGTGTCGATGACATACCACAAGCGAATGCACGAGATGAAGTGCCATTACTGTAGCCATACGACCAAAATTCCCGAAGAGTGTCCCGCATGTGGAAGTGTAAGACTGGGATTTCTTGGTTTCGGCACAGAAAAAATAGAGGAGGAACTGGAACTGTTGCTGCCGGGAATAAAAATTGACAGAATGGATTCAGATTCCACCAGATCTAAAAGAGCACTGGAACAACTCCTTTATAATTTTGAAAACCGGAAGATCAATGTATTGATCGGAACTCAAATGATCACCAAAGGACTCGATTTTGACAATGTGGGTTTAGTGGGAATAATGAATGCCGATCAAATTCTCAATTTTCCGGACTTTAGGTCCTCTGAAAGAGGATTTCAATTAATGACCCAGGTGAGTGGAAGGGCCGGAAGAGGTGCAAAAAAAGGAAGGGTGGTTATTCAAACCTCCAACCCAACGCATCCGGTGATAAAAGATGTATTGAACTTTAATTATAAAAATTTTTACTACAGAGAGATCAAAGAGAGAGGTAAATACCATTATCCCCCTTTTTACCGCAATTTCAATCTCGAAATAAAACACAAAGACCTCAATACCTTGTGGAAAGCAGCTCGTATTTTAAAAAATCAATTGTCAAAAGAATTCTCAAACAGGATTCTAGGACCCACTGAACCCATGGTTCCAAGAGTGAGGAATTATTTTATTCTGGAGTTGATGATTAAAGTTGAAAAAGAGGCCGAGCTGTTGGCGCGAATAAAGCACAGATTATTTGCACTTCTGGATCACCTCTGTAGTCTAAATGAATACAAAAACCTGCGTTTTAAACTGGATGTAGACCCCTATTGAATAAAAATGAATGTATTGGATTTATTTTTTTCGGTAAAAAGTTGAGATAAAAGTAGGATGGAGATTATAGGAATGTTTAATTTTGCGGTCCCATAATAAATACGGGGGATTAGCTCAGATGGCTAGAGCGCCACACTGGCAGTGTGGAGGTCACCGGTTCGAATCCGGTATTCTCCACTTCCAAACCACTTCAATTCCGGAGTGGTTTTTTTATACCTACCAATACATATAATACGTTCGTGAACTTTCCAGATTAAACCCGGATTATTAATGAAAGCTTCTAATACAAAGCTACATGCCTTCATAAATGCGATGCACTGAGCGATAGTCGAACTGGCCTCTAGTGTCAAGTCAAGTGTACTGTGTCGGTTAAGTAGCCGGTATTTTATTCATTTTCAAGGCGGAAAAACGTAGCATAGCCATGGTTGCTGAGCGTTTTAGCCGAAGTATAGCTACGTGAGGCTTTTACAACGCTG
>JAGTVA010000154.1 GCA_018224445.1 Saprospiraceae bacterium
AAATACAAGAAAAAAGAGGAAAATGGCCGGGAAAGCCAAAGGGATTGGAGTCCTCCATTTAGGTCAGGTCGACGGGAAAAAATCAATTCCTCCTCCAGAAATACGGACTGAATAACACCAAAACGGTAAAGAGTTCGAGACGTCCGAGTATCATGTAAAAAGCCAGAAAAATCTTCACAGCGCCGGGAAGGTGTGAATAGGTGTGGGTAGGGCCTGCTTCACCCAGTGCAGGACCGATATTGTTGAGCGAGGACGCCACAATACCGAGATTTGTCTCAAAATCAATCCCAAAAAACGAGACAAAGAATATTCCGAAAACAAATAGGAATATGTGGAGGAGGAGAAAAATAATAATATTGGTCATGGTCTTTCCCTTCACTACATTGCCGTTTAGTTTGACCGGTATAATGGCTCGCGGGTGCAGAATTCTTTTAAACTCCAGCAGGGTATTTTTAAAAAAGAGAATATGTCGGGTGAGTTTAATTCCTCCACTGGTAGATCCCGCACAAGCACCTACGAAAAACAATATAAAAAAGATCATAACAGCCGTAGCATTCCAAGCCGTATAGTCTGTGGTTGTGTAACCGGTGGTAGTTAAGATAGAGGACACCTGAAACAGCGCATGTCTGAATATTTCTTCCACGTCGGTCTGACCCCCGTATTCCGGAAGGACAATAAAAAACACTCCAATTGTGAGGACTGCAAATATAACTGCATACCACCGAATTTCTTCGTTGCGGTAAATGGCTTTTATATTGCCTGAAAATCCCAGGTATAGAATGGAGTAATTTACCCCGGAGAGCAACATAAAAATAACTATAATGTAGTGAATGGATGGCACATCCCAGTGTCCTACCGATGCATTTTTGGTAGAAAAACCTCCCGTAGCAATGGTGGTATAGGCGTGATTGATGGCGTCAAACCAATTCATGCCGGCGATAAAGAGCAACCCAAAAAGCACCACTGTCATTCCCAAATAAATAATCCAAATCCATTTGGCTATTTCTTTTACTCTGGGATGTATCCTGTCCACTAAATTTCCTGAGTTTTCCGCTACAAACAACTCCGCTCCACCCATACCCAACATCGGGAAAATGGCCAATCCCAAAAGGATAATACCCATACCCCCAATCCACTGGGTCATGCTCCTCCAATACAACAATCCCTCCGGTAGGGCTTCTATATCGTTGAGGGTGGTGGCCCCGGTTGTGGTTATTCCGGCTACTGCCTCAAAAAATATATCTACCACATCCGTTATGCCACCCGTAAAAAGATAAGGAAGCATAGAAAAAACCGATATTGCAATCCAGGTGAGAAATACGCTGAGATAGGCTTCCCTGCGATTTAAACTCCCCGTGGTGTTGAATTTATAATACCACAGCCCTCCGCCTATACCCATAGTCAATATACACGATTTTACAATTGCCCAATGGTCCCCGCTTTCACAAATTAGCGAAACGGGAAGGGCGGTGAACATGAGAACCCCCAGCACAATCAGGGTCACACCTATGAAGTTGGATATGTGTTCAAAATTGATCATCTGAATATTTTCTCCAATTTTGGAATGGAATCGGGCATTCCGAAGATAATAACTTTATCGTTTTTTTGGAGAATCACATCGTCCGAGGGAAAAACGACTTCCTTGCCCCTTACAATAGTACCTATGACTGCATTCTTGGGGAATTTGATTTCAGCCAGGGGCTTTTTGGTTAATTGATTGTCTTTATAAACAATAAACTCAATGATTTCACCTTCCAGGCCGTGAAGACTGGTAATGGCTACAATTTTGCCTTTTCTCACATAGCGGAAAATGTTGTTGGCAGCAATCAACTTTTTGTTGATAATGGTGTCGATACCAATGTTTTGAGAAATACGGGTGTAGTCCATGCTGTCTACCAGGGCAATGGTTTTGTACACCCCGGTCGTTTTGGCTAAAAGACTGGTGAGTACGTTGACTTGTGTGTCGTCTGTGACAGAAATAAAAGCGTCCATTTCTTCGAGACCCTCTTCCCGCAATTGGTCCAATTTGTTGTTGTGACATTTGACTACCAATACATTTTTTAAGTTACTGGCCAGCCATTTGCAGCGATCTTCATTTTCCTCTATTAAAGTGACGGAAAAATCCCTTTCCAACAAGGAAGCGGTATTGTATCCCAGGTCGGAACCTCCATTGATCATAACGGTTCGAATGGTTTCCTCTTTCTTTCCCACTATTTTGAAAATTTCCTGAATCTCCGCCTTTCTCACAATGAAATAAATGTGGTCGGTTCTTCTCAATATCAAATCTGATTCGGGTATCAGGGTTTGATTGCCCCTCAGTACCACTATGGGTCGAAAGTGAATATGGGGACTTCCCTTTTCGATTTCACCAATGGAGTGGTTGGCTATAGGAGAATTGTCTTCAATGGTGAGTCCAAGCAGGGAAACCAATCCGTCTTCAAAATTAAAATAATCCGTAACTGCCCCCTTATCCAAAAGCCTCTTTATTTCCTTGGCAGCCAGTTTGTTGGGAGAAATCATAGAGTCTATCCCCAGTTCTCTAAAGGTTTCCTGTGTCATTTTGCTGAGGTACTCCTTGTTGTGTACCCGGGCAATGGTCTGTTTAGCACCCATTTTTTTTGCAAAAAGAGCGGTGATTAAATTGGTCTTTTCAGAAGTGGTAAGGGCGAGCACCAAATCGGATTTCGATACCTGCGCCCGATCCAATACCGATTTAATGGAGGCATCTCCGTGAATGGTCCTCACATCTAAATGAGTGGAAGCGTAATCCAAAACCTCCTGATCGGTATCGATTAAAGTGATATCCTGTTGTTCAAAGGACAGTAATTTGGCCAGGTGAAATCCAACTTCCCCGGCACCGGCTATTACTATTTTCATTGGCTATTATTTTCTAACAATTAATTAAAAAAACAAAAAAAAATTATAACCTATGAATTGGTTTGGTCTGGTAATGATTCACAAGTACAATTTTAAACTCGACCCTCACCAGGATTAAGTTACTTACACTTCTGTTTTCAACTGTTGCTTTTAACAAATGTATGGCAATTTTGTAAACTTATACTCCAGGTGCAATCAAAAAACCTCATAAATTATTTTGGGGGGATAAGTTCTCACCTTTTTTAGGGGCTTTATCAGATTTAAAAGACAATTTCTATTTTTGAATGTAAGAATATCGCAATAGTTCTAATTTTGTTTGGATTAAAAATTTTTGATTCATCTCTTTGGACTTTGAATGGAGAGTTTGTTTCAATATGCCTATATTTGTTTTACCGGGATTGATAAAAGATTTTAAATATGAGAATACTCATGGTTTGTCTGGGAAACATTTGCCGATCTCCGCTGGCCGAGGGAGTTTTGGTTGAAAAAATAAAAGAGAAAGGGCTGGATTGGGAGGTGGACTCCGCGGGTACATCCTCCTACCACATCGGGGAAAGACCTGATCCCCGGTCTATAGAAACGGCTGAATTGAATGGGATAGATATTCGCGGACAACGAGCCAGGCAGGTTAGAAAAAAAGATTTTGTAGCGTTTGATCTTATTTATGCCATGGATAGGAGCAATTACAACCACCTTGTTGCCCTGGCCGGTGATTCAGAGGGTGTGGATAAGGTCAAACTTATACTGGATGAGGGATATCCCGGTGAAAACAGAGAAGTGCCGGATCCATACTGGAACAATCGGTTTGACGAAGTATTTAATTTACTCTCTCATTCCTGTGAACAAATTATACGTAAATACACTTAATTACATAAACAATTAACTATGATCTCAAAAGAAATAGAAAAAGCACTCAATAATCAAATATCGCTCGAGGGATATGCCTCGCACCTTTACTTGTCTATGGCTTCATGGTGCGATACTCAAGGCCTTACCGGATGCAAGAGTTTCCTTATGGACCAGTCCGATGAAGAACGCGTACATATGTTGAAAATTTTTGAATATATGAGTGAGGTAGACGGACACGGAATAACGCCTGAAATAAAACAACCGCCCTCTCAATTTAAATCTGTTAAAAGCCTTTTTGAAATGCTTTACGAGCATGAACAAAAGGTTACCCAATCCATTCACGAGCTCGTGGATTTAGCCTATACAGAAAAGGATTACACTACCCTTAACTTTTTGCAGTGGTATGTAGAGGAACAGAGAGAAGAGGAGGATTTGGCCAGAACTATTTTGGACAAAATAAACCTTATTGGAGACAGTCCGCAATCGCTTTATTTTATCGATATGGAATTGGAAAAAATCAGTAGTTCATCGGCAGGGTAAATATTTTAATCCGGCTTACTTCACCACGTACCTGGGAATGGCTGAGGGGAGCCGACTCAACATTTCATTGTTGAGGAGATTAATGGACTCGGTAAACGAACTCACTCTGATAACGCTGTTTTTCTGCCTTCCAACCATGACGACTTCATCTCCGACCTTTACATCGGGTAAATGAGAGACGTCAACCATAAATAGGTTCATATTGATCAGCCCTGTAATGGGTGACTTTTTACCGTGAATAAGGACATGGCCGCGGTTGGATTGTGCCCGGGGGTATCCATTGCTGTAACCCAGTGGCATCACAGCTACCGTCATATCCGTCTGCGCTTGAAAGGCGGTTCCATATCCGATAAATTGGCCTGCGGATACCGATCTCAAATCCATGATGTCCGTTTTCCATGTGATGATCCTCTTCAGTGCCCGGTCGGATTTTTTTCCCACTTCCTGGAGGTGGTGGTAATAAATATCCGGCGACGGCCAAAAACCGTATTGAATGACTCCGGTGCGCACCATATTGTACCTGGTTTCCGGATAGGCAAGAGCGGCAGCAGAGGACGCGAGGTGAATGTAGTTGGGTATGCATTTTTTGGACTTGAGGTCTCTGACCAGATCCTTGAATATTTTTACCTGGCCGTCAATTTTAAATTTGGAAGAGTCGCTCTCGGCCCCACCCAAATGAGAACAGAGGCCCTCAAATTGGAGGTAATTTCTGTTTCGCTTTATAAAAGTAATGGTTTTACTAAACTCGTCCAGTGGCAGGCCGGTCCTGTTTGCTCCGGTTTCCACTTCAATGTGGAGTAGGGCTTTTTTATTGAGTTTTTTTGCAGATTCCAGAATAAACTTCATCCGATCGAAATTGAACACATAGAATTCAATTTCATTTTCAATAGCCCAGGGAATGTCTTCATCGTAGAGTATTCCCATAATCATCACTGAGGTATCCGGTTTTTTGCATTGGAGTACTTCGTTGGCTTCGTGTGCAGAGGCTACCGAAAAGTGATTAATACCTGTTTTTTCTGCCATAGGAACGAAAGGGTCAATTCCATGTCCGTAAGCATTGGCCTTTACAACAGAGGAAATACGGACCGAAGGTCCCACCTTTTTGTGTACAAAGTTTAGGTTAGTCTTGAGCGCTGTTTGGCTCAATTCAATTCGAGAGGAGTGCCTTACCATATCGCGGGAATATCATTCCATAAATATTGTTTACCCCAACTGTTTTCAGCCAGTTCTCTGACTTTTGTAAGATGATATTTTTCCACTTTTTGTACTTTTTTGGTTTTTATGGATGGATGATAGTGAAAAGCGTAGACTCTCGATGCCAATTCGTCAAATGGAAGAGAGGACTCTCCTGGTTCTTCTCCATTTCCGTGAACTTGGGGTTCAATCCCCTGGCCCCAATCCTGTCGCCCTTCATTGTTTGGATTGAGAAAGAAAGCCCTGACATCTCCCCTGGTACCCTTTTTTACTCTCAAAAGTGAAATAGCGTGAAAACCCAGCATTTTGGCTTGTGAGGAGGTGATGAAAATACCGAGGGGACACGGGTAGGTCATTAACTTATCTCCGTTGTAATGAGGGTGGAATGAAGTGTAAAATAGTCTGATAAAACCATTGTAGTCCTTTATGGAATTGGTCAAATAGTCATAAGCAGAGGCAAAGCCGGTTTGAATCCACTGGCCATACAGGGCTGGATTGACCCATTTATGAGGATCTTCGCCCCTCACTGAAGCTCTGCGCATCATTTCGTTGTAAATCTTATCGAGGTGAGGTACCAGGATGGCAGATACGACATCCAGGTCGTGATCCAATTTATCGATCAGTCCTTTTCCCAATTGATTGGAATTCAATTCTGCAGTTTCAAAACGCATGATGAGCCGGTTTTGACTGGCTACATTCATGATCATATCTATTAGTTTGGCAGGAGCGTGTTGACTCCACAAACTAATTCCCCTTGCCGACTGGCAGGTGGGATTGTTTCCCTGACTTACACCCAGTGGCTGGCCCAAAATTCGTATGGTAGCGCTGAGAACAAAGGGCAGTACCTCCAATTTCCAAAACTCCTCCGGAAGAGATTTTTTTATTTGACGAGCTACTACGGGGTGTATCTTAATATTTCTCATGTTGTTTAAACCCGCCTTTACTGCCCTCCGAGAAAACAAGGCCTTTTTAAGCATTTGGCTTAAACCGTAGACGAATTGATGGTTTCCGGAAATTCCAATTTCTGGAATAATTTGCAACAACCAGCTTTTGTGCTCAACCCATTGGGCAATTCCGCCGGGGGTTAAGGCCAGTACCTTTCTCATCATTTCCCCATCCTCCGAATATTCTGCGATGATATGGAGCATGAGGGAAATATGACCGGGACATACCAGTCCCGTTTTATCCATCGCCTCACCCATTAATTCAGCTTCTTTAGCCAATGCTAATTTGCTCAGTTCTGGTAATTTTACGGCGTATTCTTCGGGATCCGGAAATTGTTTGGATAAAGGTGAAGGGTGAAAGGCTGCATCTATGAAAAAATGAAGCTTTTTATCCTCTTCACTTCGCTTTCCCGGCTTAAGGGAATCTTTTATGAGTTCGATGAGTGCGATGGTTTTATGCGTTTCAACGGGACGCTGAATGCAAAATATTTCGATCTCATCTGCCATTCTCTTTTTTATGGCCTGGAGGGGCATATTGGAAAGTAAATATTGAAATAAGTTGGTCGCTTTTTGAATTTCTCTTTTACTCATTTTCATTCTGGCCTCCTCATTGATTACCCCGAGGGCAATATCCAGGTTGTGTACAATGATTTCCTCCAAAAAGGTTAGGGCCTCCTCTTTGGTCATTTGAGGGTGCACGTAATCACCTGAGCCGATGGATAAAATTCTCAATTCACTCATCAACTCCATGGTGCTGGTAGGAGGTCCTACCATCAATGTTCCTCGGACCAGCGAGGGGACTAATTTTCCGGGGTCTTCCCAACTGGTTCCTTCGAAATACCCCGCCTGATCGGCTAATACAGCATATTCAAGGAGAATTTTCAATCCGTTACTATCTACACTAAATCGCTCGAGTTGACTCGAAAATTTGAGTGCTTTATCAGGTCTGGTCAGCGAACTGGCATTTTGTAAATCTTCCAATGCCCGTTCTATAAGTCCTGTGTTTTTATCCAATACTATTTCCATATTTTTTTTTCAGTGGCCAAAAGTAAACTACTTTTTTTACAGACCAAAATTATATTTAAAAAAGTGAGTTCCTATTTTTTCGAGAACCCACATGAGTGAGAAGTTGACTCTTCTATTTCAGCTTCTGCATCGGAAGAGTATACTCTTCCATGTTGCTTTTAAACCAACGAGATAAACTTTCACATATTTGGTGTTACTGACCCTTTTCTTTGACTCTAAAAGGTTCACAAGTTCTATAAAGGTGCTATCCATAGCCCACAAGGCGTATTTTCCTCCTGTGGTGATGATGGAGAAATAACATATGAAATTTCGAACCCAATGAAGGTTGGGTTATTTAGGGTTGACGACCATTTCAGAGTTTAAAAAAACAATCTATTATACATAGAAATCAACTGTCCTGTAATGTTCCAGAAGTTCTTCCATTCTCTCGGGATCCTCACCGGCAAAATTAATGGTTCCAAAATGGTTGCCAAAACCAGAACGATCACTGATTTTTTGATTGGAATAAGGGGGGATTAGGTTGTGGTCGACAAAGTATGGGTCGTTGTGTAATTCCTCTGGAATTTGCAATTCCGATATCTGTTTTTTCTGTGGGTAGATCATTACATTGCCGTTGTATTTTCCGGGAAATTCTTCGTCCGACGGGAAGATGTCAGAAAGCTCTTCTTCCGTGAGATTGGGGTCGTGGCTGAGCACAAAAGCTGCCAAGGCATCAAAACCGTACGACTTACTTACCAGTTCGAGTATATGTCCACCGGGAATTCTGCAGGCGGTCTCTCCAAATTTCAACTCATCTTGTTCTGTAATAAACCATTCCGGGTGGATCATTCCGTATTCTATGCCAAATATATCTATCAATTTTTGAACTTCGCGTTTGATAATCGGTCTTTTTGATTGCAGGTAAGGTCCAGCAGGTACAAAATTGGAATAACCGAGTTTGACGTATTCTGTGATATTTAAAAATCGTACTTTACCGCCGTGTATATAAGCTTCGCAAGAAAATTCTTTACCTGTTAAGTGGCTTTCGGCCAGACATGGAAAATCTTTCTGAACCATTTTCTTTCGAACGTCTTCTCTGCTGCGCAGCAATTTGTGACCTACGGTTCCCGCAGCTGCAAAAGGTTTGACGTGCACCCAACTTTCCTCTTCGCCAGGCAATTGAAGGTTGGCCTCATTCAGTCGATCAATGAAATTTTCTACCTGTTCAAAGGTGTGTACTTCTTCAAATAATCCGACCTTAAGTCCACCAATTAGGGCCTTTCGTTTCATCATGGCTTTATTTCTAAAAAGCATGGCTCTGTTCAACACTCTCGGATCGTCCCGGTAGATGGAATTCAAAGCTCCGGCCCACTCCACAGTTTCTTCGTATAGGGGGACAGCCA
>JAGTVA010000155.1 GCA_018224445.1 Saprospiraceae bacterium
TGTATTTTTGGTATTTTAGCTATTGTAATTTAAAAAAATTAATAAAACGGCATGGGACATACAAGTTACGAGGAAGCAAAACGCACCGTATTTAGGGGTTTGATATTGTTGGGACTTATTACTGTTGCTGAAGTCTTTATCGCCCTGTTGGGAAAAGGGTATGTTATCTCTGGTTTTTACCTTCCGATCTGGTTGGTGTACCTGGCCATGATTGGTTTGAGCCTTTACAAAGCCTTTTTTATCATGGGTGAATTTATGCACCTCAAGTACGAAGTCAGGGGTCTGGTCTCCAGTATATTGCTTCCCTTTTTACTTTTGGTCTGGGCCATCATTGCTTTTCTTTGGGATGGTTCTTATTGGCACAATCAACGTGAGGATTATAAAACCGAGTACGAAAAGGAACGAGAGGGACACATTATAGATGAAGCTGATCTCGAAGACCAAATTAAAATGTTGGACTAAACATTTTCCATTTTAGACAGGCGGTCCAGCATGCTAAACTTGTGAAGGGTTAACTTGTTCTAAAGCGAACAACAGTGAGAAATGAAAAAATCCCATGTCCGGTTATTGGTGGTACTGCTGATCCTATTGATATTTCCGTTAATTTCCTGGTATTATTTGCGTTCCGGTCTGGATTACAGAATGGAGGCCATTGCTGAATTTGAAGAATTTGGCCAATTTTCGTGGATTGATTCCTACGATGAGAGGGGAAGATTTGTATCTGAAGACCGCTTTGATCGGAAGTTTATTGTAGCTGGTATTGTGCCTGAAAACCAGGATGACCAGAAGTTGTTCTCCTCGCGTTTTCTCGGAATAATGGAACAATTCAGCAGCAGGGATGAGGTTTTATACTTAAATATTATTTCGGTGGATATTCATGACCAGGAGGGGATTGGTCAAAAACTTTACAGCGCTTATCCGGGGACCAATCTCAATCACCTGGTGGTTAAATTTGACGAGACGGAGATAGACAGCATGATGGGAGTCTGGACCTCAGGAATGGAATTGTCGGGGAGAGACAAAAGAGATTATTTGTATTTGGTAGACGATCGCGGTAGGGTAGTGCAGTATTATAACTTTTACGAGGACCATAGGGTTGCCCGTTTGGTTGAGCACCTGTCTATGCAGTTTACCGCCAAACAAAACCGAAGAGATTATTCCGATGCCATTCGGCAAAGGCTTTAAAGTTAATAACCATGGAAATACGTACGAAACCCAATCCCCAATTAGAGAAAAAGTTAAACTGGTTGGCAGCATTGCTGACCATAATCGTTTTGTTGGTGGTGGTATTTATGCGTGAAATTCAAATCGACCTGGGAATTGATTTCTCTTTTTTACCCCCCTTACACTCCGGATTGAATGCCATTACCGCTGTGGTTTTGGTCTTTGCTCTTGTCTTTATTAAAAAAGGTAAAATTAAGGCCCACAGGAATTCTGTTTTCCTGGCAATGGGACTTTCTGCTCTTTTTTTAATTTCATATGTACTGTATCACATCACCACTCCGGTTATCTACTTTGAAGGTGAGGGGCTATGGCGTGGCGTGTATTTCTTTTTTCTGATTACTCACGTGGTATTGGCCGCTGCCGTATTGCCCTTTATTTTGCTGACTTTTAATCGCGCCATTACCGGTCATTACGAGCGACATAAAAAAATGGCCCGTTGGGTTTTTCCCATCTGGCTTTACGTCGCTGTCACCGGTCCGATTTGTTATCTTATGCTCGTCCCGTATTATTGAATATTAAGCAACATTTCGTACTTTTGTACTGTTGAACACTAAAATCACCGCAATGAGAATTTTATTAACGGTTCTGTCCTTGCTCCTTTTGGCTGTACTCTTCATGCCGGAAGTAAACGCGCAATGCCCCATGTGCAGAATGACTGCGGAATCCAATTATGCAGACGGTGGGTCTGCCGCGTTGGGGTTAAACAAAGGAATAGTTTACCTCTTCCTGGCCCCCTATTTAATAGTAGGAGGTATCGCTTATCTGTATTGGAAGAACAATCGATCTAAGCTCACAACTGAAGAGCACAGAGATTAAGTATTTCAAAATTTCTAAAGAATATTTCCCCTGATTTCCATTGGAAAATTCTCAAGTATATAAAAAAGCCCCCGGAAGTTAATCCGGGAGCTGTAATTTAATTTTTAAATATAGGTATAGTTTGCTTTATTTTAAAATGTATCTGATAGCTACACCGCCCAAATCACCTCTGAATCCTCTTCGGTAACCCACACCGTCAATTCGGGAACCAAAAGTAACGTTCGGCATGAAATCCACGCTCACATTAATAGGAAGGTCTGAAATGGCATAATCAAGTCCAATGACTCCGGCAACTCCAAAATAAGTTCGTGTACTTCTATCCGAAAAAGCAGAGTGATAAGACTCAAATGCCACGAGGCCTCCGCCACCCCAGTACCAGGCAAGTCCTTCAAATATATCGTCTAAACCGCCGTGGACCTGATAGAGGCCAACGATTCTGGTTTGGTTGTAAAATGCCCATCCCCAGCGGTAATTGAGCATAAGCTCCACTGCGTGCGCGTCATTGATAAAATGCTTGACTGTTCCTGTAAATCCCCAACCCAGTCTGATTCCGGCTGCTGTTTCGTAGTCGGTCACAGCCTGAGCTTTGGTTTCTGTCATCGGTGCGGCGATAAAAGCAGCCGCGATCAATAATGTAAAAATGTACTTCATATCTCTGATTTTTTTTGATTACAAAATGCAAATGTAATTATAGTTGGACAAGTTAAAACTTTTTTTTAAAATAAAAAATACTTTTACTCCCTTTTTGGAATCGCACTGACAATTAAAACAAACCAACCCGCGATTAATACGGTACCTCCTATGGGGGTGATGGGCCCGAGGAAGGAAACGTCCATATGGTGGACAGCTCCCTGAGTACTCAATATATAAATAGAGCCGCAAAAAATAACGATTCCGAGGAGGAAAAAGTGAATCGTAAGTTTGATCAGATTTTGCCTGTAAGTCTCGGGGGCAAAGCAGAGGGCTATTACAGCCAGAACGTGATAAAATTGATACTCCACCGCCGTATTAAATGACTGCAGGGCTGAATCATCTATTCTCCCCTCCAACCCATGGGCGGAAAAGGCTCCGAAGACTACTGCGATAAGGCCGAAAATAGCGGCAAGAATAAATTGAAATCTGTATTTCATAAGTTCAGTTTTTTCTCTATAAGGATGGGTTTATTTCTTCGCGTCAAATTGATTCCCAAATTTATAAAAGAATAATACTTTTACAACTACATTGCTGTTAAATTTTAGCTTGTATTGGGTTCCGTGCAAAGGCGCTAAGACGCAAAGGTTTATTATTTTGGATACCCCCTTGGATAGTAATCCAATTGAATCTTGACTGGATTGTATTTGATCCCCAATTTATATAAGAAAAATACTTTTACAGAGCTGGATCGATTTGCTTAGATTAGGTGATGAATTAATGTACTGTCCAATTTATAGGCTTTTTGCCAGACTGAATGAGCAGTTCATTGGTTTTGGAGAAGTGGTGGTTGTTAAAAAATCCACCCCTGGCCAATGGACTGGGATGGGGACTGTCGAGCACGTAGTGTTTCATCTGGTCAATCAACGGGATCTTGGTCTTTGCAAAGTTTCCCCACAGGAGAAAAACGAGTTGTTCTCTCCGGTCTGAAAGGGTCTTGATTACGGCATCCGTAAATTTTTCCCATCCCATTTTTCTGTGCGAACCGGCTTTTTTGTGTTCTACAGTGAGTATGGCGTTGAGGAGAAAAACGCCCTGACTTGCCCAGTGACTGAGGTCTCCGTGATCCGGGGGTGCGATGCCCAGATCGGATTCAATCTCTTTAAAAACATTGATCAGGGAGGGGGGTGGCTTTACACCTTTGGGCACTGAAAAGGAGAGTCCAATGGCCTGTCCGGGACCGTGATAGGGATCCTGCCCGAGTATCACCACTTTTACTTTTTTAAAGGGAGTGGAATCAAAGGCATTGAAAATCAAAGGACCGGGAGGATAAATCTTTTTTCCCGCCTTTTTTTCCCGCAATAGAAAATTTTTTATCTCGGAGAAATAGTCCGATTCAAACTCCCCTTTAAGCACCTCTTTCCAACTCGGATGGATATTAACACTGTCGGCTTTCAATATGTTGTTTTGGCCAAAAATACAAAAAAGTAGGAATTATTTAGTTATTAAGTCCATTTATCCAGCTGACGGATACTCGCTCTGAAGTCCTTCGGTAGGGCGGCCTCGAAACTCAATCTGTTGTGATTGCCCGGGTGCTTAAAGGAAATGGATTCTGCATGGAGGGCCAATCTGTCCATAAGCGGGCGTTCGGGCTTGGCTGAAGAGGGTTTGTATTTTCTTTTAAATTGAGAGAGGAAAAGCGGGCCGTGGGTGCCGTAAATGGGGTCGGCAATAATTTCGTGCTTCAGGTGGCTGAAATGCACGCGCAATTGATGGGTCCTTCCGCTGTGGGGGTGCGCCTTTACCAGGCTGTAATTGTGGTAGTGCTTAAGGGTCTCGAAGTCGGTAATGGCTGCCTTTCCGCCTTTTTGGGTAGCCATCATTTGACTTTTAACGGGATGGACCGTGAGGTTGACATCTATGCACCCCCTTTCGGGTGTCGTCCCAACGACCAGTAAAAGGTAGTACTTAGTTACTTTCTGATTTTGAAATTGTTGATTGAGATGGGCGTGGGCCTTGGCATTTTTGGCAAAAATCATCACCCCGCTGGTATCTTTATCCAACCGGTGAACAGTGAAAACTTCGCTTCGTCCGTCGCTTAACATCTTCGCGACAGAAGGCAGGTTTTTGTTGTATCTATCGGGAATCGAGAGCAATCCGGAAGGTTTGGATATTATTACAATATCGTCGTCCTCGTGAATGACCTCAATGTTTGGTGGCTTCATGTTGGGTCCATTTGAGTTCTGAAAATTTCTTTTTGCCGTTGATGAAATATTGCCAGACAATGGGGTAGTAGTAGCGGCCAAACCTCGTTCTGGAAGATTGGAATTTAAGGTCAGCTACCTTTTTATTGAATTTCCGCCTGGACATGGTGAGTTGTGGCAAATTGAGGAGCACATCCAAATGGGCCTTCCAAACCATTTTAAAAAGTTGGAATTTTCCCTGAAGTAAAAAATGAAAAGAGGCTCCGATGTCCATGGTAATCCTGGCGGGCACCACCCACACCAACCTCCTTTTGGACTCGTTTTTCAAAATGGTGAAGAGGTTGTTTCTAAAATTGAGATAGGTCTTATGCGGATGGTCGTAACTGAGTGTTCCACCCCCCAAATGAAAGACTTGTAATTGAGGCAGACAATACAATTTGTAACCGGCTTTTTTTAGTCGCCAGCACAAGTCAATTTCCTCCATGTGAGCAAAATACAATTCGTCAAAACCACCTGCCTTTTCGAAGAGTTCCCTTTTAACTACCATTGCGGCACCGGAGGCCCAAAAAACTTCCATGGGCTCATCGTACTGCCCCTCATCTTCTTCTACCATGTCAACTATTCGCCCCCTGCAAAAGGGAAAGGACAGTATATCTAAAAATCCCCCACAGGCACCTGCGTGTTCAAAATGGTCGGGATGTAAGTAACTTTTGACTTTAGGTTGAACACAGGCCACCTCCTCGTCCCCATCCATAAAATCCATGGCTTTGGTTATCCATTGTGAATCAAAAGCGACATCGGTATTGACCAGTGCCAGGTATTTTTCTCGGATGAGTTGAAGCCCCAGATTGTACCCCCCGGCGTATCCCGTATTGTCCAACAATTCAATTACTTCTATTTGGGGGTAATGCTCGCGAGTCCATTCCACCGATCCGTCTTTGGAGAAATTGTCGATGAGGTAAATCCGGCAGTCGGGAGGACAGTGTTCTACAACGGTAGGTAAAAAGGTAGGCAGGTGTTTCATGCCGTTGTAATTCAACAGAGCGATGGCGCCCCTGAAACTGACCTTTCTTTTACTCTTTTCCTCGTAGTTAATTAATATGTCCAGTGCACTGATTTTGTCCGCCTTCAACCCCTCTTTTAACTCTTCTAAATTGTCGTATTTTACATCGTTGCGGATGAAGTCAATCAACTCCACCAACAGGGTATCTCCGTAGATGTATTGGTTGAAATTAAAGAGGTGTACTTCAATTTGCTCCTCTCCTGATTTCTCTAATGTCGGCCGGGAACCGACGTACATCATCCCCCGGTATTTATCTGAGCCGTGGTAAATTAAAACGGCGTAGATTCCCGGGGGCGGCAATAATTTTTTCTTATCCCTAATTTTTAAATTGGCTGTTGGAAATCCCATTCGCTGTCCTACTTTTTTTCCGTGAATTACTTCACCTATAAAAAAGTACGGATGACCCAACAACCTATTGGCCACTTCAATTTGCCGATTTTTTACAGCATTTCTGATTTTGGTAGAACTGATGGAAATATGATCGCATTCTTGCTTGGGTATTTGAATCACATTGAATTTGTACTTTTCTCCGTACTCCCTGAGTAGATGGATGTCTCCCCCCCTGTTTAAACCGAACCTGTGGTCGTAACCAATTACGATACAGTAAGGATTAAATTTTCCAATTAAAAATTTTTCCAGGTACTCCCTGGGGTTGAGTTGGGCAAATTCAACGGTAAAGGGAACCACCACCAAATGTTCAATGCCCGCTTTTTCAAACAGGATTATTTTTTCTTTCAGGGAGGTAATCAATTCGAGGGTGTGGTCGGAGGGATAAATAATCTCTCTGGGATGGGGATCAAAGGTGATAACCACCGATGGGGCCTGGTATTGCTTTGAGTAATCCTTGATTCGGTCCAGAATCTTTTTGTGCCCCAGGTGAAGTCCGTCAAAGGATCCGATGGTAATAACACTTTTGGTGAAGTGCGGTAATTGCGATAGGTCCCTGTGTACTTTCATTTGGTTCAAATAGTTTCGAACATTTCACTGCAGACGAAAAAATAAATCATCCACACTTTATATCTCTTAAGGTAGCTCAGAGATAAACGGTTTCGTTTACAACACAAAAGTATTAATTATTTTTACAATGCGTATCAAGTGAATTGCCTAAATCTCATAATATTTCAACATACTGTCGGGGCTATTCGTTGTGTAGTTGTAAATATTTATTTTCATGATAGATCACAATAAAGTAGTTGAAGCCCTCAGAAGAATTCCAGATCCGGGATCTCAATCGGACATTATAAGCGGAAAGCGTGTTACAGACCTAAAGGTAGAGGGAGAAAATGTATTCTTTTCTCTTCACACAGGGGGATTGGATGACAAGCAGAAAGGGCAACTCAATTTCAAATGCCAGGAGGAAATACTCAGTGATTATCCCGAGGCCAATGTGCACATACACATGAAGGCGGGTGGAGCAGGACAGGGAACTCGTTCTGTTCTTCCACAGGTGAAAAACATCATCGCTGTAGCTTCGGGAAAAGGGGGGGTAGGGAAATCTACTGTTTCTGCCAACCTCGCTTTGGGATTGGCTAAACTGGGGTATAAGACAGGTTTGATCGATGCGGATTTATACGGTCCATCCATGCCGACCATGCTCGGCTTAAAGGGAGTAAAACCCAAGATTTACGAGCACTATGGAAAACCGGTGATTGAGCCCGTAGAAAAGTTCGGCATCAGTATAATGTCGATTGGCTTCGTGATTGAGCCCGAGCAGGCGGTGGTTTTGCGCGGTCCCAGGCTCAGTGGTGTGTTGAAACAGTTTATTGGCGATGTAAGGTGGCCTGAACTCGATTTTATGATAGTAGATCTGCCACCGGGAACCGGAGATATTCATTTGAGTTTGGTGCAATCTGTTCCCATTACAGGAGCTGTAATGGTGACCACCCCTCAGAAGGTGGCTATTGACGATGCCATCAAGGCTGGCAATATGTTCAGGATTGAAAATATCAATGTACCCATTTTGGGAGTGGTGGAAAATATGTCGTGGTTTACTCCGGCCGAGCTGCCGGACAATAAGTACTATTTATTTGGAAAAGGGGGCGGAAAAAAACTGGCACAAGCTTTTAATACCGTGCTGCTTGGACAGCTGCCACTTATTCAGTCCATACAGGAATCAGGCGACACAGGCAAGCCGGCAGTAATGAATGAGGATGAGATTGCAGACCTTTATTTGGAGGTCACGCGCAAACTGGTGCGACAAACCATTTTGAGAAATGAAATGCTGGATCCCACGAGGCAGGTGGACGTGCAGTAACCGGAGGCCAAATTTTTTTCTTCCTGGATTTTAATTAGGATAATCAGCAGAATAAAGTTAATTTTGTATATATAAAAAATTTAACTATGGGGAATATTGAGTTGAAAAATGCAATTGAGGAGGCACTGGACTCAATTCGTCCGCATTTAGCTGAGGACGGAGGCAATGTAGAAGTAGTGGAGATAGGAAAAGACGGCGTGGTAAAGATAAAATGGCTGGGGGCCTGCAGGAGTTGTGACATGTCTGAAATGACTCTTAAGGCCGGAGTAGAACAAACCATTCTTCAGAAATTGCCTCAAATTAAAAAAGTAATTGCTGTAGCATAGCCCATTTTCATGTAAACCATTCTGTTGTGAAACTCAGTAATTTAGTAGATCACATTAAAGAAAAGGGATCGTTTCTTTGCGTAGGACTAGATTCTGATATAGAAAGACTTCCCGGGAAATTCTCCTCCAAGCTGGAGGCTTTAGTAGAGTTCAACAGAGAGATAATCGATGCCACTAAAGAGTATTGCGTAGCCTATAAAATAAACACCGCTTTCTACGAGCGCTATGGCTCAGCGGGGTGGAAGGTGTTGGAACAGACCCGTTCCATGCTTCCGGATACGCATTTTTTAATTGCCGATGCCAAGAGAGGCGATATTGGAAATACTGCCAATCACTACGCAGCCTGTTTTTTTTCTTCAATGAATTTTGATGCAGTGACTGTAGCTCCTTATATGGGGCGAGATTCCATAGAACCCTTTTTGGGTTACAAAGACAAGTTTGCTATCTTACTGGGGATAACCAGCAATCCCGGAAGTGCCGATTTTCAAAAAATTCAAGGGGCAGACGGGGCCTATATGTATGAAAAAGTTATTCAAA
>JAGTVA010000156.1 GCA_018224445.1 Saprospiraceae bacterium
AGGTATACTCCACCACTATTGCTTTTGAGTTCACTTTTTATCGCGAGAACTTCACTCCTCAGAGCTCTTTTCTCGACCCTGTTCATGGCGGACAAATCCATTTCCTGAATTTCCATCAATCTGGCATTAAGTGTGGCGGCAACTTCAGATTCTGAAGGAACCGTCGCCTCCATGGTTACGGGATTATTTGCCGTTGTTGCACTCAATTGAGCGGGAATAATGGCCATCATAAAAAATGCAGACATGATACAAAAACTTAAACTTAGATTTTTCATTATAATTGATTTTTCCTTGTGAACTTATTTTCACAATTAGGACAAAGATCAGCTATCTCAAATGAAAATGCGTTATACTATTTTTTAAGAAAATTGCAAAATTCACAGGTCTTCTAAGGCAATGCGCTTTCTGTATTGCTGAAGTTGCCTGAAAAAGGTGGGAGTTAGCCCGGTAATTCTTTTGAACTGGTTGGATAAATGCGCCACACTGCTGTAGTTCAATTGATAAGAAATTTCGGTGAGATTGAGTTCGTCGTATAAAAGAAGCTCTTTGACCCGTTCAATTTTGTGGGCGATAACAAAGTGTTCTATAGTAGTGCCGGTTGTTTCTGAAAAAAGACTGGCGAGGTAGGTGTAATTGTATTCGAGTTTTTCGCTTAAATAATGGGAAAAGTTAATTCTGGGTTGTTCATCGGAATAGTGAATCATCTCAATGACTATCGTCTTGATTTTTTCAATCAGCTTCGCTTTTTTGTCGTCCATTAGCTCCAGCCCGGACTTCAGCAATACCTTTTCCAACTCAGCACGCTGTTCAGGGGTAAGTATCTCTCTGATTTCCACTTCGCCCAATTCCACATTGCTGTAGTGTAATCCCATGGCATCTAAAGCAGCTCTGACTACCAGTTTACACCGAATAGAGACCATGTATTTTATATATATCTTCTGTGGCATTATATAGTTGCATTAGGGTCCAGGGTCAAAGATATAAAATAATCAGAATAAATTATTTCTTTTATTAAAAAAAGTAGGTAGGTGCAGAGGCGTTCAAAGCATTATCATTCGATACTTTTTTCCCGTCCCGTAATGGACTATTTTTTTGGGACTTATCCGGTAAAGTATGTTACTTTTTCAAATCTGAAGGCTATACAAAGGGTGTGTTGTCTGTGGTGCTTTTGACCGTATTCTGCCAGGAATAATCAATTAATCAAATAAAGGGTATACCCCGCGTATACGGCGAGAAATATACCTGCTTTCCACCTGTCGAGGGTATACTTCTTTCCAATAAAAAGGGCGATAAGCAGGGCGATAGTTCCCAGCATAAGAAGACTGAGCTCCCGGTTAAAACTTACCGTGTAGTTCAGGGGCCGGATTAAAGAACTCACTCCTAAGATTAGAAAAATATTGAAAATATTAGACCCAATAATATTCCCCACAGCGATGTCATTGTTTTTCTTAAATGCAGCTACTACAGAAGTGGCGAGTTCGGGTAGGGAGGTCCCCGCCGCAACTATGGTCAATCCAATTACGGTCTCACTAATCCCCCAACTTTCCGCTATTTCAACCGCATAGACCACGACCAACCTGCCTCCAATGACCAGAAACAGCAACCCTATAATTATAAAACCCCAGGTTTTAAGGACGGACATACCTTTGTGTTGAATTAAATCAGGGGTGCCCTCAGTTTTCAATTGTTTGTAGACGTAAAAAATAAAAAGAGAGAACAACAGCAGCAAAAGCAAACCATCCGTGCGGGAAAGGCCAGTATCTCTGCCGAAGAAAAAGGAGTTCACCAAAAAAAAGAGCAGCAGGGCTGCCAAAAAGGACAGGGGGATCTCACGCCAAACGGTACCCGACCGGATCAGTAAGGGTGAAATTAATCCTGCAATTCCGAGAATCGCAAAAAGATTGAACAGGTTACTTCCAATTACATTTCCAAATACAATATCGGAAAAACCCTGCCAGGATGCCAACACATTGACTACCAATTCCGGGACAGAAGTGCCGAATGCCACTACGGTCAATCCAATGGCAAGGTCTGAAATTCGAAACCTTTTTGCCAGGGAAGAGCCCCCTTCTACCAGCCAGTCGGCTCCTTTAATGAGCAGGGCGAAACCGATCACTAAAAATATTATAGGTATTGCCATATCTTAGCATATTTATGTCGCCATATTATATGTGACCCCCTGTTAACCTGTGTCTTAAAACAGAAGTTTCAAAAAGGTATAACTTTTCTATTTTTTCACGCCTCAGCCTACCCTTGGGTAGAATAATTAGGGTAAGGCGATCGTGAGCCCCGGCGCGAGAGGGACTATAGTGATTTTCTCAACCACATTGGGTTTTCCTCCATCACCCTTTGATACACCTCGCAGTCGGAATTGTGAGCTCCGGGCAGATACCCCGTGCTCATTAAAAACTCATTAACCCGGATTATTCATGAAGGCTTCTATTACAAGGCTACATACCTTCATAAATGGGCACTTGTTCGATTTTCTATCCTCATCGTAGCTCGGCTACGTCTGCGGAAAAAAATACTCACAAAGCCCCCATTTATTTTGGCCTCTAGCCTTTCACAACGAAACCCTCATGAATAATCCGGGTTGACAATTTCGCCTCCGGTGAATATGAAGTATTTTTTAAACAGTTTTACCCATTCTTCTTTGGTTTTCGGGTGGTGGTGGCTAAGCCAGCCTTTGAAGGAACCGTATTCCTTTTGCAGCAGGAGAATGGCTCGGGCGTTTTCAATGGCTGCGTTTACTTTGAGTTTGTTCCGGATAATTCCAGCATCGGACAAAAGGCGTTTTCGGTCCTCTTCTGTATAGGCCGCAATTTTTTCAATATTGAACTGATCGTATGCTTTCCGGAAGTTGGCTTCTTTTTTTAAAATCGTTTTCCAACTCAAACCGGCTTGATTGATCTCCATGATCAACCTGCCGAACAATTCGCTGTCGTCGGCAATCGGAAAACCGTAGTGGTGATCGTGGTAGTTTTTGTGGAGAACTTTTCTCTCACCTGAGAGAGTAGTTATATACCTGCAATAGGACATCAGCGCACCGAATTAATTTTCCTCTATTCCAGCCTGACTAATATACTGGTTGCACCTGTTGAAATCACAAGTTAAACTCAAATTGGTCCATGCGGTTCCCCTTTTTCCTTCCAAGCTCAAACCATTGTGTGTCCTTGTAATATTGATAAGAAAAGGAGGGGCCGGGGATTTCACTCCGGGTTTCACCGTTCGAGGAGTTGTGAGACCCCTTTCGTCCACAGCCTGAGACTGGCCGGCTACCAGACTAAAGGTGAGTTTTTCCCATTCGCATCCCTTTTCACAAGTGAGGATTACTTTGTCCTTGGAAGTTTGAGTCAATAGCAGGAAGTCAGCTAATTGGCTACCCTCAGATTGTGATTGCGCCCCACTCAGGAGTCCAAAAAAGAATACGAGGGGGAGGAAAAATATCGATTTTTTTAATGTGCTCATGGCAACTGGATTTAATATAGGTTAATGATAATCGTGACTTAGGCAAAAATAATAAAAATTGAGCTATATATCAATTTTTGTGAAAAATATAGGAATACTTTTCGATAGGCTATGATAGCGATCAGTAAAGCGGAATGGGCAATTCTCCCTGACGACTTCCGTCCTTCGCGCTGGATTCAAACAATATCAGCGTTAGTGACGAGTGGGTTCTTTCTTTCTGCACCTCCAGCGTAAAATCAAATGCGCCCCATTCGGGTCCACCGGCATCGGCGGTGACAAAACCCTCTTTTAACTCCATGTGCCCGTCTTCCACCACCCAATTTACGGTTGCCTCAAAGACCCGCGCCTGTCCCTGTACCCGGAACGAATGTTCGCCCACTCGCTCTACCCATACTTCTCTGAAGCGTTCGTTGGAGTAGAGTTTGGATGGAGTGGGCATGAGGCCTTCCGGCTTTTCTTCTGCCCTTTCGCCGTTTTCGGAAGTAATTTCTTTGGTGTCATCCTCTTTAGTGGCACGGTCCTCTCCGGTGGAAGTACATCCCGCCAGCAGTAATATCAAGCAAAAAATGGTGGTCAATCTCATAGGTGTTGTTTTTATGTGATTCGGTTTTTGATAATCTAATTCATATTAATAAAACCTCTGTTTCGGGTATAGTATTGTTTCACCCCTTATTGTTCAGATTGCCACTTTTGTGCGTAATTCGCTAATGAATCAGCAGATTTTGTCTAATGCTTAATTTTGCTGTGAAGTACGTGGCAACACATGGCTTAATGGCACTACTTCTCAATGATAAAAATCTGTAAAAATCCGTGTAAATCTGTGGTGAAAAAAGGAATGAACCATTTCTGACTAAATCAAAAAGCACCGCAGATAATAGATTCAAACAAATCCGTAGGGAAGCATATTTAAGTGCTGCTTCTATCCCAGGGGATCACAATAGAGGAAGGTCATTATCTAATGCTCATAAACAGAGTTCTACCTGAAAAAAATCTGTGAAAATCCGTGTGAATCTGTGTTGAAAAAAAGGAAAGAATCAATTCTCACATAATCAAAAAGCACCACAAAAAACACAGATTACCGCAGATAGAAAATCTAAATATAGCTATGTTGACCTCACCCAGACGAAAAAGTCTACTCCATATTTTTTCATTTTCAACGGTTTTTTTAATTTCGTCATTAGACGTTGCCTTCCAATTATATCATTGGTGCTCTACATTTCCAAACCTCAATATATGGAACATGGAATTAAATGATTTGTCATACAAAATTATAGGATGTATTTACAAAGTGCATGCTGAGCTGGGACCAGGACTTTTAGAGTCAGCTTATGAAGTCTGCTTAGAATATGAACTTCGCAATGCCGGATTGACAGTTGAACGACAAAGAGCACTGCCCGTAATTTACGATGAGATCAAATTGGAGGCTGGTTATCGGATTGACCTTGTAGTCAATAATCAAATCCTACTTGAAGTAAAATCTATAGAAGCAATTGCTCCAATACATACGGCCCAGGTAATGACCTATTTAAAACTCTCCGGAATAAAACTCGGGCTCCTCCTCAACTTTAATGTTCAGGATATGAAAAAAGGAATTAATCGGATTATAATGTAATTGCCTCCCCCAAAAATAAATCTATGAAAATCCGTGTGAATCTGTGGTGAAAAAAAGGAAAGAATCAATTCTCACTAAATCATAAAGCACCACAGATAACACAG
>JAGTVA010000157.1 GCA_018224445.1 Saprospiraceae bacterium
GTGTTAAGTCAAGCATACTTTGACTTTTGGCTTGCTTTTGGGAATTTTAAAATTAACGTCAATGGATCTGAATAAGGGGGGTTTTATAGCCATCAGTTTCACGCAAAGGATACGCAATGATTACGCAAAGGTGGTAGAATTTATATTTGTACGCATTTATTATGTAAATTAACCTCTGCCTCGATTTAGGATAGTTAACCCCTCCTTTAACGTATTTGATATGAGCCTGTACGACCAATAGGGAGTATGGCTTCATATCTTTTGTTGTTTTCTGGCATTGTTATTTCGGTTTTGATTTAAGAACCCCGGTACGCTTCGTTACAGAAAAGGTAATGAACACTTATTAATGAACATCGATTAACGATTTAAGATTTTTACATTTCACTGGTTATTTCAATTATTAAAACTGAAAAATCAATCAATCTCTCTTCTAAATCAAACTTTTTCATTCTATCGTTTTTTACTTCTCAAATCGCCGTTCGTTAATCCTTGTTCGGTGTTCACTTTTTTATGTAACAATCGATTGTTATTCGTTTCTTTTACTTGAAGATAACGTTGTTAATAAGAGCCTGTAAGTCCGATAGGGAGTATGGCTTTTTATCATTTGTTTTTTTCTGGTTTTGTTCTATCGGCTTTATTTTAAGAACCCCGGTACGCTTCACTACAGAAAAGGTAATGAACACTTATTAATGAACATCGATTAACGATTTAAGATTTTTACATTTCACTGGCTATTTCAATTATTAAAACTGAAAAATCAATCAATCTCTCCTCTAAATCAAACTTATTCATTCTATCTTTATTAACTTCTCAAATCGGCGTTCGTTAATCGATGTTCGGTGTTCACTTTCTCAAGTATTAATCGGTTGTCATTCAATTCTCTTACTAGAAAATAACGCATTTATAAAATTTTATAACCCTGTAATAGGAGCCTTTACCAATAAGGCGGGCTAAAATAAGGTGTATGGAAAAGGAAAAATGTCCCCTAAAGGAGGCTTTTTTTTAATTAATTTTTCCCTTCCCACACGGCATGACAATGGTGTTTTACCAAAGTGTACACAGAGAATCTACACAGAGATTCTCATAATTACTCCCATTTTTCTCCGTGAAGGCTCTGTGAACTTCGTGCACTCCGTGGTTTAAAAACTTTTTTAAATACTAAAGACCTATACATACGAAGAAAAAGACAACCGCATCCCCACCTGCACCGAATTCATCACTTTTTGAAAACAATTTCACCCGGCTTTTGATTTGCTTTTGGAAAGAATTGAAAACATGATCATACCCGGGAAGATTAAAGTAGCCATTCTCATCGGCATAGCCGTTCTGGCGCTGGCTTGTATTCCGCTGATCGTGCAGTTGAAGTTTAATTTTGACTTCGAAAATTTCTTCCCCGAGGGAGACGAAGACCTCGAGTTTTTCCTGGAGTTCATCGATGACTTTGAAACCGACGACAATTTTTTAATCATTGCTCTGCCCTCTGAGAGCGGCACTATTTTTGACACCACCTACCTGAAGATGGTGCGGGACTTTTCCGCAGCCTCCGGGGATTTTCCGCATGTAGACAGAGTGATCTCTCTTACCGACATTCAGCTGCCCTATCGCACCCCTTTCGGTATAGCGGCCAGAAAACTGGTGCAACACGACCGTCCCGACCGCTTTTCCAGTGACAGCCTGCTGCTCTTCAACAGCGATCGCTTCATCAGAAGGATTGTGGATGAAAAGGCCACTGCCAGTGTGGTTTTTATTAAAACCATCGACAACATCACCATTGACCAGTCCACAGAATTGATAGACCGTATCAGGCAGTACATGGAAAGTGAAGAAATACAGCAATGGCACGCCCTGGGTAGGGCTTTTTTTCAGGTGGAAATCAGCAGGTCGCAATTGGTGGAATTAATCCGGTCTACCATCATTTCGGGTCTTCTGGTGAGTATCATACTGTTTTTTCTCTACAGAAAAGGCAAAGTGGTATTGATCTCCCTGGTTTCCATCGCGCTTTCCATGCTATTCTTTCTGGGGTTTCTGGGATTGACCGGCAGGGAATTGTCGGTAATGGCAGCCCTCTATCCGGTCATTATGATCATCGTCGGCACTTCTGACGTCATTCACATCACCAGCAAATACCTGGATGAAATTGCAAAGGGGGAAAAACCCGATTTTGCACTGATGCGCACCGTAAAGGAAATCGGCCTGGCTACCCTGATGACCTCGGTCACCACCGCCATTGGATTTGCCTCACTGTTCACCAGCCGAATTGCACCCATCAGGGAGTTCGGTCTCAATGCCGCCGCAGGAGTGCTGATCGCCTATCTGACCGTGGTGATTTTCACCACCCTATGGCTGAGTATTTCCCCCAATCACCAGCTCCTCAGAGACGACAAAGGCAGGTACTTCTGGTACAAATGGATGAACTGGCTGTACCATCTTTCCACCCACCACAGCAAGAGAATTTGGATGGTGTCCATAGGCTTATTGGTGCTTTGTATTATCGGGATTACCCAGATATCCACCAATTACAAAATCGAGGAAAACCTGCCGAGGGGAGCGCAGGTGACGGAAGATTTTTACTATTTTGAAGAGAACTTTTTTGGCTTTCGACCCTTTGAGGTGGCCATCATATACGATGAGGGAGAAAATGCCACAGACTTCAAAAACATGCGGGACATAGACCGATTGGAAGCGCATTTCAATTCTTACTCCAGCATCCGATCGGTCAGTTCCCCCGCGGGTCTTTACCGACTGCTCTACCAAATGGATCGCGGCGACCTGATGGGTGAGGAGCGATTCCCACCGGATTCCGCTACCTACGAATCTCTGCAAAGTTATGCGCGTTTTGCAGCGGGGATAGAACCCAACATCCTGATGCCCGCCAACGGGCAAAGGGCCCGTATATCCTCCAATATGGACGACATCGGAGCGGATTCGGTTAAAATCATCAGCCAATCCATTGAAGAATTTATCCAACGAGAACTCAATACCGCCGTGGCCGATTTTCGCATCACCGGCACGGGCGTGATTGTAGATAAAAACGCCCAATACGTGAGAGAGAACCTCCTCCAGGGTCTTGGTCTGGCAGTCCTCCTGGTCAGTATCCTGATGATGTTTTTATTCAGGCAACCGCTTATGTTGCTGGCCGGCCTGCTGCCCAACCTCTTCCCCCTGCTCTTTGCAGCGGCTCTACTCGGCTGGTTTGGAATCGAACTCGAGGCGGGCGTTTCCATTGTCTTTGCGATTGTGTTCGGTATAGCCGTAGACGACAGCATTCACTTTTTGGCCAAATATAGATTGGTCAGGGGGCGAGGACACAGTGTAGACGAGAGTATCCTGCGCACCTTCAGAGAAACGGGCAAAGCGCTTTGTCTGACTACCTTAGTGCTCTTTTTCGGCTTTCTGGTGCTGCTTTTTTCAAACAACCCACCCACTTTTACGGTGGGATTGCTGATCAGCTCTACACTGGTGAGTGCACTGGCCTTTGATTTGCTTTTGATTCCGTCGCTTTTAAGGTGGATTGAGAGTAAAAAATAACTGAGTAAATGACCATTTTGAAAAACGGATAAATCCCCTTTAAGCCGGTTGTGTGTTTACTGAATTGCGGATTAACTTTTTTAAAAAACATCGCGTTAAATTGTGACTATGTTATTAACCATCTCGTCAATTGACGAGACAGGCTCCGGAACACGAAGCCCACAGAGGATCTACACAGGGATTATCAGAATTGGAGCTATCTCTCTCTGTGAAAGCTCAGTGAACTTCGTGCACTCCGTGGTTTACCCAATGAAATGAAGCGTAACTTTCTAGGAAGTAGATTCCACCGGGTGAGCCATTTTTTTTAGCTCATCGCGTCAAGTTTAAACTAGTTCATTTCACCACGGAGGTCACAGTGTCCACAGAGTTTTACACAGAGATATTTAAAGCTGCTCAATTTACTCACCGTGTAGGTTCTGTGATTAATGGGCGCTCTGTGGTTGGACAATCATAAATATCCATTCACTACTCTCTTAATCCCATTTTTCAGAAGAAGAGTGTTGAAGTTGATAATTAATCCCAGCTTATTGCCTTTGAGTCTTAAATAAGTGAGGATCTGCGCCAAGTGGATGGGAGAAAGTGCTTCAACAGCTTTAACCTCAACCACCACCTTATCTTCTACCAACAAGTCCATACGGTAACCTATGTCCAATCTTTCTTCTTTATAAATCACGGGGATGGGCACTTCCACTCTTGCTCTCAATCCCCTTCTCCTCAACTCGTAAAATAAAAAATGCTTATAGGTATTCTCAAGAAGACCGGGGCCTAGTTCTTGATGAACTTCTATGGCTGCTCCAATTATCTCACGGGAAATTTGATTCTCTCTCATGGCTTTAATTTTTGTTTTGACATTATTAAGGTGTATAGAAAAGGAAAAATGTACCCTTAAGGAGGCCGTTTTTTTAGAAATGATTTTTTTTCTCGTTAAAGCCTGGCAAAGGTGATATACCAATATGTAAAATGGGGGTTAAACAGAGGCATTCAGAATTTTCTCCATCCTTCTCTGTGAAAGCATTTCGACGACGCTTGATTCGACTATCGCTCAACACATCGCAATACAGCGCTCAGTGATCTTCGTGCACTCTGTGGTTTACCCTGTGGAATAAAGCAGAGCTTTCTACAAAGTAGATTCCACAAGGTGAACCGCAGTGGAATAGCTGCAGAGAAGCTACTACATAGTGGTATTCCACAGGGTGAGCCTTTTGCTAAATATGCATAAAGTCTTCTATCTTAAAGACCTATCACAAAGTATTTGCATTAAAAAACTTTTTATCATAAAGTAAGAAAAAATATTAAAAATACCTTATACTCCACAAAGGCTGTCGAAGAATACCTATTTTTGCAAAAAAAAAGAACAGCATGGATTTAAGCTTTATTGAAAAACTCGGATTAAAAGAAAAAAACGCGGGAACCTCCACAGGAGTGAAAGACCTTCCCTCAGAAACCTATATTGATTCCTATTCCCCCGTTGACGGGAAAAAAATCGGCTCGGTAAGTATTACCAATGCCAAACAATACGACGAGCTGGTAAAAACCGCTCAAAAAGCCTTTTTAAGCTGGCGCATGATGCCCGCTCCACAAAGAGGAGAAATTGTCCGGCAATACGGCCAGATATTGCGCCAATACAAAGATCCTCTGGGCAGACTGGTATCTTACGAAATGGGAAAAAGCCTTCAGGAAGGCTGGGGCGAAGTGCAGGAGATGATCGATATTTGCGACTTTTCGGTGGGACTCTCCCGACAGCTTTACGGACTGACCATCCACTCAGAACGACCCCGCCACAGGATGTACGAACAATGGCATCCGCTGGGTCCCGTCGGCATCATATCGGCTTTCAACTTCCCGGTGGCCGTCTGGTCCTGGAACGCCATGATCGCCATGGTCTGCGGAGATGTTTGCATTTGGAAGCCCTCAGAAAAAGCGCCCCTCTGCTCGGTAGCTTGCCAAAACCTCATGAAAAAAGTACTGAAAGACAACAATCTTTCGGAGGGCATTGTCAATTTGATCAACGGCGATTACAAGGTGGGCGAATTCATGACCAAAGACGATCGCCTTCCCCTTATTTCCGCCACGGGAAGTACCAGAATGGGCAAAATTGTGGGCAGAGAAGTGGCCTCCCGACTGGGCAAAACCATACTCGAGCTCGGCGGCAACAACGCCATCATCGTCACCCCTTCAGCCGATATGAAGGTCGTACTGACCGGAGCCGTCTTTGGAGCAGTGGGTACTGCCGGACAGCGCTGTACCTCTACCCGCAGACTCATTGTTCACGATTCTGTTTACGACGAGATGAAAGAAAAAATGGTAAATGCCTACAAACAATTGAAAATCGGCAATCCGCTGGACGAGAAAAACCACGTGGGACCGCTCATCGATACGGATGCGGTTGAAAGTTACCTCGATGCCCTCAAGGCCGTGAAAGAACAGGGCGGAAAATTGCTCGTGGAAGGAGGGGTGTTAGAAGGCGCAGGATACGAAAGCGGTTGTTACGTAAAGCCGTGCATAGCAGAAGTGCGTCCCGACATGCCCATCGTCAGTACGGAGACTTTTGCCCCCATCGTCTACCTGATAAAGTATAGCGACCTGACCGAGGCATTGAGCATACAAAACGGAGTTCCCCAGGGATTGTCCTCAGCCATTATGACGGACAGCGTCCGAGAGGCGGAGCGCTTTTTGTCCCACGAGGGATCTGATTGTGGAATTGCCAACGTCAACATAGGCACCAGCGGGGCCGAGATAGGCGGCGCCTTTGGCGGTGAAAAAGAAACCGGAGGAGGAAGAGAAAGCGGATCCGACAGCTGGAAAGCCTATATGAGAAGACAGACCAACACCATCAACTGGAGCGAAGAGTTGCCGCTGGCGCAGGGGATAAAGTTTGATTTGTAGGGGGGAGTTGCGACGGTATTTTAAGGTGTCCGGTTTTAAAAATTTCTAAGATTGGGTGTAGTCTAAAAACTGCAATGGCTCCTAACATACTCAGGTTCAGGACTCCCATTGGGTTCGTGCTCCTCATTTGGTAAGGAAAGGGATCATTTTTTTCTTCTCACGACCAGTATCTCGCCTGTTTTGAATTCCATCCATGCGAAGTCGTAGAGGAGGTGGTAGCGTTTGCCTTGTGCGTTTTTGTAAAACCCGGTCATGTATTCAAAGCGGAAATTCTTTTTTGCGAGAAAATCGCGATCCACTTTTTTTTGATGTAAATTCTTACCCATGACCTCAAGTAAAATTGACCGATTGCGGTGGAGGATTTTATCGGTTTTAAAGGTGGCCTTCAGGGTAGCTGCATTTAGTCTGTTGTGATAATCCGCCTTGCATTGCGCCGAGCAGAAAATTTTATCACTTCTACCTGTATATGGGGCTTTACAGAGCTTACAATTACGCGTGGCCATTGGGATAATTTTTTTGGGTTTGTTGGTTTTATTGCAAACAATTAATAAAAGTGTTTGGGGCAAAGGTAGGAAAAAAGGATCATTAGGTGTGGATTACGGTAATATTCGTATATTACCGTAATATACGTTTAAATATACAAACTACTGTACTTCAATAAACTGCAACCTGGTATTTTTGCAGGAAACTTTGAAATAATGATCATGACTCAAAATCCCATCATTTACCAACCATCACCTAAAGCTCAACGAATCAAATTCTTCATCCATTACTCTGCCCTGGAGTTAAGAGAGGCAGTAAAAAAGATGAACACCAGTTTTTACCACCCGTCCCAAAAGCTATGGAGTGTGGTTAACACCGCTGATAATTTTGAAAAACTAAAGGAAATATTGGGTCCCGGGACTATTATTGAATCAAAGAAAATAAAGAAGACTCCAATTCCAAGACGAAAGTTGGGAGCAGAAGCTGAAGAGGCTCTCGAAAAGTTTGAACAATGTATTATACTCAAGGGATATAGCAGGAATACTCTGAAAAACTACCGCAATGAGCTAATTCAATTTTTTAGCTATTTCGATGGTCGCGACTACAAAACCATACGCAAAGAGGAAATAGAATCCTTTGTAGCCATGCTAATTACCAAACACAAAATCTCCAACACCAAACAGAATCAGTTGATCAATGCCATTAAATTCTACTACGAAAAAGTGCTGGGTCTGCCCAGAGAATACTACGATATCCAAAGGCCAAAAAGAGCCAAAGAGCTTCCCAATGTCTTATCTATGCGGGAAGTCAGCCAACTCATCAATACTCCACAAAACATCAAACACAAAGCCATGCTTTACCTCATCTACAGTGCAGGTCTGAGGTCCGGTGAATTGCTTAGGCTGAGAATCAGAGACATACAATCAGAGCAAGGGTTTATTTTTATTAAAGGGGGCAAAGGAAAAAAGGACAGGCGGACCGTCCTTTCACAAAAGTTACTCACCGTCTTGAGAGATTATTACAAAAAGCATCGACCCGCCTATTGGTTGTTTGAAGGGCAGGACGGGGGGCAGTATACATCAAGAAGCCTTCAGGCTGTATTTCGAAGAGCTGCGGAAAAAGCTCAGATTAATCCCTGGACAACCTTACATACTTTGCGTCACTCCTTCGCCACCCACTGTTTACAAAACGGTATGAATTTGCGCCAGGTGCAGGTAATGTTGGGCCATTCCAGCCTCAAAACCACTGAAATTTACACCCACGTATTAGAAGTTTCCAATAAAGTGTTAAAAAGTCCTTTGGATTTAATGGAAAATGTTTAGTTTTGGGAATAAAATACTTTTTACGTACCCTCAGGAGGTTCTGACATAACAGAAATAGACGCATGTTTTGGGGGAGTGGCGGGTATCCTGATGTTAGCCATCATTTAAGAATATGCAAGCAGAACTACTAAAATGGTTGAGAGACATTGACGAAAAAAGTGCAGCAGATCTGATTTCTGTTTGCTCTGTCGATTTGATTTATGTCGACACACTTTTTGAGCTAGTTGGTGACCGCATGACAGAGTTAATGGACGCTCAAATTGGAGTCCCAGGTAAATATTATAAAAAGCTAAGTAAAGATTTCAAAGCAGAAGTCAAAACTATTGAGGAGCAGACCATGGAAGTCGCAACTGCGATAGGAATGCATATTCGGCAGATAAATTGGCAACCAAAAATTGACGAAGAAACAGAAATGAAAACAAAAGTTTCGATTGTAACAAGGCAAGCAATCTTCGATGAAATAACACTAAATAATATTTCGTGGTCAGGTCGATTAGAAGAACCCGACTTTTTGAATCGATTATTTGATTTATCCAAACTACCATCAACTGATTCGAGATATAATAACGCTTACGATGATATCCACAAGCATAGAATAATGAACTATGATTGGGAAGACGATTGGGTATTTACAGATCGAAGGTTTAACCTTTTACACTGCGATGAAGAAATTCTGTTAAAGTTTTTGCTTCTAACAATTAATCCAGTATCCCGCACGGATGAAGAGGGAGTGAATCAACTTATAGAGATATACAATAAGCATCTTGTTCCAATCGGATTAGAAGTCTATGAAAAATCAAAAATTGCAGGTAAGCCAATTTTTGGATTTCGTTCTCCCGACTTAGTCGAAGCAAAAAAAGATGAAGCAATAGAAAAACAAAGAAAGATCGCCTTAGTCATTGGTTGCAATGAATATGAATTTGCCGGGCATCTTTCAAATCCGTTGAACGATGCTAATGACATGAAAAAGAACCTTTCAGATCTTGGCTTTGATGTCATGCACATTGAAAACCCCAGTCTTAAAGAAATGAAGATTGAAATAGACAACTTCGGGACAGAGTTGGGAAAATACGATGTTGGATTATTTTATTTCGCAGGACATGGAGTTCAGGTACATGGTTTAAATTATTTAATCCCAGTCGATGCTAATCTAAAGAATGAAAGAACGGTTGAATATGATTGCGTCAGGGTTGACCGAGTACTATCACATATGGAGGCATCAAAAACAGATGTAAATCTTCTCATTCTTGATGCTTGTCGTAACAATCCTTTCGAAAGAAGTTGGGGCCGTTCTGCAGCTCAAAGAGGGCTAGCTGTTATGGAAGCTCCCAAAGGATCATTAATTGGATACTCAACTTCACCAGGTAACACTGCATCGGATGGTGAAGGAAAAAATGGCTTGTATACAGGCTGTTTAGTTGAAGAAATCAAAGGCGTGAATGTTTCTGTAACGCAGCTATTTCAAAAAGTAAGAAAAGCGGTGATGGAAAAATCAAAAGAAGAACAAATCCCTTGGGAATCAACTTCGCTAACGAGTGACTTCTACTTTAATAAGAAATAAAAACGATGGCTAACAATGGCTAAGAAAACATAGTGCAGACAAAGCTTTCAGAAAGGTTCGTTCATTTAACAAACTTTGGTTTAAGTGGGCAGGTAATCGCTTCGAAATGCCCAAATTTTCATATACCAGAACCGTTGTGTGTAACCATAAAAAAACGGATATGAATAATTCAAACTACGTAAAATTTATTTTAATGCTGATATGTTCAGCAATCTCAATGTACATAACGATGTACTTCAACACCTACGAATTTAGCCACGTCTTTTTTAGTTGGACAAGAATGTACATGACCTTTATCGGAATAGGCGGAATGGCAATTATTATGTTCTTGTTTATGCGAAAAATGTACACGGATAAACTTAAAAATACGGCAATACTTGTTGGGAGCGTTTTATTAATGGTGGTTTCAACATTTTTGGTAAGGCAACAAATTCCAATAAACGATTTGAAATGGATGCGAGCGATGATACCGCACCATTCCATTGCCATTCTTACGAGCAACAAGGCTGACTTAAAGGACCCGGAAGTCAAGAAATTAGCTGAGGAAATAATAGAAGCACAAAAAAGGGAAATCGCAGAAATGAAAAAGATGATAGAAAGGCTTGAAAATGAAAAATAAAATGACGGGAAAAACTGTAAGCTTCATACTATTTTTATTTACCACAAATCTTCTCTTTGCCCAAGTAGGCACAAATGGAGACGACAGAAAAGAAGAAGGCAGACCAATTAAGGAGTACAACCTAACCTTTGAGCAAAACGAAATAACATTGGCAGGTGTAACTGCCAATGGAATGACCGTAAATGGGGGTATTCCTGCACCTAATTTGGAGTTTACAATTGGCGACCTTGCCATCATCAATGTAACCAATAAAATGGATGTTGAGACTTCCGTGCATTGGCACGGTATTATTTTGCCCAATTTCTATGATGGTGTCCCCTATTTAACTACACCGCCCATTAAACCCAATACCACATTTCAGTA
>JAGTVA010000158.1 GCA_018224445.1 Saprospiraceae bacterium
AGATTTGGGCCGGCTAAAGTATGCGTGACTTGACACTAACCTTTCATAACGAGACCCTCATGAATAATCCGGGTCAAATTAGGATAGCTTTTTCCGTCTCTTTATTTTTACATTTTTTAAAAGAGAATACAAGGTGAATTCCCGGTCGGCTATAAATATTCAATAGTGATAAACCGATCATAAAAAGAAAAGCAAATGAAATACATCAATTTTGAGAAAAAAGGGGGCTATGCCTTTATCGAACTTAACAGACCTGAGAAATACAACAGCTTCATCAGAGCCATGGCTCTAGAACTCCAGTCCGCATTAGACCAGTGTGAAAAGGACGGGGAAATAAGGGCCATTCTATTGGCGGCCAAGGGCAAAGCTTTTTCTGCCGGTCAGGATCTCAATGAAGTAACCGACACTTCCAATACTGAAGAACTGGAAAAAATCATTTCAGAACATTACAACCCGATTATCACCCGTCTCACTACCATTGAAAAACCAGTTGTTTGTGCAGTGAACGGAGTGGCTGCCGGAGCCGGTGCCAATGTTGCCCTCGCCTGCGATATAGTCGTTGCCGGGGAATCTGCATCCTTTATTCAGGCCTTCAGCAAAATCGGTTTGATACCCGACTCGGGGGGCACCTGGATTTTGCCCCGGTTAATCGGTTTGCAAAGAGCAAAAGCGCTGATGATGCTGGGAGAAAAAATAAGTGCTCCTGAAGCGATGGAAATGGGCATGATCTACAAATGTTATCCCGATGAAGAACTCCTGCCCCGGGCAATGGAAATGGCCACCCAATTGTCTGAGATGCCCACCCGCGGACTGGGACTTACGAAGCGCGCCCTCAACCTCAGTCTGAACAATTCACTTTCTGAACAGTTGATACATGAATGGAGACTGCAGGCTGAAGCGGGAAGTTCTAAGGACTTTAAAGAAGGGGTATCCGCTTTTTTGGAAAAGCGCAAGCCCGATTTTACAGGAAAATAAAAAAACAACCATGCAAATAGGAATCCTCGGTGCCGGCTCAATGGGAACCGGAATTGCCCAATTGGCAGCTTTTAATGGCCACAAAGTACTGTTGTACGACACCAGCGATAAGGCGCTGGTAAAATCCCGGGACAGTCTGCTCAAAATTCTAAACCGAATGGCTGAAAAGGGCAAAATATCTGATGCGGACTCCAAGTCGATTTTTGGCAGAATTCAGTTTATTGAGGACAAACAATCCTTTGTTGATTCCGAAATGGTCATAGAGGCCATAATTGAAAAACTGGAAGTCAAAAAAGCGGTTTTTAAAGAAATGGAAACCATCGTTTCCGATGAATGTATTCTGGCCACCAATACCTCTTCCCTCTCTGTCAGTGCTATTGCATCTGCCTGCCAAAAACCCGAAAGAGTGTTGGGTATTCACTTCTTTAATCCCCCTTTTCTGATGAAGTTGGTGGAGATTATTCCGGCCTTGCAGACCGATGAAAAAATCGCGGAAAAGGCTGTCAAATGGGTCTCCGATATGGGACATCTGCCGGTAGTGGCAAAAGACACCCCGGGCTTTATCGTCAATCGCATCGCGCGTCCTTTTTACGGAGAATCTCTAAGAATATTGGACGAGGGTATCGCAGATGCCGTTACCATCGACTGGGCCATGACCGATATCGGCGGATTTAAAATGGGTCCCTTTACGCTCATGGATTTTATTGGGAACGATGTCAATTACACCGTGACGGAAACGGTATTTAAAGCCTTTTTTTACGATCCCCGTTACAAACCCTCTTTTACGCAGCAGCGAATGGCTATGGCGGGATACCTGGGCAGAAAGTCGGGCCGGGGATACTACGATTACAGAGAGGGGGCAGAAAAACCAAAACCCAATGACGATCCGGAATTGATTAACTACATATTTGAGCGGGTTCTCGTCATGCTCATAAACGAGGCAGCGGATGCGCTTTACTATCAGGTGGCTACGAGGGACGACATCGATACCGCTATGAAATACGGAGTCAACTACCCCAAAGGACTGCTGAAGTGGGCAGATGAATTTGGAATACCTGAAGTTATCGAATTTCTGGAAGATCTTTACGAGTTGTACCGCGAAGACAGATATCGCTGTTCCCCTTTACTTAGGCAAATGGCGTATGAAAATAACTCATTTTATGAAGATTGAGGAAAAAATTGTTCGGAAATTGATGTACGACAACGATGCTTTCAGCCAATGGCTGGGCATAGAGATCATTTCCGTCGAAAAAGGTGCGGTGGAGTTGTCCATGACCGTCAGGGAAGAAATGACCAACGGATTTGATATCGCTCACGGAGGCATAGCGTTTTCACTTGCAGATTCCGCATTGGCTTTTTCTTCCAATACCCACGGAATTCAATCAGTAACGGTAGAAACCACTACGAGTTTTATCAAGGCCATCAATACCGGTGACCGGATTCATGCAAGGTCAAAGGAAATTCAGTTGTCCGGAAAATTTGGACGATATCTCATAGAAATGCACAATCAAAACGGAGTGTTGGTAGCTGTTTTTTACGGAACCGTATTTCGAACAGGAAAAAGTTGGATTGTTTAAAAAAAATAGTATTTAGTTATGACAGAAACCTACATTGTAGACGGACTCCGAACCCCCATAGGTAATTTTCGGGGCACCTTATCCCCGGTGCGCACAGACGATTTAGCAGCGCTACCCATAAAAAAATTATTAGAGAAAAATCCCAATATTCCCGCGGCGGCCTTTGACGATGTCATTATGGGTTGCGCCAATCAGGCCGGGGAGGACAATAGAAATATAGCCCGCATGGCGTTGTTGTTGGCCGGCATGCCCTTTTCTGTACCCGGTGAGACTGTCAACAGGCTCTGTGCTTCAGGCATGAGTGCCATCGTCCACGCACATCGCGCTATACAAACGGGTGACGGAGATTTGTTTATTTCCGGCGGAGTTGAACACATGACCCGAGGTCCATTTGTTATTTCAAAAGCCTCGAGTGCCTATGGGGCGGACTCCAAAATGTACGACTCCAGCTTTGGTTGGCGATTCGTCAATCTGAAAATGGAAAAACTCTACGGTACCGAAGGAATGGGAAAAACTGCTGAAAACCTGGTGGAGCTTTACGGAATATCGCGCGAGGATCAGGATCAGTTTGCCGCCCGGTCCCAAATGAAGGCCGCTGAAGCCCGAAAAAATGGTCGGCTCGCTAGAGAAATTACGGAGGTGAGTATTGCCCGGAGAAAAATGGAAGATTTGATTTTTTCAGAGGACGAATTCATTAAACCGAATACCAAACCGGAGATTTTAGCTAAACTGCGGCCGGCTTTTAAACCTGGTGCTGAGGGCGGAACAGTTACTGCCGGAAATGCTTCGGGCTTAAACGACGGTGCAGCGGCAACCATTGTCGCTTCCGGGCAAGCCGTTAAAAAATACAACCTTAGCCCAAAAGTCCGCATTGTGGGATCTGCCGTAGCGGGCGTAGAGCCCCGGATCATGGGAATAGGCCCCGTATTCGCCACCCATAAAGTATTGGAAAAAACCGGTTTAACGTTGGATCAAATGGATGTCATAGAACTCAATGAGGCCTTTGCTGCACAGGTATTGGCTTGTTCCAGGGAATTGGGACTGGCGGACGACGATCCGCGAATCAATCCCAACGGAGGGGCAATTGCTCTGGGTCATCCGCTCGGTGTTTCCGGTACCCGAATCACTTATTCGGCAGCCCTGGAGCTCGAACTCACACAAAAAAAATACGCACTGTGTACGATGTGTGTAGGAGTGGGTCAGGGATATGCCATTATTTTGGAAAGGGTGTAAACCCGAATTATTCAAGAAGGCTATATACCTTCATAAATGCGATGCATTGAGCGTCGTCGAAATGTGTACTTGTTCGATTTTCTGTCCTCTCCGTCTCGTCAACGAGACGAGACGCCTGCGGAAAAAAATATTCACAAGCCCCCATTTCGAATGGCAATGCGTTATCTAAAAACCTGAGTTCGATTATTATCGCGAGGCATAATTTATAGAAAACTCACGAGACTAGGCGCTTTATTGAAGATGTAGCGGGCTACATCAAGAAAAAGCAACGACGTATAGGGAGGAATTCTATTAACAGCGAGCTTTCCAATAACTAAAGAGTTAAAAAATATGTTACATCAATACAGATTTAGTTTTACGATATTTATAAGGCATTGAATTAAAAATTTTTATGCAAGTTAGAATAATCGAACTCAGGTTAAAAGTAAAACAGGCAAATAACAACCGATTAATACATAAAAAAGTGAACACCGAACAAGGATTAACGAACGATCAAGACAGGGTGACTGAACGATCCCATCAGGGGCGGTGTCCACAGGCGATACCGAAGTGAAGGAACCGTGAAGCGGGCGGGTGGGCCGATTTGAGAAGTTAATAAAAATATAATGATTAAGTTTGGTTTATTTTTCAGTTTTAATAATTGAAATAATTAGAGAAATGTATAATAATTATGCGTCAAATCTTCTTGCAAAGCATTTGCTCCGTTTAGGAACTTCAGTATCCTTAAATTATCGAAAAGCTCAAAGCTGTGTATCAAGAAAGAACTTTGTACATAAGAATATGAAATGTAGAAAAATTAACAATCGGAAATAATATCTAAAATCGTTAATCGGTGTTCCTTGTTCTTAAATCAAAATCGAACGAACAATGCCAAAAGATAGAAAAAGACATCAAGCCATACTCACTATCGGTCGTATAACCTCATATTAACTATGTTTAGTGAGAGTTGAAGCGGCCTATAACCTTTCATCACGAAACCCTCATGAATAATGCGGGCTATGACTAATGTTTTACTTTAACTTACCCTATATAACGCACCTTACTGTCAATGGGTTGTCTGACTTTGGGCAGCACCTGATCGAGGGTGGTATTACCAAGATAAAAGAGTCCCAAAGCGCGCTCATTGCGTTGAAGTTCGAGTATTTCAGGGCGGCCGACCATTTCCCCGGGGCTGCTCCAGTAACAACCCAATCCCATAGCACATGCCCCAATCCACATATTTTGTACAGCACAGCTCACCGCTGCTATTTCCTCCCATTCCGGCACGCGTTCCTGTGGGTCCCGATGCATTATCACCGCAATAATATGTGAGGATTGGAGGGGTTTTACTTTGCGCTTTTGGAATTTCACTTCAGAAAAGGTTGAATCCGGATTGTTTTTTCGGTATTCTCCGGACATGAATTGAGAGAGTTTTTCCCTGCCTTTACCTTTAAATACCACAAAACGCCAGGGTTCGGTCAATCGGTGGGTGGGAGCGGTATTGGCCAACTCGAGTAAGGCCTGAATTTTCTCTTCATTTATAAGTTCCTCCGTATAGAGATTGGGAAAGACAGATTGTCTTTGACGGATGGCTTGAAAAACAGTTTTTACAGACATTTTTTTATGCGAATATATAAAACCGTCCAAAACCTTGAGTTAAAAGTTTAAAGATTATATTTTAAAGCACAGTACATGACAAAGAATAGTTTTAAAACAAACCTTTTGGGATAAATACCTAAAATAGGACACCATCTAAGTTCGGTGATAAAAATGTATACCCTATGGAATACCACTGCGTAGTTACTGCCCTGTAGCTATTCCACGGCGGTTCACCCCGTGGAATCTACTTAGTAGAAAGCTCCGCTTTATTCCACGGGGTAAACAAGGACAAAAAGCACAAGGAGCGATGAACTGAGCGGTGCAGAAATAAGCACAGTCGAAATACGCTGTATTGCGATGTGTTGAGAGGAGCCGAAACAAGCGCAGCCGAAATGCGAAACCTAAATAATTTCACAGAGAGAAACTGAGATAAGAAGAGAAATTTTCATTGTACTCCGTTACCTGTTTAGAAAAACCGTTTTGACTTGATGAGAAATCGTCCACCACAGATAGCACAGATTACCACAGATAATAATCTGAGTGAATCTGTGAAAATCTGTGGTAAAAAAAGCTTAAGGAAAACAATAACCAGTAGAAGTATCAAACCTACACGTCCTGATTCTTTATGGTTTTATTTGGTTTATTTAAATTTTGTTAGGTACCTAGGTTTAAAAGAAAAAGTGGGTATGGAGTTTGAAGTCTGATATATTCTTTTAAGTGCTTTTAGTCCTGAAAGCGATAATCCAACAGAATTTTACCACTAAAAAAAGATAAACGAGACTTCTGTTTTTAAATAATTTTCCACCAACCCGGCAATCATTTGACCTCCATTCCACCATTTTTTCATAACTTGGCAGCCCTAATCTAAAAGGAGCGAAATGACGGCAAAAGAAATAGAGAATAATCAGAACGAAGACGCCATGCGACTGCTTTTGAGTGGCATGACAAGGAAAAAAGACAAAATAAGTCTGGGAGGTGGAAAAAAGAAAATAGAAAAGCAACACTCAAAAAACAAACTCACTGCAAGGGAACGGGTTCAGCAGCTCATTGATGAGGGTACCGATTTTAAAGAAATGGGAATCTTTGCAGGACAGGGAATGTACGAGGAATACGGAGGATGCCCGGCCGGGGGAGTAATTACAGGAATCGGAAGGGTGAGCGGAAGATTGTGTGTAATTGTAGCAAACGACGCTACGGTTAAGGCAGGCGCGTGGTTTCCCATCACGGGAAAGAAGAACCTGCGCGCTCAGGAAATCGCCATGGAAAACAGATTGCCCATCATTTACCTGGTGGACAGCGCAGGTGTATTTTTACCCATGCAGGATGAAATTTTTCCGGATAAAGAGCACTTCGGAAGGATCTTTAGAAACAATGCGGTGCTCTCTTCTATGGGAGTTCCTCAAATTGCGGCCATTATGGGGAGTTGTGTGGCCGGGGGAGCCTACCTGCCGATTATGTCGGACGAATCCCTGATTGTGGAGGGAACCGGCTCCATATTCTTAGCGGGGCCTTATTTGGTAAAAGCCGCCATTGGAGAACAGGTGGACAAAGAAACTCTGGGTGGCGCCACTACCCAATCGGAAATATCCGGAATTACGGATTATAAAATGCCGGACGATCCGACCTGTTTGAAAACCATACGTGATTTGATTTCCAAAATGGGTGATTTTGAAAAAGCGGGTTTCAATCGCATCGCCGCAAAAGAGCCCTCAAGACCCGCTGAAGATATCTATTCTATTTTCCCCGAGGGAGGAGCTAAGCCCTACCCTACCAAAGAGTTGTTGAAATGCCTGGCGGACAAAGATTCTCTGACCTACTACAAAAACGGCTATGGAAAAACCATCCTCTGTGCTTATGCAAGAATCGACGGTTGGTCCGTGGGAATAGTAGTCAACAACAGAGAGATTGTCAAGACCAAAAACGGAGAAATGCAATTTGGCGGAGTAATCTATTCCGACAGCGCCGATAAGGCTGCCCGATTTATCATGAATTGCAACCAAAAAAAAATCCCCCTGGTTTTCCTTCAGGATGTGACCGGATTTATGGTGGGCACCCGATCTGAACACGGGGGAATTATCAAGGACGGAGCAAAAATGGTAAGTGCGGTTTCCAATTCCACGGTACCCAAGTTTACTGTGGTAATGGGAAATTCTTACGGAGCGGGAAATTACGCCATGTGTGGAAAAGCCTACGACCCCAGGTTGATTCTCGCCTGGCCGACCGCCAAGATAGCCGTAATGGGTGGCCAACAAGCTGCCAAAGTCCTCATGCAGATTCAGGTGTCCTCTATGAAGTCCCGGGGGGAAGAGCCGGATGAAAAGACTCAAAACGAGCTTCTCAAAAAAATCTCCAATCGATACGAAGAACAGACCAAACCCTATTACGCCGCTGCTAGACTTTGGGTGGACGAAATCATCGATCCGGTGAGTACGCGGGAATGGATTTCAATTGGAATAGAGGCCGCCAATAATGCTCCGGTAGAAAAATTTAATCCCGGTGTCATTCAAACTTGATTTTAATCCGGTGAGCAGGACTTGCCAAAAAAAATTTTTATGCAATTTACAGTAAAAACACAAGCTGAGATAGAACCCTTGTTGGCGGAAGAATTGAGAAGTCTCGGTCTGCGAAATATTGAACCCGGAAATCGTCTGGTGCACTGCGAAGGGGAACTCGAACACCTTTACCGGATAAATTACGAAAGCCGTCTGGCTCTCAAAGTACTCGTCCCCATCGTTGAATTTACCATACAAGACGCCAAGGACCTGTACACGCAAGCCATGGAATACAATTGGAATCAATGGCTGCAACCCAAGCAAACCTTTGTAATCAGATTCAGTATATTTTCGTCCTTTTTTTCCAATTCACTTTACGGAGCTCAATTATTTAAGGACGCAGTAGTAGATACCATCAGGAAAAAAACCGGAAAACGACCCAATGTGGATCTAAAAAATCCGGACATCGTCTTTGATCTTTACATCAATGGAAATAAATGCGTAATATCCGCAGACAGTTCAGGAGAACCGCTTTTTAAGAGAAACTACAAGACCAAATCCTTTAGAGCGCCCATCAATGAAATTCTTGCTGCTGCGATGATTCAATTGACGGGATGGGACAAAAAACAAACTTTAATCAATCCCATGTGCGGGTCGGGTACCTTGCTTTTTGAAGCACTTTTTTACGCGGAGAACAGACCCTCTCAATTTTACAGAAAAAGATGGGCTTTTCAGCACTGGGACAATTACGACAAGGAACTTTTAGAGCAAGTCCGGGAACGGGCCGATGCTCAAATAGTGGATCCGGTGGCCAGAATTATTGGAATTGACAACAATGCCATTACGGTAAAAATATTGAGACGAACCCTGCGAGAACTGGAACTGGACCACAAAGTGAGTACCCAAATGACCGACTTTTTTCAATGGGAGCACAAGGCGGAAGACGCCATACTCATCTTGAATCCCCCGTACGACGAGCGAATGAAAGTGGAAAATGTTCGCGAATTTTACAAATCCATAGGCGACCACCTCAAGCAAAGTTTTCAGGGGAATACCGCTTGGATTATTACCGCCAACAAGGAAGCCATGAAGGCGATAGGTCTGAAAACTTCTGCCAAAAAAATCCTATTTAACGGCCCCCTCGAATGCAGATTTTTAAAATTTGAGTTGTTTAGTGGCAGTTTAAAGGACAAATAACCTCGTTCAATACTCTGCTACCAGTTGCACCTGAATGCTGTATACCTCATTTCCTATTTTAGTTTGAATATAATAGGTGCCTGCCGGGTAGGAGGACAAATCTATTTCCTCTAAAACTGAACGAGCCTGAAATTCTCCCTGCTTCATTTCCCTTCCCTGAATGTTGAATACTTTGTATTCCAGTTTTTCAAGATCCTCGGTAAATTCAAAATAGATTTTTCCCAGGGTTGGATTAGGATATACCTTCACCCCCAAATCTTCTAAATCCGCAATAAGTGAACCGGTGTAAACTACCTCCATTCCAAAAGAATCCGCACCGCAATAGCTACTCGCGATCAAAATGACCCAATACTCACCTGGCTCTTCGTATTGATGCCCGGGATTAAAATCATCTGAGGTATTTCCATCGTCAAAATCCCAATGAAAGGTATTCGCGGCCTCCGACAGATTGGTAAATTGGAAAAAACCATCTTCTACGGCTTCGGTGCTAAAAGAGGAAACCGGCAAGGGATCCACTATGATGAAATTCTCGAGTTCCATTTCACTTTCCCCAAGTGGATTGGTCACCTTTAAAGAAACCGAATAAACTCCTGGAGCACTATAGGTAACCAGAGGATCCTCTTCAGAAGATGTAGCCGGATCTCCTCCCGGAAAGGTCCATTCGTGATTTTCAACATTGTCACTTGATCTGCTCTCAAATTGGACTGTCAGAGGAACACATCCCGTGTGGTCGGAGGTCGCTACAAAATCTGATGTAGGAAAATCTCCAACGGGGACTTCCTTGACTATTTCTACGGTATCGCAGGTGTTCCAAACACTGAGGCTAACCATGTATATTCCCTCCTCGTCATAATCGTGAACAGGACTGTTGTCTGTACTTGTGTTCCCATCGCCAAAATCCCACAAAATACTATCTGCATTTTCTACAGAGGATTCGAATTCAAGTACCAATTCATTTTTTTCATAAGAAAAATCAGCGACTGGTCCTCCAAGTAAATCCAAAAGCGATTCATTGATTAATGTATCTGTGCCTCCATCAGAAATAGCGATGAGAATTACATCGTATGTTCCCCCCTCTTCAAAGAGAACTAATGGATTTTCATCCGTCAGGGTATCGGGACTTCCTCCGTCGATAATCCATATATAACTGTGGGCATTAGATGTGGATTCATTGATAAATTCTACAAAAGTAGGAACACAGGAATCAAAATCCCCTAGAGAAAAATGGGCTTTTGGGGGGGTGGCAATTACAACTTCCACTGCAGAGGTATCCGCTCCGCAAGAATTCTCTGCAATTAACATCACCTCATAAGTACCATCTTCTTCAAATTCATGTTCGGGTTCTTTCACTGTACTTGTATCTCCATCGCCGAAATTCCAAATAAAATCATCCGCTCCTGTGGAAAGGTTTTCAATGGTAATTGTCCTTCCCGAAATTTCGTAGTCAAATTCGGATGTTGGAAGTCCCCATACAGAAACAAGATTTTCCTCCGTGAGGGTTTCTCCACCCTGGTCATTAGAGGCAGTCAGACTCACATCGTAATCTCCGGGTTCGCTGTAAACCACCAGCGGATTTTCCTCTGTTGATTCGGCGGGTTCGCCTCCCGGGAATTCCCAAAACAAGGAGGTTGTATTGGGTGAAGAATTATTAAAAAACTGCACTTCCAGGGGAGCGCATCCCTCTACTGTTCCATAATCGAAGTTGGGAGTGGGAATATCAATTACCGTAACCGTAGTTTCAATAATATCGGCCCCACATCCGTTGACGACCACAAGAGTTACTTCAAATTCACCTCCAGTCAAATAAGTGTGAATGGGGTTTTCTATGGTACTGGAATTCCCGTCCCCAAAATGCCATTCATAGGTCAGTCCCCCACTTGAATTATTAATAAATCCAACCGTTAACTCATCTATATTATAGTTAAAACTTGCAGTAGGTCCATCTTCCACCAGGATAAAGTTAACCTCTGTAATTTCATCCGTTCCCACTGCATTGGAAACTTCCAGGGTCACATCGTACATCCCTGCCGTTTCATAGAATACCTGGGGATGTTGATCCCCGGACTGGGCCGGATTGCCGCCTTCAAAAGTCCAGTTCCAGCTGTCCGGCATATTATCAGATAAGTCTTCAAAGTGCACAATTAAGGGGATACATCCTGCATTAATGTCCGAAGTGAAAGCCGCAATGGGTGCTTCCAAATCATCGCATTCTCCAAGGCAGGAACCATTGTAAACTTTCGAGCGGATCAAATCGCCGGGTTGGGGACCAAATCCATTGTTAAAATCTATACCTATCCCGCCGATTGCATGACAATAACTCATGATTGTACCGGAGGAGGGCAATATAGGATTATTGGAATTATAACAATCAATTCCCTCAGGAGGATCAACGACTTCATTTCCACAGTCGTCAATTTGGGTATTGTTGTTGTTCCAGACACACGCATGGGTGTGAGATGACCCTAAGTTATGACCTATCTCGTGAGACAATACATTCACGGACCAACTGTAAACAGGTACATTCTGATAGCTGCTGGTAAGTCCACTAAAACCAGTGGTTTCAGGTCCCCACCAACACAAAATATCAGTCCATGCCACCCCTGCCAATTGAGATTTTAAGTTAACCAAATGTGCGATATCCCCATTGTAGGAACCATTTAATTCGTCAGTGAACTGATTGAGATAGTCGAAGGCCTCGGGACCGTTGTAAGGACTGGGTGTATCCCAGACTACCAGTTCGCTAACGGCCATTTCGATATCCTCATCGGCAAAAATAATAAACACCTGATTGAATAAACCCAATACGTAATCCGAGGCGGCCGATACAGACCCTTTGTTTTGATACAAATCGTAATCTGCTTCAACATATACGTTTACACAATTTTCTGAATTTTGTCTGTATCCACCCCCTGATTGACCGCCTTCTCCAATAATATGTTCCTCTCCTACATGGCAGGTAAAATTTTGGGGCACCTTAAAAAGGGATTTTTTATATACTATATATTGATCTGCTTGTTTTCCTTCTAGTCTGCCAATGGTATAGTCGTCATTTCCTATAGAAATAAACCCCATCAGATGATGATCAAAAAAACTAAAAGTTACCATGGAGTTTTCAATACCCTCTACTACCCCCCAATAGAAATTCCCCTCATAGGGTATTTCCTCGCCACTGCTCGCACGAATCACCTTAGCGCCGTCTGCAAAAAGATTTACTTTCATCAGGTGAAGCACGACCCTTTGGTCAAGGGAAAGAGGTACCTCCATTTTTAAATGGGTTGATCGCTCTTCGCGTATACGATCAAGTATTTCACTTTCTAAATTGAGGATAATACTTTCCTCTACGATAAGGTCCAATTCACCGGCGAGTTCAGTGGATATTTTGGCAGTTGAAAACGGCAAGGTTTTGTCAATATGGGTAAATCGATCTTCCTCAAAATTGACTTTGCTCAAAAAATTTTGACCAACTAGAATAGATATATTAAAGAAAAAAAGGAGAAATAGAGCTGAGCGCATAACTAGTATTTATGGATTAGAACCTTCTACCAAACCCCTGATGTCCGACTTACAGAATATGAATTTACTTTTTTATCAGGTTGGAGATTTCGCAGGCAAGTTAGTTATTTTTCTAATTAAATCACCTAAACTGATAAGACAAAAAGATTATTTTAAAATAGTCCAGTTTCATCCTCTGCCAATTTACAAAACGTGTCTAACCAAAAGCATTTTATTCGCACGGTAAGGATTAAAAAAGGGAAAAGTGGAACTCAGGTTGGAAAAACTTTGGCGGCCAAATTCAATGCAGAGTTGAATTCCTTCATATCTACATTTAAATCTTTATCTTTTTGGTCGAAAAAATACAATACGTTTTCCGTAGCCATATTGCCGGTCAAATCGTCTTTTGCCATTGGGCAACCTCCATATCCCCTGATGGCGGCATCAAACCGCTTGCAACCTGCATTATAAGCGGATTCAACTTTTTCCATCCAATTGTGAGGTGCGGAGTGTAAATGGGCTCCAAATTCTATTTGATCGAACTGGGGGATAACCTCTTCAAAAATATACCGAATACTATCGGGTTTGGCCACTCCAATGGTATCGGACAACATAAGAATATGAATTCCCTCCCTGTGAAGAATTTCAGCCCATTTAATAAGTATGTCGGCATTCCAGGGGTCTCCGTAAGGGTTACCGAAGCCCATAGAGAGGTAAACCACCATTTCTTTTCCGGAAGTTATTCCCAGCTCATGAATATCCCTTAATCTGTCAAGGGATTCATCTATCGTGGCATTGGTATTTCTGATTTGGAAGGTTTCTGATATACTGAATGGATACCCCAAATATTTGATTTCCGGAAACTCACAGGCGTTGCGTGCCCCCCGGAGGTTAGCCACAATGGCGAGCAATTGATTTTTTTTCAATAAATCTCTGTCCAGACGCTCCAGGACTTCTGCAGTATCCCGCATTTGTGGGATGGCTTTGGGAGAAACAAAACTCCCGAAGTCGATGGTATTAAACCCGATCTTCATCAATTGATTGATATACGCCACCTTTACCTCAGTAGGGATGAATTTTTTTATCCCTTGCATGGCATCTCTTGGGCACTCAATTAATTTAATTGTATTCTGACTTAATCCCATCCAATTACAATCTTTTTTATATACTTGTGGTTCTTAATCTTTACACCTATTATCAGAATTGTAAATATACGACTTAATCAGGGAAAAAAGCCACTTCAATGACCGGTAATAAAAAAGCAATTTTTGCAGTTTTGGGTTTTCTTTTACTCGCCTTTGGGTTTCTATCTACCGTATTGGGTTTAATGGGAATCCAATTCGTATTCCTGAGTTTTCTTCAAAACCTCTCTCCATTGGTGGCCTTTCTGATTCACCTGGGAATGGCATTTGCAGGCGTTGTTATAATGTACCTGGCCCTTACCGATTGGCGCGAATAATTCAAAAATACTGTTGACTTATTATCTAAACCAATGCCTTTTCATGGGCAAATTAACTCCCATTCTGAGGTGACTGCCTAAAAACTCCTGTCCCTGCTGGGTAAATACCACATCAAAACGCAATATCCTAAGCACCCCAAATCCGAGATTTCCCAACCCAATATGTGCTTCGTGCCAGGCTTTTAGATCCTCGGTTACCAGGCCTTTATAGCCCATCAATAAATGGCTCTGCAAAATCCGAAGTAAAGGAATGCGCCTCATGATCTCCCCTTCAAAATTGTGCTGATAATGAACTTGAAGATGGCTTCCAGCAGTGCTGTATTCATAATATGGCAAAGTGAAATAGCTCCACGGATAGTCCGAACTGACCCCTGTAAAGGTTTCATTTCCCCAAAAATGTTTGTAATCTATAAACTCCATTTGGTTTTCTCCGGCAACCGTGACACCTCCATCCATTCGCAAACCGGAAGATCCCCATACTCCCAATTTACGGCTATAGGTAAGTCCCGCCTTCATTTTTGCATATGAAAAACCTTCCCCTTCATCGATCCATCCCATTGAGATTCCCACACTCATATGCGGCCATACAGAACCCGAAGTATACACGCGTTGGTTGGGAAAACTGACGTATTTGACTCCAGGAAAAAAATTAAACCTCAAATCGGCCTTAAATACTGAGTGTGCAGCAAAGCCTCCCTCTTCACCCCCAACGGGTACATTGGGGGTGTATTCCGGCTCTGACCTAAAGGAGTAATCGGTATTATTATCCAAAGGATTCCTTTCTGCGTATTCAAAACTGACCTCTCCGCCGAGCCATCTCAAAGGCCTTGAATTGAATTCAACCAGAGCGTATTTTTTTTGGAAATATTTGGCGTAATTTTTACCTGAAAAAAGGGAATAAAAGGTATTAACCCATTCGTAAATGGGCTGATTTTCATTGAAATGGGCTACCTTTGTTCCCCCGCTGATGGTTAATTTAGAACGGCTTATTTTATTGAATAAATAACTGATTCTGCCCTGACCCCTTAATTGCGATTCAGAAAATCCGTAATTCATAAGCCCTTCCATCATCAGTTCGTCTTCCTCTCTGAAAAGGTCTTTTAGTTCCACCTCACTCCTCAGATTCAAATGAAATCCCTGCACGGTATTAAAATTAAAATCCGCCAGTGGAGAGTAGACTTGTCCGGTGATGTTTCTGTTCCTATTTCTGTAGCTGTACCCAAAAAGAATATCCTGCAGCTTAAAACGATTGTACTCTCGATCCAAGGAATCAATTCTTGCGGGATCGTTTCTCCTTTCCTCCAAACTGTCTTTATAGTGATAATCCCAACTCTCCTGTTCTATGAGAGGTATGGGTCGTATAGAATCCCAATAGGTTGTGGAACGCTTGTTAAAATCGCTATCAAAACCTATAATTTCTCTTTTGAAAAATCGCTCGTCCAACTCGGGATTGAGATCGTATTCTGAAAAAACAGCCGTAAAGCCCCCTTCAATTTCAAACCCCATTACAGAGACCTTAACATCCAGACTTTGCTGGAATAAGACCCACTTGTCCTGTTGAAGTGGAATGTGGATTTGCCGAAGATAGAGAGTGTCTAAAAATTCGTTTTGGATGTTGTTACCCGTAATCCACAAGTTTGCCTCCGAAATATTCCAACTTGAATCCCGGATATAAATTAAACCTGAAAAAACCGGGCCTCTCTGATCTTTTGGCAACAACCGGATTTTATATACCAGATTCCCGTCTTCAGCAACAGACGTCCCCTCCAACCGATAGTCGTAATAGGAAAAAGCTGCCCTCGATATTGGCGACTTCAGGGATGACATCAATTCCACATTATTGTTGTATAAATTGACATCCATAAGTAGAGCTGAATTAAATGCAAAGCCCTGGCTATTTCCACTCACTCTTGTCGATTTCACCACCTCTCTTTTGTGGTTGGGGTTCATTTTATAGTAATCGGACTCCGTTTCGGCAAGGTATACAATGGGATGTTCTCCGGAATCCCTCACTGCAAAACCATCCATATCCTCCATCGAAAGTCCCATTATAAATTCGGGGGCCTTTGTCATGTAGTAGGTCCCCTTAATATAGGCATTGCTTTTTTGCTTTTCTATATGGTTTAGATAGTAATTTCTCTTATCTATAGCATTGCGGATAATCCCATAGGCGGGGTCTTTACCTGATGCACGGACCAATACCTCCTCTATTTCGAGTGCGGTGGGACCTAAGGAAATATGTAGTTCTAGTGGAATATCCGTCACCAGGATGGGCTCTCTGAAGGTAGTGAATCCCACATATCGGATCACCAATATATGATCACCTTTTTCCAAATTAAGAGAAAAATATCCCTCCAAATTGGTACTTGTTCCCTTACTGGTTCCCTCCACATACACACTTGCAAATGAAAGGGGTTCTCCGTTTTCATCTGTAACCCATCCTTCGACCGATTGAGCTCCCAGGCCCAATCCGGAAAAAAGAAACAGTAGTAGAAATAAAGATTTAGACATTTATAGGGCGATTTACTGGCAATGAATCTGAAACAATTACAGTTTTTATTACAAATTAGAACCACCAATGCAAAAAACATATCATTGAATGGGATGTTTATAGTTTAAAGATGGAAAAAAAATAAGACTTCAACTATAGTTTTATATATTTACCTTTGTATTCTATACAGAGGATAGGTTTTTATCGTTAAACTAAAAAACCAAATTAATTGATGAGTTCTGCAGAAACCTTAAAAAGACACCATTTAAGAGTAACGGATATAAGGGAAAAAGTATTGGAAGTATTTATTAACTCTTCCAAAGCACTATCCAATGAAGATATAGAAAAACACTTTGCCAAACTGGATAGAATTACACTCTACCGCACCTTAAAAACATTTGAAGAGAGCGGCTTGATTCACAAAATACCTCATTCCGGACAGTCCCCACTATTTGCGATTTGCCAGGAAGACTGCAGTCAACATGAGCATTTGGACCAACACGGTCATTTCCATTGTTTGAAGTGCGGAGAAACCATTTGTATGGATGAAGTCAATGTCCCCTCTATTAATTTGCCGGATGGCTTTACCGCTCAGCAAAGACACCTCGTCATCGAGGGAAAATGCGCCAAATGCACCTGATAAATTAAATTCCTTTTCACTCCCCTTTACTATGATTCCATTAGCAGAAAGAATGCGCCCGAAGAAAGCAGAGGACTTCATCGGTCAGACCCACCTTTTCGCAAAGGGCAAGCCCCTTGACAGAATGCTCAAAGGGGACAGTGTACACTCCATGATTCTCTGGGGCCCACCCGGAGTTGGGAAAACCACCTTTGCCCATATACTGTCTCAAAAGACCAACAGAGAATTTTTCTCGTTGTCTGCAGTGGATTCGGGGATAAAGGCAGTCAGGGATAT
>JAGTVA010000159.1 GCA_018224445.1 Saprospiraceae bacterium
AGCTATTTCCACATCTCCTCTACCACCCTATCCAAAAACTCTTCGTAACTCCAGCCCATAGCTCTCGCCTGTGCCGGAATGATGCTCTCCGGAGACAGTCCGGGAACGGTGTTGACCTCCAGCATAGTAAAGATTCCCCCGTGAAGGATGTAATCGATTCTCACCATTCCCCTACAATTCAATAAATCGTATATTTTCGCAGAGAGCGCCCTGCACTGGTCAGATTGGGCTTTGCTGATGTCCGCAGGGGTGATTTCCTGACTTCTGTGCTCGTACTTGGCAGCGTAATCAAAAAATTCGGTTTCAGATATAATCTCAGTGGGGAGTAAAGCCAGGATCTCCCCCTCTTTTTGGATCACTCCGCAGCTGAACTCACGTCCCTCCAAATAAGACTCCACTAAAATTTCCTCATCGAATTCATAGGCGAATTCACAGGAAGTGCGCAAACTTTCCCCATCGTCCGCTCTGGAAATGCCGAAACTCGAGCCGTGCTGATTGGGTTTTACAAAAACGGGAAATCCCACCTCTTTCAATTGTTCTTTGTCCGGCAATTGCCCCCCTTTCAATAAAACGGATTGCGCCATTGGAACTCCAAAGGGTTTCAGGTAGTGTTTGGTGGCCTGTTTGTTAAAACACAGCGCACTTGTGAAGGTATCGCAAGTAGTGTGGGGAATTCCCAATAAATCAAAATATCCCTGTATTCTGCCGTCCTCCACAGGTGGACCGTGTATTATTAAATACACCCCGTCAAAGGATATTTTTTCACCCCCAAATTGAACTGAAAAATCATTTCTGTTTACCTCCTCTCCGCTGTCTCTGTCGTACCATCTGTCCTCGTCGAGTATGATCACCCGGCTCCTGTATTTAGATTTACTCAAATGCTCTTCCACAAAAGCAGCACTCTTCAGGGAAATTACCCTCTCCTCACTCAGGCCGCCCATTAGAATAGCAATGTTTTTCTTATCCATTTCTTTAATATATTTTTGGTCGATTGTTTCGAGCCTTGTGCAGATCAATAATTATTTAGCACCTTATTCGCCGGGAACACTAAAGGTTCAATTATTGGCTGTTCCCCTCCTGCATTTTTTCTGCATTTTCAGCCATTTGAAGAGCTTCGATTATCTCTTCGATTTTGCCTGAAACCACCTGGTCGAGATTGTACAGCGTAAGATTAATCCGGTGATCCGTCAATCTGTTTTGCGGATAATTATAAGTGCGTATTTTCCCGCTGCGGTCACCGGTACCCACCAGAGATTTTCTGTGAGCCGCTATGGTTGATTGTTCTTCTTTCCGCTTGACATCCTGAATTTTCTGGTACAACCTCTGGAGCGCAATTTCCCTGTTTTTTATTTGTGACCGGCCGTCTGTGCACTCCACCACAATTCCCGTAGGCAGGTGAGTCAACCTCACTCCGGAATCCGTTTTATTGACGTGTTGCCCTCCTGCTCCACTCGACCTGAAGGTATCCACCCTCAGATCTTCTTTGCCGATATCGATTTCATCCTCTTCGTACTTGGGAAGGACCGCCACGGTTGCAGCTGAGGTGTGTACCCTGCCCTGCGACTCCGTTTTGGGAACCCGCTGAACACGATGCGTCCCGGATTCGTATTTAAGATTTCCAAATACTTCCTCTCCACTGATCTCCATTACAATTTTGGTATAGCCTCCGGATGTACCTTCGCTGAGATTCACTATGTCGTATTTCCAGCCCTTTTCCTCAAAATAAGAGGTATACATCTTGAACAGATCGCCTGCAAAAATGGCGGCTTCATCTCCCCCGGTACCCGCTCTGATTTCAAACAGCGCATCGTTTGAGTCCTCGGGATCCTTGGGTATCAGCAGTTTTTTCAGCCGCTGCTCCAATTCCGTTTTGGATTCCGTCAATTCCTCCAACTCTGCACGGGCCATTTCTCTGACTCCCTCATCCCGTTCATTCATCAATTCTTTGGCCTGTCCCATCTCCTCATAGACGGAGGACAATTGGTCAAATGCCTTTACCAAAGGGATCAGGTCCTTGTATTCTTTATGCAATTTGGCAAATCGCTTTTGGTCCGCAACTACCTCTGGATCAGACATTTGTTCTTCCAGTAAATAAAAGCGGTCTTTAATGGATTTTAATTTGTCAATCATTGTACAAAAATAGTGGTGTAGTGTAAACTAATACTTAGAATTGGAAAGATATATTCAAAATATTTTTATTTAAAAAAGACCGTTCATTTTTAAACGCTAATAGTCTTTTTAACTGTTATATTAACTGGCTCATTGTTTTAAGCATAAAAGTATTGAAATTTAATCGTTTACACCGAAACAGGCCGACTAATTATTTTAAACCACTTTACAGCAATACTATAAAATAACAATTTTGATTATTCAGCAAGTATTTCAAAACCTGTGGACCCCATTTAATGCACCAATTAATTCAATGGGTTTGTTCAATTGTATATTCTTGCTGTTTTTCAGTAGCTTCAGCCTCAATGGTATGGGCGAACACCTTCCGGTAGAACCGGTTAAGGACAACTATTACTTTCAGGAAAACAAAGGCCAATGGGCGGACCACATTCTTTACCGGGCTAATTTGGGGTCCAATATACTGTACATTGAAAAAGGAGGACTCACCTGGTTGCAACAGGACCCAACAGACCTTAGAAACAGAGCTGCCTGCAAATTTGATGAAAACTGTTCCTTTACTGATTACCCCATTAACTGTTTTGCATTCAAAATCCACTTTAAGGGATCAAATAACTCTTTTCAACACCGCGGGCACCATCCCTCTACGGAGTATTTCAATTACTTCAGGGGCAACGATCCCTCCGCCTGGGCTACCGATGTCAAAGCTTATCAAAAAGTTGAACTCATCGACGTTTACGACGGCATAGACTATAAAATATACATAAAAGACGGTGTACTAAAATACGATTTTATCGTGCATCCCGGTGCCCATCCCTCTCAAATACAGCTGGCCTACGAGGGGTTAAACCAAATTGAACAAATAGACGACAATCTCAAGTACCATACCGGAATCCACGATATTTTTGAGCAAAAACCCTACACCTATCAAATAATAGAAGGAAAAGAACACTACATACCTTCCGACTTTGTTAAAAACGATTCCATCGTCAGCTTTAAGCTTCCCGAGGGGTACAATCCCTCTGTGCCCCTGGTCATCGATCCCGTTCTTATCTTTTCGACATACAGTGGCTCATTTGCAGACAATTGGGGCACATCAGCTACACCCGGTTTGTTCGGGGAACTCTTTGCCGCGGGTACCGTGTTTGAGCCGGGTTATCCAACCACCCTGGGTGCTTTTCAAACTTCTTTCAATTCTTTTCCCGACGGAAATAACAGAATTGCCGATATGGCCATTACCAAATTCAGTGCGGACGGTACCCAGAGAATTTTTTCCACCTACCTGGGGGGAAACAGAACAGATATACCAAATAGCTTAATTGTCAACTCCAGCAATCAACTGGTTATTATGGGAATTTCCAGCTCCGAAAATTACCCTACTACCTCAGATGCTTACAACCAAAACTTAAGAGGAGGGATAGCATTAAACCCCACCTCTACCAACAATATATCCATTACAGGCGCCGATATTGTAGTTACCGTTTTAAATGGATCGGGAAATGCACTGATAGGTTCAACTTACATTGGCGGAAGCAATAACGATGGAGTAAATGCACTGGATTTCAATCTGGCAGTGAATTACGGTGACCAGTTTAGGGGAGAAGTGATCGTAGATGCGTTTGACAACATCTACGTGGCCACGGTAAGTAGTTCGAGGGATTTCCCCACCACATCGGGAGTTTTTCAGCCCGGGGGTCCCGGGGGATTGCTCAATGGGGTAGTATTCAGCCTCAATCGCAACTGCTCCAATCTCAGGTTTTCCACCTATTTAGGGGGATCTTCCAACGATGCCGCTTATTCCATCAAAATCGACAGCAATGGGGATCTCCTGGTAGCAGGGGGTACGAGAAGTAGTAATTTTCCAACGACTCCGGGAGGGGTGAATACCAATTTTCAAGGGGGGCCAACCGATGGTTTTATTAGTAAATTAAGTGGAGACGGACAACTATTACTGGCCTCTACCTTCATAGGAACCAATGACTACGATCAGGTGTATTTTGTGGATGTGGATTTGACGGATAGAGTTTATCTTTTAGGGCAATCCCTCGGCGCAATGAATCCTACAGAGGGAGTGTATTCCGTGGCCAATGGGCGTCAATTTATAAAAAGGCTTTCCAACGACCTCCGAGAGATGGAATTTACCTCTCTTTACGGGTCGGGTGGAGGAGTCCTGGATATTTCTCTCACTGCACTGATGGTAGACGACTGCAACAGAATTTATACTTCCGGATGGGGGGGGGAAGTCAATCAATCTTTTGTCAATAGCAGTTCCACTATTGGGCTTCCGACAACCATCGATGCCTTTCAGCGCAACACCGACGGAGACGATTTTTACTTTTTAGTACTGGAGGAGGATGCGACTGAACTCATCTACGCTACCTTTTTTGGAGGGACCACCATGTTTGGCAGAGGTGCAGAGCATGTGGATGGCGGCACCAGCAGGTTCAGCAGGGAGGGAACCATCTATCAAGCAGTATGTGCAGGATGTGGTGGGATTGATAATTTCCCGACTACCCCCGGGGTAGCAGGGCCGGAAAACCTCTCCACCAATTGCAATTTGGGAGCCATCAAATTTGATTTTCAGCTCACTGAAATTATCGCAAGAATCTCTGCTGGGGTGGGAACGACAGGTTGTGCTCCCTTTACCGTTGATTTTAGAAATAACAGCACCGGCACGACATCGTTCCGCTGGGACTTTGGCGATGGCAGCACGAGTCAGGAGAGGAGCCCCGTCCACCTCTATGAAGAGGAGGGGACCTACGTTGTCCAATTGATCGCCCTGTCGAAAAACAATTGCCTTTTGCCCGATACAGCCACCTTGACCATAGAGGTACTTTCGCCCACTTCCAGTTTATCTGACACCCTTGAAATATGCGATGGAGCTCCCGTTGAGCTCAACTCGCAAATTGATGAAATCGATGGAATCTACCAATGGAGCTCCGGACAAAATACCCAATCGATTCAAGCCGTGGAATCGGGTCTTTATATTGTCGAATCCAGTTTTCAAAACTGCATATACCTGGACAGTTTTACTGTAATAAACTCCACCCCTACTATTACCATTAAGGACAGCATCGCCTGTGATCAGTCGTTTCTCGATCTCAATTTGGACAGCAGGGCGGAAAATATTGTATGGAGTACAGGGCAATCAGATATCGATATCGTAGTCAATGAGCCGGGGCAATACTACGTCGATTACCTCATTGGGAATTGTCCCTTTTCAGACTCAGCCTTTATCACCTTTCCCATCAGCCCGGAAGTCCACCTTTCGGGAGATACGCTCGGTTGTGAAGGAGATGAAATAATACTCACCGCAACTGAAATCAAGGGGATTGCCATTGAAGAATACACCTGGTCCACAGGTGAAACCGGCTCTTCCATTACAGTAGCAGAGAATGGAAATTACTCCGTTGAGGCCCTCTCGTTTGAAGGGTGTGCAGACAGCAAAGCACTCGATATCTTTTTTATACCTGAGTTGCCACCACTTCCAAACTACCAGGATACCTTGATTTGTGCGGATGGAAACCTGGTCGTCGATCTACGTATTTTTGAAGAATTTTCCGATATCACCTGGAGTGATGGTTCCTCTTTGTTTTTTCGCGAATTTACTGAAGCCGGGAATTTCCCCTTTACTATCGAAAATATATGTGAAGTATTGGAAGGCCAGGTTTCCCTGGAAAAATCCGAATTTGATCTGGGCCAACTGCCCATGTATTTTCCCAACGCCTTCAGTCCCAATCGAGATGGTATTAACGATGTATTCAAACCGGAATTTCCTCCGGAAGTTGAAATACTGAGTTTCAAAATGCAGGTATTTGACCGATGGGGCACCAAGGTATTCGAAACCAGTGATCCTGAAATTGGTTGGGAGGGTACTTTTGAAAATGAGGCCATGGATCCGGCAGTTTTTGCCTGGATAGCTGAGGTGGAATTCTTTGTTTGTGAATCTCCACAGGAAAAACTCCTCAAGGGGGACATTACTATACTCAAGTGATGGGCCTGATTAAAACAATTTTTACTAAATTTCCTTTCTATATAAAAGTACCGCAATGAAGACCAAATTCCTGAGTATTCTATTTTTGCTGACAGTATTCATCATCGACCTAACAGCTCAGACAGCCAGAAACATTCCCCGGGATTCAGGCCCGGTAGATTGGACTGTCGGCAATGTTCTCACTTTCATTGTCTTTCCCATTTTCCTCGTGGTTTTTTTGTTTTTTTATATCAAAAAACTGACCAGAGAAAAACTTGAAGAAAAGGAGGAAAAAGAAGAGGATAAATCAGCCAATGATTGAGATATCCGGCTTAAGGTGCAATAGATAACTTGTCGCAATAAAGCCGTTTAGCGGGTATTAAATCCGCCGTCCTTCGTTTAAAAAGCTTATTCCCTGATCAGAAGATAAGTTTCAGTACCCTTTTTAAAAAGAAAACAGCCGGCCTTTTTGCTGCAAAAAAATCATAATTTTTCTATCTTGCAGTCCCTAATTCTAATTATAGAAAGCTCGTATTAAATGGAAATTAACCTTAGTTTGTTAAAAAAGATATGCGAAACACCGGGCGCTCCCGGATGTGAATCTCGAATCAGAAATATCATAATCAGTGAAATAAAAGATTTGGTGGATGAGTGGAAAATAGATCCCATGGGCAGTATCATTGCAATAAAAAAAGGCAGCTCTGAAAAAAAGGTGATGGCCGCAGCCCACATGGATGAAATTGGTTTCATTGTAAATCACATAGACAGCGATGGTTTTGTGAGGTTCCAGCCTCTGGGTGGATTTGACCCCAAAACACTTACTTCGCAAAGGGTTACCATCCACGGAAAAAAAGACGTTCCGGGAGTCATGGGATCCAAACCCATACATATCATGAAGGCAGAGGAGCGCAAAAAAAGCCCGGAAATTCAGGACTTTTTTATCGATACGGCGCTGCCAAAAAAGGAATTGGAGAAATTGGTAAAGCCCGGCGATACCATAACCCGAAGGGGAGACCTCATGAAAATGGGAAAGGGTCTCAATGGGAAATCACTGGACAACAGAATATCTGTATACATACTCATCGAGACTTTAAAAAATCTCCGGGAGAAAAAAATACCCTATGATTTTTACGCTGTTTTTTCAGTTCAGGAAGAAGTTGGATTGAGAGGGGCCCGGACAGCAACCAGTGGAATTGATCCCGATTTCGGTTTTGGCCTTGACACCACTATTGCCTATGACCTCCCCGGGGCTCAGGGACATGAAATGGTAACCAAAATGGGGGAAGGTGCGGCCATTAAAGTGCTGGATGGTACCGCCATTTCAGATTACAGAATGGTAGCTTATTTGAGGGAATTGGCCGATGACCACAAAATAAAATGGCAAACGGAAATACTCCCTGCAGGTGGAACAGATACTGCAGCTCTGCAACAGTACGGAAGAGGAGGATCCATTGCTGGTGCTATTTCTGTTCCCACCCGCTATCTACACCAAACCATAGAAATGGTGCACGAAGAAGATGTCCTCCATTGTATCCAATTACTCACTCAGGCCGTAATTCGCCTCGATAAATTCAATTGGGATCACATCTAAAAATGGCAGGTTGAAAAAGTGTAGAAGGCCTTTCTCAAGATTCTGAATCCGGATTACCATTCTAATTTTCAAGCTCGACCGAATCCACATTCACAGTGATCTCTTTTAACCTTTCGGCTACTTCTGCGGGCATATCCTCTTGATATCGGCCTCCGAGGTATTCGGCTAAAAATTTCTCCATTGCCGCTATAAAGGAAATGTTGTTGATGGGCCTCGCAAATCCGTGGCCCTCGTCCGGTGCATTTAGGTAGGCTACCGGAAATCCCCTGTCTCTCAGAGCGACCACAATTTGATCCGACTCTGACTTTTTTACCCTGGGGTCATTCTGACCCTGAACCACCATCAAGGGAGCCTGTATTTGATGAGCGGAATTCAATGGGGATTGGCGAATGAGTTCTTTGTGACCTTCCTCCGTTGTGGGATCGCCCATGCGGGTGTGAAACATTTTTCTCCCAGCCTCCCAGTAGGGGGGTATGGATTCCAAAAGAGTTATGAGATTGGAAGGGCCCACGAATGAAACACCGCATGCATATACCTCAGGGGTAAAGGCCAACCCTGCCAGTGTAGCGTAACCGCCGTAAGAACCTCCAAAAATACCCACCCGGTTTTTATCAACTACTCCCTCTTCAATGAGGTACTTGACTCCACTGGTCAAATCGTCTTGCATTAAGTCGCCCCACTGCCTGTTTCCGGCATTCAAAAATGCCTTTCCATATCCTGTTGAAATCCGAAAATTGGGATTGAGCACAGCGTATCCCCTATTGGCTAGAAATTGGACAAAATTATTATACCCCCAATAATCTCGGACCCACGGACCCCCGTGTGGCATCACCACCAGGGGTAGATTTTTGGTGCCAGCACCCTTGGGCAAACTCAGATAGGCCGGAATATTCAATCCATCAGTGGAAGAATAGGAAATGGGGTACATGGGAGTAAGTGATTCTCGGGGAATTTCCGGCCTGATTTTGTACTGAAAACTCAGCTCTTCATTGTCCCAATCGTAGAGGTAGGTAATACCGGGCTCGGTGTCGGAATAAGCACTTACCAACCACCACTTTTCGTCCAAAGTGGGACTGCGCATGCTCACTTCTACTCCACTCAATTCGGCTTCAATCTTGCGAAACCTCCTCTCGTATTCCGCCTCCACAAAATAATATCTGCTCCTGTCGTCTGTATACGAGGTGCTGATAATGGATTTGTTTTTTTCCGAATAAAACAAGCCGCCAAAATCCACCTTAGCCTCGGGGTCTCGCTCAATAAGCTCCATAGCCCCCGTCTCAATATTCAATAGGTAAAGGGCACTGAGATCATTTTCGGCGCCCTTGTTTGAAACCAAATAAAGATGTTGATTGTCGCGGTGAAAAACCAGTGGACTAACCATCTCTAAAATGCTCCACTCCAGCAACTTCTCCTCACCTCCGGAATCCAATCTCCACAACTCTCCGGTCCCGTCCTCCCGATTTCGAACGGCCATTCGCAACCGATCATCAAAATCAAAAAGCCAATTCAGGTATCTGCCGGTATTCTCCCTTATTTTAATCAGCTCCCCTGTGGATATTCTCAGGCTGTATAAATCGTGCCAGGCCGGATCCCGGTCATTGAGGCCTATGTACAACAAGTCGGTATCTTTCCGGCAAAGGTGATAAATAATCGCGCGAACTCCATCCAATTCAGTGAGGTTGTGAAGGTCGGGGGTAGGAGTTTTTTTTAGGTCAGCCGGGTTAACGGCGTATATATTGAAGTTTTCATCCCCCTCGTTGTCTTTTATGAAGAGAATGTACTTTCCGTCCCGGGACCAAAAATAATTGCTGATCGGCCGGGCCTTCTGGTGGGTGAGTGGCACGGCTTCCTCAAAAGACTGATCCCGCGTCTTCACCCAGATGTTTCTTGTTTTTTCATACGGCCTCAGAAAACTGATGTAATTTCCATCGGGAGAGAGTTGGGCTCCCGAAATTAGGGGATCGCCAAAAAAAACCTCCCGGTCAATTAAGGAAGGTTTTTTATCACTGTTTTTAATCGTGCTCCAAATTCCGGATAAAGAAAAAAATAAAGGTGTAATTTTCATTGGTAGTATCAAATTCGAAAAGAAGCAAATTTATACAATCTCTATAAACTTTTCACTACCCCTGTTTACAATAAATTATACCTCGTGCAATGAAATCGAAGTTAAAAAAATATAACACCCCAGGCTGGGGTTGCTATTAGGAGTTGTTGTTTGATGAAGCTTCTTCTGCCATCGCTTTGTCATAAGCTTTCTCCAGAGTGGATTCGACCGATTCGAGAAAATCATCCAATTTTCCCACTGCTTTGTTTTTTATTCTATTTCTCATTACCTCTCCTCTCTCGGGAGTAATAAGCAGGGAAATGGCCAATCCTGCCCCCAGTCCGGCCAATGCCCAGACTACTGCATTTCCGTTGTTTTTCTTCTTTTTACCCATGGTGTTATTTAATTAATTCTTTTTTTTTAGACTTTTTCTCAAGTTTCTAACTCCCTTTAACATCAGGCCATAAATATCTGATTTCTTTGTTTGACTTAGCTCGTGTATATACCCGCTTTTAATCAACCAAATTGCGAGGGGAATGACCACTGCTCTCCATTTGACCTTGCCGTATGCAAATTGACTGGCTACTGAAATTCCCAAATCCATCACAGAGTCATGGTCTTTGATGCCAGATCTTTTCCTTCCACCCATATTGGCAATCCGGGCAATTCCCTGCACCACAGAGGTAACTCCATCAAAATTGGCTTTGATGTTGCTTCCGGACCCTTCCATTTCTTGAAAAGACTGTTTTGCTGCCAATCTGGCTTCGAGCTTTGCAACCTTAAGATCTTTTAAACTTTTAATTCTCTTCATCCTGGAGTATTTGAATAAAAATTCTCAACACAGTGGGTTTAACTAAAGACCTCCAAAGCAATGCGATGAGGAAAATTATAATGAGAAACAGAACGCCGACTATAAAAAATCCGCTATACTGGTTATCGAATAATTCACTCAGCCAAAATGCTACTCCAAACCCTAAAAAAATAAAAACAGTAAAAACCAATGCTCCCACTACCAGTAGTTTCAGGATGCCGGAAACCACATTGGTTCCAACCTCCATCGCATTTAATTTTACCAATTCAAACTTGGCATTCAGGTAGTTGGTGAGATGCTCAATCAAGCTCTCAAAATCGGATTTATCTTTTATTGACATTCACGTGTATTTAGCATCCACTGTTAAAAAGGTTTTTGCAACCATCCCTAAAGGAGACCTGGATTCCTCTTAATCTAATTGATTCACCCGGGCAACCAGTAAATAATTGATACTAGCCGTTGTGCATTTGATACGAAGTAATCAAGCTGTGATATAATCTAATAAGCTTACTTGGTCACCTTTTTAGCGGCCTGATTTACTTTACCTTTAACTTCATCAGTCACATTGTCTTCGACCTCTTTCAAATTCCTGGCTGTATTTTCTACCGCTTGCATGGCTTTTTTCCTGGCCTTGTTTATTTCTTTTTTGCTGGTTGAGACCATATCATCGACTTGTTTTTTGACCTCGCCGGAATATTCATCAACCTTATCGCCCATAATTTTACGGGTCTCTTCTCCCGATCTGGGTGCAAATAATATGCCTAAAGTGGCACCGGTTGCTAATCCTGCTAAAAATGCTAAAATTCCTGTTCCTGAATTGTTCATAATTCGTATGTTTTTGTAGTTAAATAAATAAATTTTTTCTTTGTCCGGGGAAAAGAACACGTAAATTTCAAGTAGTATTATTGATGTGAAAAAGCAATGATGAAAACTTGCAATTAATTATCCGTGAATTCCACAGACTGTAATAATCATTTGACTTTTTTGGTAAGTTTGGTACTATGGCAGCTTCTCTGAATTAGCTCTTTTCCTCCGTTCTCATTTAGGTAACGATAAAACCTTGTGCGATGTTCAATTTATCAATGTATATCTTTTAATAGCATATATCTGACCTATTTTCAACCGTCCAATAAACAACTCTCAAAATAATTACAATCAATCTAAAAACCTCTGTCCTTATTAGGAAAAGACCCGACTCAAGGGTAGTTTTGCAGTTTGAAATTATTTTCCATTTTGTGATTTCACTTCTATCTGACCAACTAAAAATATATGAGTAATACAGTTAAAGTACACGACAGGAATTTTCAGGTGCTCATTGAAAAAAATGATTTATTTCGACAAATCAAAAAACTGGGCAAAGAGATTTCTACCTATTATGGAAAAAAGGGGGAAGTTCCTATGGTTATCAGCGTTTTGCACGGAGCTGTAATTTATGCCTCTGATTTGGTGAGGGCTATCGACATCCCGATTGAAATGGATTTTGTTCGCCTGAAGTCCTACTCCGGAATGTCGAGTACCGGGAAGGTGCTGATGACCCAACACTGGGAAAAAGAAGTAAGTGGCAGAGAAGTGCTGATTGTTGAGGATATTATTGATTCCGGTGCCAGCATTTCTTTTTTAAAACAAGAACTGTTAAAGGCCGGGGCTTCTAATGTTAAAATTTCAACTCTGCTGTTCAAGCCCGATGCTTTTGAGTTCGATTATAAAATAGACTGGGTGGGATTCTCCATCAGCAATAAATTTGTACTCGGATTCGGCCTGGATTACGATGGCCTGGGTAGAAACCTCCCGGAAATATATCAGCTCTGTAGCGAGTAAACAACGGAATCGGCAGTTAATAAAACAAAAAAATGAAAAATAATATTTAACTTAAAAAAGTTTATTTTATCTTTGCGTCTCTTTAGACCCATAGTGTAATGGTAGCACATCGGTTTTTGGTGCCGCTAGTCAAGGTTCGAATCCTTGTGGGTCTGCTGAAAAAACTATAAACGCCTGATTGTCATACAATCGGGCGTTTGTTTTTATGGGGAGACTCAGATGGTTTACCGAGTAAGTAACCCCTGATATATTACGAAATAAGGGAGAAGGATCGGTATCGAGATTGTCGGAAAAAACTTTTTTAATAACTTCCAGCTCATAAATTCTGCCTATGCCGGAAACTCTCATATCATTATTGTTGGGTACAAATGCGACAAGGTGCCATTGGTGTTGATATTCTTGCAGCAGGTATGGCTGAATAGCGTATTTGATTCGCTTTTCTCTCTGATATCTTTCGTGAATAAAAGTAATTTCTCTGCGGAGTTTAATCGCTTTTAAAAGGAGCTTTAAATTCTCATACCCCTTAACCTGATAGCCGATTCAAATTGAATTAAATCGAGGTTGTCCATGCGGTCTTTCAAAGTTTCTGCTAACAAATCAGCTGTATTCTCAATTTCAAAAAATCGCAGAAAACTATCAATGTTTATGCTGTTCTACTCATCCAGATAGTATCCATTCCTAACTCGGTCATTTAAAATTTAAATGCCGAATTCCTTCCTAATTTTCTCAATATCTTTTTGAATGCTTCCCGAAGAAATTTCAAATCCAAGATCGAATAAATAATCTTTTATCCTTTCAAAGAATGGTTAGTGCTTTCTGCTGGTTTTCTCGAGTATAACCCGCATTATTTATGAGGGGTTTGTCGTGAGAGGCTATAGGCCACTTCGACTATCGCTCAGCGCATCGCAATAGAAATGGGGGCGCGAGAAGATATTTTCCCGCAGCCGTAGCACCAGTTACGGTGAGGACAAAAAATTGAGCACGTGACCATTTATGAAGGGATATAGCTTTGCAAAGAATTCTTCATGAATAATGCGGGATAAGGCTGTATCTTTTAACCCGGATTAGATTCCAGTCAAAAAAGTTAGGGGGAACTCATCCGCGGATGGCTCCCCCTAAAATATTCATTTATAAAAGACGATTCCTCTTCTATCGCATGAGCGTAAAATCTCCTTGATAGACTTCCTCAACCCCATCTGCGAATTCGACTACGATATAGTAGATAAAAACTCCGGGTTGCATTGGCTCGCCATTAAAGGTTCCGTCCCATGCATTGGTTTCATTGAGCTCAGTCGGAGAAGGCAAGCCCTCTCTTTGAAACATTTGCTCTCCCCAACGATCCCAGATTCTAAATTCTTTGATCTCTCTTACTCGCAATGGAGCGGTATAGATTCCAAAGTAATCGTTGATTCCGTCTCTATTTGGACTAAATATGTTGGGGATATAGATCTCGCGCACCACGGTAATAAATACACTTACACTGGCCGTAGCTACACATCCGTTTGAGTCAATGACCGTCAACTGAACAAAAGTTTCACCTTCGGGAAGGAATACCTGATCCGGGCAATTCTCACAGGTCGGATCCAATAACGGATCCCAAATCCACTGCTCAATATTGCTTTCATCGGTATTTACCTCAGCGGTCAGCGTTACGGTTTGACCGAGCTCAACTACTACGTTCGGTCCGAGATCGACCACCAGTAATTCCGGCTCTACCAAAGTCACAGGGGTTTCATAAATACAACCTCGGGCATCTTCAATAACAATGTCATAAGTCCCGGGGTTGACATTCACTCTCTCCGGATTGTTTCCAAAAGTAGCGCCACCGTCGAAGGAATAGCGATAAGGTGCTGTACCTCCTTCCACTTCTTCAATGGTCAGTACCCCATCTCTGTCGCCAAAACAATCGATTCCAGCTGTGGTAATGGTTGCACCGGTTATAATGTCGTCAATTTCAATGACCTCGATAGTTGTAGTATCTCTACACCCATTGTCGGTATTGGTCACCACCAATTGATATATTCCGGATTCATCCACTACAGCATCAAACTGATTGGCACCGGACACAATATTTCCATCGACGCCGTCAACTTCCCAACTGTAGGTAAATTCAGCACCTTCGCTGGAGCCCTGAGCAGAGATAGTTACTTCATCTGTACTGCAATCCAATTCTGCATTTACTGTAGCCGCAGCTACAGGAGGTACTATGTCCTGATTTACAGTCATCGAAGCATCACTTGTACATCCATTGTCTGTATTTGTAACCTCGAGTGTATAGGTACCCGGTGCATTTACAGTCACAACAGGGCTGGTTCCATTGGCTACTATGCCCGGTCCGCTCCACTCATAAGTGAAGTTACCCGAACTGGATCCACTGCCGTCGATTTCAACCTCAAGGACTGCACAAGTCAGCGTCTCAGGAGTTTCAATAACCACATCGGGCGGTGTGACATCATCGGTCACCGTTATCTGATCGGTTGAAGAACAACCGGATCTCGTATCAGTAACTACCAGTGTATAGGTTCCGACAGAAGAAACCACTACATCCCTCATATTTGAAGCACCAACAATATTGCCGTTGGTTGTACTCCAGACATAATCAATGTAAGGTTCGTCTATATTCGCTGTAATTGTCACTTCTGTAACAGCACAGGTCAATATATTCGGAGTAGCTATACTCGCATCGGGATACTCGTACCAAATCACTTCTACGCTATTGGAGAATAATCGGCAGGGATCTTCCAAATCTAAGGCATTGCCCAGTGAATCACCAACTCCAACAGCTACCCAGTAGCTCTCTTCGAAATTCATGCCTGCACCAAATCCGAATGTTCCGGTAGTATTCATTTCAAGGATAGAACCCAGATCATTGGCATCGCCATCGTGAAGGACATAAACCCTGATGTCATTTCCATCTAAAAATTCATCCGAGTCGTTGTAGAATCCACTGAAATTAGCGGTTTCGTCTTCACACAATATCTGAATCGGGCCATTCATGCTTCCCACTTCTGTTAAACACTCACACACATGGCGAACATTTAGCTCGTAGGGCCCGCAATCATTCACGTCATTGATAATGAAAGTCGCCGGCTGATTGGATCCAATCCAGTCCGAAATATACTCATTTCCTGTAATGGGGTCTCCATTTACTGTGTAACTGGATGCATCTCCACCCTCTATCAATATAGTGACAAAATACTGCGTACTTACATCGTTGCATTCAAAAGTCGTATCCACTACCACCGGGGCATCGACAAAAGTTATACACACTTCATCCGAATGCTCACAATCTCCTATAGAGACGGTCCAGGTGAAACAATAGGTTCCCAAATCAGGTACGGTAACCTCGGAAGAAGGACTGTTGACATCCTCAAATACCACACCGGGATCAGCGGATGTCCACACACCATTGAGGTTGCCCGGTAGTTCGGCATCTAAGTCCGTACTCAGGAAACAAGCTATGCGGTCTTCTCCGGGAACTGCAGTCAAATCGTCCACAATCTCTATAGTCATCGCATCGCTTACCTCGGGACAACCCTCTCCTGCAGTGGTGGTCCAGGTCAGGGTAATAATTTCACCCTGCTCGGATACATCGGGAGAATATACAGCATTGTTCAGTGTCGCGTCGTTAAACGTTCCGCTCCCACCTGACCACATGCCGGGCTCACCGTTTGAATTTGCACTCAACTGAACATCTTCTATTTCACAGAAAATTTGATCTGCGCCCGCATCTGCAATTCTCTCTTCATCTACGAGGAAAGAAATTTCGTCAAATACAGATGGACATACGCCCTCATCTCCTTCGGTGGTATAAGTCAGCGTAACCACTGTACCAATTTCAGAGGAATCCGGAGTATAAGTGGTATTCGGATTATCTGGATCTGCAATTTCACCCAAACCTCCGCTCCAGGATCCGGTACCGTGCATTGAAGTTCCACTCAGGGTAACATCGGTTATTCCACAAATGGGATCGGGATCGTCCCCAGCATCAGCGGTGGGCTCGCATCTCCACAATACTGGCTGCCCGGGGCCTACCCTGGTACAACCGTTGGAAAAGTCCACATTACCCAATGAATCGGGTGGGCCCACAACATGAGAAATGTAATAAGTAACATTACACTCAATTCCGGTAGTATCATCAAAATTAAATACTCCGGCATCGTTGACCACCAATGGATCCACGAGATCTGTTCCGGGCGAAGTGTGCAGTACAAAAGTACCGACATCACCGGGCTCAAAGAATGGATCGACAATGAAGTCTCCCACTTCAACCTGATTTTGACTTTCACATACATCTATTTCTCCGTCCATTTCTCCGGGTATCGGCTGACAATTACAATTGATGTCCAGAATCACTTCCAGTTCACACCCATTGGCATCCACTATGAGGAAGGTATCGAGCACCTCACCTCTGTTAGGAACTGCAGGATGCGTAAATGTACTGCCCGATATGGCATTTTCGTACCCGGTGGGATATACCACCTCAAAATCCTGCGTACCGGATTCAATTTCAAAGCTCAACCAATAGGAAATATCTTCGTTGTCGCAGTTAAAGGAAACATCGCCCAGTTCAGGGATGCAATTCAATCCTACATCAACTTGAATAGAATCTGCACAACCAAAGTTGGATTCTCTCCACTGCAATTGATAATCCCCACACAAGTCTGCGGTAATTGAAGTATTTACGTCATTCGCATCGTCAAAGTCGATGGTGCCCGGACCACTGATTTGTGTCCACAAACCATCACCGAAACTGGCGGTTCCATTAAGTGTGAATTCGACGCCGCAAATTTCACCTCCAAAAGCCTCCGCTATCGGCTGGCCTCTCCAGGTGATGGGCTTGCGCTGGGTAATCCTGGTACAATTTTCAAAATCCTCCAGATCCAGATCGATAAAACCAGTTAACGAATCAATGGGACCTACTGCCACGTATACATAATAAGGCACATCTATATCTACATTCAATACATCTCCACAGAATACTCCATCGTTATTTACATCTACCCAATCGTCCTCATCCACTGAGAACATATTGGTGGTTTGTAAGAAGAATAGTACGGTATCCTGACCTGGCACGTAGACCTGTTCAGAATCGTCGTAGTAGTTTTCAGTTTCAAAGCAATCGTCTTCGCAGAGGTTTAAGGCCAATATATTCAACTGACCTACTTCGGTCGGACAATCACACCTCACATTGAGTACAATCAATTCAGATTCACATCCATTCCCATCAGAAACTACTACCTCAATCGGTTGTAAATCAGGGGTTAATGGAGAAGTGTAGGACGCACTGTCAATAGTCCCTGGGCCTACAACCAATTCATAAGGTCCGGTCACTCCGATAATGTCAAAAGTGGCTGTGTAAAATTGACCGAGTGAATCGCACTCGTATCTGATATTCGTTATCAATGGCGGCTCATTGAAGAAAATACTTACCGTGTCGTTGGTGGCACAACTCACGAGATTTCCAATCCGTTCGGTCCACACAAAACTGTATTCACCGTATAGGTTTACAGTTACATCAGTTTGTGGGTCTGTGTTGTCGACAAAATTGACGGTAGAGTTCATCGGCCTGGATGCAACGGTCCATTCACCATTGTCTCCTCCGCCCTGCATGGTATAAGTCAAATCGCACGAAATATCATCAGGTCCGGCATCCGATACCGGTGGCTCCGATACTTCAATTTCAATACAAGCAGGATCTCCGGGGCCACACAAATTATAAGGCGTGATACAAATCTCTACAGTTTCCTCAGTAAGGAAAATTATTTCAAGTAAAGTCTCTGTCGAATCATTCACGATTATATAATCCGAAGAATCCAACATAATCTCCCATTCGTACTCCAATCCGGATCCAAAAACATCTTCTACCTCTATAGCCACCAGGTTGTCGGTACAAACTACATCAGGATAAGTGACATCCGGTTCATCCGGATACAAGTCATTCAGGTCAATAGTAATTTCCCAGGGGCCAAATAAACAACCGGGATCAGGCTCTCCGTCAATATCCATGATAATAGTAGCCTCAAACGTCTCTATATCGCTGTTGAAATCGTCAGGAGTAATTTCCCAAACCAAACCATCTAAGAGAGTTCCAGCGGATTGGGTCCCTACGAACAAGGTGTCGTTATCGCTCAACCTCACCCATTGGATATAAATCTCCTGTCCAGCACCTCCTGGCAAAAACTCAGGAGGAGTCGGAACATCATCCACGTAGATAAATATTACATTGTCGATACACGCCGGATCGGCCCAATTCAGCCTAACCTCCAACACACTCAATTCGAGAATGAAAAAACTATCGCATTCCGGGAAGGACTGTTGAGGGATAAATATTTCACCTTCAGTACCAAAAATTCCCGTTTGAGTATATTGAGAACCATCTGGCATTTCAAAATTATCTCCAAAACAAATGACTTCCTGAAAATATTCATCATCTCCTACGGTAGGCAGGTAGTTATCGGGAACCACGTACAATTCGAGGAAGGCATCCACCACACATCCCCATTGATTTTCTGCAACTCTCATATCCTCGAAAGGGCCGGGATTGGGATTCATTCCAAATCCCCAATCGTCTGCAAAGCCATCGTAAGTCTCCAGAACTTCACCAAAAGGACCCAACCATACGTAGGGTTCTCGCTTACACAAAGTATCTATGGTCACTTCCGGAGTAAGTGGAAGTACCCATACCGTGCGGCAAACAGGCTCGGTAGACGCACACAAGTTCGTGGCAGAAACACAAATTTCATATTCTCCGGGTTCAGGAAAATCAATCAAAACCTCTGTCGGATCTTCCACCTCAAGGGTGTCGATAGTCATTAAGTCTACATTCTCCAAGGTCCAAATGTAGGTACAGGCATTGGGAACTTCTCCAACCAAAGTGAACGGTACATCAACAGCTCCCGCGCAAATGGTATCTTTGTCCCAAGGTGGTATGGGATCAAATTCCGGCTCGCCGATAAGATCCTCCTCCAATTCCGGGGGTTCTCCACCACTGAGTACTTCTTGAACTTCTACCTTACACTCGTCGGCTGACCATCCGTCTACTACGATTCCATACACCTGTCCCGGCTGGGTATTCACCGTAAAATTCACAGTACCCTGTTGCGGTGAGCTAACCAAACTACAATCTGATACCAGTTGGTCAGCACTGGGTTGAATTCCATCACTCTGCTGAGTGGGGTCAAATGGAACATCACAATTCAACTCGTACAATGCTATTTGCACCCCTTGGTTATTCTGGCATTCACTTATAAACACGTCTATACTCAGGGTCTCTTCTTCTCCGGCTACAAAAGTAAACCACGCTGG
>JAGTVA010000160.1 GCA_018224445.1 Saprospiraceae bacterium
CTCTGTAAAGCAAAAATTGTGCTAAATAAATTTTATGCTTATAATAAAGGTCAGCAGTCCGCTTCAACGATTGGGAATTAGGATGGAAAGCTCGTACTGTACAGCTATCTATATTCCCTTAGGAAGTGTATTTATATGGGCAGCCAAAAGATTGTAAGAATATTTCCCCCGTGATTTCTGATCTAAATAGAGTAATTTGTGTTTATTGTTAGAATCAGAGTTTTCGAAATCACCGTCATAGGATATCCCTAAATTTTGCTAATGAAAAGTAAAGACACTGCAACCCTGATAAACCTCAACATTGAAAAGGTAGTCACCAGGGGGTTGTCAAAAAACCCAAAATCATTGCCCAGCTGGCTTCTGTACGACGATCTGGGCGATGAAATTTTCAGGGAAATTATGCAGATGCCGGAATATTATCCCACCCGTTGCGAAGCTGATATCTTCAGTACTCAACACTCCCAAATCCTAAAGGATATCATGGGCGATGCACCTTCTTTTAATCTCATAGAGCTGGGAGCAGGAGATGGAACCAAGACGGAATTGTTGCTTCATTCCTTTTTCAAAAAGGGTATAAAGTTCAAATATTTTCCATTGGATATCAGCCCTCACGTCCTGGACCTTTTAAAATCGAGGCTCAGCCGTCGGATACCCGGATTGGAAATACATCCAATAGCCATGGATTTCAACAGGGCTTTGGACTCTCCGGACACTTTTCCCGAAGGCCACCAAAAAGTTTTTCTATTTCTGGGTTCAAACATTGGCAATATGACCCAAACGAAGTCCGTGAATTTTCTTAAAAAAATAGGTGGGCAAATGAATCGATCGGATCGATTGCTGGTGGGTTTCGATCTCCACAAGGATCCCCGGATCATCCAAAGTGCCTACGACGACGAAGGGGGGATTACCGCTCATTTTAACTTCAACCTGCTTCACAGGCTCAACAGGGAGTTGGGTGCTGATTTTGATTTGAAAAAATTCAGTCATTTTCCCCAGTACGACCCACTGGAAGGAGTGGCAAAAAGTTTTCTGGTGAGCCGTGAAAATCAAGAGGTTTTCTTTGAAAAATTTAACCGGAGTTTTTATTTCGAACAATGGGAACTACTCCAGACGGAAATATCAAGAAAGTACCGGCACGAAGACATCGAAAAATTGGCGGAACTCGCAGGTTTTGAAGTGCGCACCTGGTACGAAGATGAAAAGAGATACTACAGGGATGTGCTGCTTCAAATAAAATAGGCCAGACGTTTAGAAACACTATTGATCCATCGGAACCTCAATTAAAAGCAACTCTGAGTCCTTCGAAATGCTTATATCCAATTCACTTACACCCACTGCTCCCAGGCCATCTCTTCGCTTTAAATCCTCACTGTTTATCGACACACCGCCCTCCAGTACAAATATATAAACTCCATTTTCAGCATTTCTGAGTTTGTAATTCAACTGGGCATCCCGATTGTATTTTCCGAGGTAGAGCCACGCCTTTTGATTGATTTGAACGCCCTCTTTACCCTCCGGGTCCACCACAGTTTGGAGTTTATTCATTCTCTTTTCAACTGTGAAGGATTGTTGATCGTATCCGGGGGTTAGGTCCGGCGCTTCCGGTAAAATCCATATTTGTAGGAATTCGACAGGCCGATCGGACGCGGCGTTTTTCTCTGAGTGATGAAGGCCTGAACCCGCGCTCATAATCTGCACATCTCCCTCCTTAATAACGGCCTCTTTCCCCGTGCTGTCACGGTGTTTTAATGCTCCGGAAAGTGGAATGGAAATGATTTCCATATTGCGGTGTGGATGAGTGGCAAAACCCGCACCGGGAGACACCTTATCATCGTTCAATACCCTCAACAAACCAAAACCCGTTAAATCGGGATGATAAAAATTGCCAAAACTGAAAGAGTGATAACTATCCAGCCAACCCAATTGGGTCCTCCCTCTATTTTCAGATTTGTGTAAAATGGTTCTCACAATAAATGTTATGAATTATTGATCCTCGAAAAAACTATATCAAGTTCTCAGTTTATCCATCAATTGGTTGACAATAAAAGCCTCTTCAACCGACAAGCGATACTCGGGCCTGAATTCATCGGCCCATTGAAGGTCTATACGATTGAGCAATCTCAAACCGCCATCCGATATTTTCAGGAACACCACTCTCCTGTCCTTTTGGCACCTGGTTCTATCTACCAGGGCTTTTTGGATGAGTTTGTCGGCCAATCTGGTCATATTGGGTGTTTTATCCAACATCCTGCTTTTGATGTCATTCATTGCCATAGAACTGCCCTGGCCCCTGAGTATCCTCAACATATTGTACTGTTGAAGAGAGATGTGGAATTTCTTTAGGAATCCGGCGTGCTGGTATTGAAACCAATTGCCGGTATACACGATATTCAACATAGCCTTGTGCTGCTCGGATTGAAAGTTACCGGATTTAATTTCTTCTTCAAAAGGAGGCATAATCAAATATTTAAAATGGTAACATTTTACGGGGTATTAAGTTTTTGCCTGGAGGAAAAAGGGAGAGTACGGGGCATAAAAAAACCCGTTGAGGAACGTATCCGCAACGGGTTGTATGATTTAAAAATAATTGGCAACGACCTACTCTCCCGGGCCTAAGCCTAGTACCATCAGCGCTGAGGGGCTTAACC
>JAGTVA010000161.1 GCA_018224445.1 Saprospiraceae bacterium
AAAAAATTAGAAGGGTACATTTTCGTCGTCATTCATTTTGGAACTTCGGGTGATAAAACCGTCCTCTCCGCTAAAATCTCCGCCAATTATCTGATCGAAAGATTCGCCAGCAAAGTCGATAAACTTAACGTGTTCTTTGATGAATTTGAGCTCTACAGTTCCAAGTGCCCCATTCCTGTGTTTTGCAAGTATTAATTCGGTAAAACCGTCCTCGTTTTCGGACTCTTCCAATTCGTAATAATCGGGGCGATACAGGAAGGTTACTATATCCGCATCCTGCTCGATGGCACCGGATTCACGCAAATCGGAAAGTTGTGGCCTCTTACTACCCGATCGGGTCTCCACTGCCCTACTCAATTGTGACAGTGCAATTACAGGAACATTTAATTCCTTTGCCATCCCCTTCAAAGCCCTCGAAATGGCAGAAATTTCCTGCTCGCGATTGCCCTTTTTATTGTCCACTCCTCCACTCATCAATTGCAAGTAATCTATCAATACCAATTGAATGTCGTGTTGCATTTTCAATCTCCTGCACTTAGCCCTCAACTCAAATATATTGATACCTGCTGTATCATCTATGTACATGGGCACATTACCCAATCTATCAATAGCGGAATGCAGGCGCGCCCATTCGGATTCATCCAACTTTCCGTTTCTCAGTTTTTCGCCTGAAATTCCGGCCTCCATGGATATCATTCTCTGGGTCAACTGCAAAGCAGACATCTCAAGAGAAAATACAGCTACCGGCCTATTGTGCTCCAAAGCCGCATTTCTGGCAAGGCACATAGCAAAAGCCGTCTTACCCATACCCGGTCTGGCGGCAAGGATAACCAAATCAGATGGATGCCAACCCGAAGTATACCTGTCCAAACCCGTAAAACCGGACGGCACTCCGGTCAAACCATCTTCTTTACCCGCCAACTCCTCCAGCTGTGTCCTGGCGTGAATTACCAGAGAAGACAATTGCTCAAATCCTCTGTTGAGGTTTTGATCGGTAATGTCAAACAAGTTCTTTTCTGCCTCATCCAAAAGGACAAATACGTCTTTGGTCTCGTCAAAAGCGTCGTTAATAATAGTAGTAGAAACTCTAATCAACTCCCGTTGAATAAATTTTTGGGATATTATTCTGGCGTGGTATTCCACATTGGCCGCCGAGGCCACTTTGTTGGTCAATTCAACCAGATAAACAGCTCCACCTACCGCATCCAGATCCCCGTTTTTCACCAAAGCATCCTTTACGGTGAGCAAGTCGATGGGAACCGATTTTTCAAATAATCCCATCATGGCTTTAAAAATCAATTGGTGGGCATTGGTGTAAAAACTGGCAGGTCTCAAAATGTCTATAACTATGGGAAAAGCCTCTTTATCAAGCATTAAAGCTCCGAGCAACACTTCTTCAAGGGGCACAGCCTGCGGTTGTATTTTACCGTAAATCATTCCACTCAAATCCTCTTCTCTCCTCAAGGGCTTGATCTTATTCTCTCCACCGGTTCTTGCTATACCCGTTTTTTCAGACATTTTTTCTTGACTTTTTAGTGATGGCAATACAATTATCAAATAACACTGAGGCAAAGTTACAACAGATAAAATTTATTATAATTTGTTGTCATTTTTCAATATGTGAACACCATGTGGATAAATATAATTTCAATGTGGATAACTTTTTACTTTTCCACACATCATAATTATATAAAATATGTGATAAAAGAACATACGTATAAGTAAAAAAATGGATTTAAAAACTTTAAAGGCAAAAATTAAACTATTGTTAAGCTACCGTTAAGTGCATCAATTATATTAATATTTTAATTTATATGTATTTTGTAAATATGTTGCCCGTAAAGTTTAAAAAGCAGGTGTGGAGAGATGATTTTTTGAGAAAAAATAACGGTGTATATTTTCTCATATATTTATTACAATAATATATCTTCTACCTAACAGGATTGAGGGTTTATAAAGAGTTCCACCCTTTTAAGCCCGTCCAAATCAATGGTTTATCAATAGTCAAAACACCTTTTATTACGAGTAGTGAAAAAGGTGCGATCAGATACCTGTACTCGGAAATATAATATGGAAGATATGCGATTTATTGAATTAATTAAGTTCTCTGAGCTGTCTTTGGGTCATCTGGATTTTTTCCCTTTGCTTTTTAATGGCTTCTTCTATTTCCTTTTGCTCAACTAGGTTTTTTTCGATATTGGCTTTGGATTCCACTATCTTCCTTTCGGCGTCTTTAATATCTTTTTCGTAACCGGATTTATCTCTTTTAAGCCTGTTGAGCTGTCGCTCCAGTGCGGAGAGCTCACTTTCCTGTTCTGAGATTACATTTTCAACAGCCGTAGATTTCAACTCGAGTCTGAGTTTTTCTATAAACTCTACAATTCCCTCCCTTTTGGTCGGGTATTTTGCTGAGGACAGGAAGTCTCCATCCATTTCAAACCACAAATTAACGGATACTGCACCACCGGCCTCCTGAAATTTGGCGTAAATAGTGATGGCTTGCCTCGCATCGATACCGACTACATTGACATCCTCTGCAACCCATTCGTTATTGCGCCTGTCCCGGCTCGGGCGTTCTCGGTATTCGCTTCTGATGTAACTCCTGTAAGTCCTGAAAACGGTTCTCTCATCCGTTCGATCTACAGTAAAGGAGAAGGAGGGCTGACTGCCTTTGCTCATCACATTTTCGCTTTCGCTGATCTGACCAAAAATAATCGACTGCGGAAAGACTATTGCCGCTGCTAAAATTAAAATAAATTTTATCGCATTCATCATTTTAAGTTTTTTGTAAACTGAGTAGTAAATATAACAAATTTAATGCAATCTGGGTGCAAAAACAGGGAGTTTATCTTCACTTAATTTAGCTGTCAGGGATTTAAAGCTGTAATTTTCCCCATCTACCTCTGCGGGTTCTACTCCATTGCCGGCTTCAATTTTTAACGCATCGGGCTTAAAGCAATTTACCACAGAAGATACTTTGGATATATCTCCAAAATACAATTGATACAGCAAGGAGGGAACACGCCAAAACCGGACTTTGTTTATCACCGTGCACCCCATCTTCCCCGGTTTTTGATTTTGGGGAAAGAGTTTCATCCCACCACCGGTAGTGGTGTTTACTCCTAAATTGAGGCTCAAGATATCCCCTGGGATTTTCTCATTTCCAACATCGACCCTGAATTCAGGATAGGAGTATTTAATAAAAGCCTTGATGGTCATCATCAGGTATCCGGCTTTAATAAAACCTGTAGTTCTCCGATTGGCTAAACCCTGCACGATTTTTCCGGTCAAGCCAATTCCGGTGGAGTTAATGGCATATACTTTATTCCCCGTCCCCAGAAAACCCTTTAACTCAATCAGGAGGGCATATTGTAATTTGGCAGATTGAAAGTCCGACACCCATCGGGAAACTCTACCAGACATTTTCCAGGCCCTTGCCCAATCGTTGCCCGAGCCAATTGGAAAAACGGTAATGGGTATATTCTTACCTCTATCCGACGGCAGGTGAAACAATCCGTTCACCACCTGGTGTAGTGTACCATCTCCTCCCGCGACCACAATGCAATCCGGTGTTTTTTGCCGGGGAAAGGCAGGCAGTTGATTGGAAGGGTCGTCAGAATCCATGGTTTCAACCAGAGAGACCTCATACCCCAATCCAGTCAAAGTGGAAAGCAAGTTATTTACCCTGAAGTGGTTTCCTCCCCCACCGGCAAAGGGGTTGAAGTAGATTACTATATTTCTGATTGAATTTATCACCTTTTATTTTTTTATCTTAAAACTGCTGTGATGTAATCTCAATTTAAATTCCCCGGATCGATTAGCCCGCCCACTATGGTGTTGCATTCGAAACATAAAAATAGACTTTTATCTAAAAATTACCTGTTTCCCGCCAATTAAATATAATTTTGCCAAAAATCCTTTAGTCCATGAATGAATCAGCATTAAATATACAAGGAGTTACCAAGAAGTACGAAGGGCACCTTGCGGTGGACGACATCAGCTTTGAAGTCGAAAAAGGCGTATTGTTTGGTCTACTGGGTCCCAATGGAGCCGGAAAAACTTCTACCATTCGCATGATTACCGGAATTACTCTGCCCGATGAGGGAAAAATTTTTTTGAATGGAAAAAGAGTGGATGGCAGCCTGACTGCAGGTATTGGATATTTGCCGGAGGAGCGGGGTCTCTATAAAAAAATGACCGTCGGCGACCATTTGATGTATTTGATTAGATTGAGGGGATTTTCTACCAAAGAGGGGAAGAAAATGGTGGACGAATGGGCGGAGAGATTTGAAATCAGGGGTTGGTGGAAAAAGAAAATTGAGGAGCTCTCCAAGGGAATGCAACAAAAGATTCAATTTGTAGCCGCAGTCATGCACAATCCCGATCTGCTGATACTCGATGAGCCCTTCACCGGTCTCGACCCTGTAAATTCCAATCTCATCAGAGACGAAATAAAGCGGTTGAGCAGTGAGGGCAAAGGCATCATCCTCTCCACTCACCGCATGGAACAGGTTGAGGAGCTCTGTGAAAAAATAGTATTGATAAACCACGGAAAAATAGTTCTCAGGGGCAGACTTAATGAAATAAAAGAAAGCTATTGGGACAATGAATACTTGCTGGGATTAGATCAGGAACCAGGCAATCTCGAATTCGGGGGTATGGAGGTCAGAGAAAAAACCGCAAAGGGCCATTGGAAAATCAAGGTCAGGGAGGGGGTAAACACAAGGGATATTCTCAGCGCTGTCTTAAAAAGTGGTGTCGAATTGCACCATTTTGAAAAGAGTCTCCCTTCACTCAACGACATATTTATTAAGATCACCGGAAAATCTATAAACGAAGAGCAATGAGAAAGATCAGAATTATAGCAGAAAGGGAATATTTAAGCAGGGTAAAAAAACTTCAGTTTATCCTGATCACACTGGGTGCACCCATTTTATTCGGCTTGTTCTTTTTGGTGGTCGGATTTATCTTTTCCTATTCCGGGGACGAAAAGAGAACCATACTCATTTCAGACCCCTCCAATATACTCGAGGAGAGATTTGAAGCCAGTACTATTACAGAGGCCACTTTCAGACAGGGAACCACCGCTGAACTTCTCAAAATAAAGGAGGAAGAGGGATTTGACGGAGTTTTACTGGTGCCCGCTGTAGACTCGGCCATGGTACGGGACATCAACCTGAGATATATTTCAGAACAGCGACTGGACATCGATACGGACCTCAATATCACGGGTTATTTTAACAGCAGAATGCGGGAGTGGAAAATCAAACAGTTGGGAATTGACGAAGACCTTCTGGCCAGCCTAAATACCCGGGTTCGCATTTCCTCTTCAACTGACCTGGTCGCTGCTGCATCCGAGAGTGAAGACGATGCCGTAGATGAGGGAAGCAGCATTACCCCTTATGTAGCCGGTGGGATAGGTTTGGTTATTGCCATGTTGATCTATTTCATGGTGTTTATAAATGGAATGATGATTATGCGATCGGTCATGGAGGAAAAGGTAAATCGCATCGTAGAGATTATGATATCTACCGTGAGACCCTTTGAACTGATGTTGGGCAAGCTGATTGGTGTGGGTGCTGTGGGAGTCACTCAAATTTTCATTTGGCTTACTCTAATTCCCATCATTCTTTTTGGAATAACCCTCCTCTTTGGGGAAACAATGACTGCCGGTGCCCAGGGGATGGGGGAGGCTCCTCAGATCGATGAAGCGACCCTGATGGGTGTGCTGAGTGAACTGGCCAATTTCAATTGGTGGGTTATATCCATCGCCTTTATTTTTTACTATCTGGGTGGTTTCCTTTTATACTCTTCACTTTTCGGAGCTTTGGGAGCCATGATGGGTGACGATCTGGGAGAGAACAACAGTTTATCGTTGATCATCACCATACCCATTGTAATAGCCATATATATAGGTGTGGTTGCCGTTCAATCACCCAACAGTACACTGGCAGTCTGGAGTTCTATTTTTCCTTTGTTTTCTCCCATTGTCATGCCCTGTAGACTCGCTTTCGACCCGCCTTTGTGGCAACTGCTGCTCTCCGGGGTTTTGCTTATTGCCTTCACCTTGTTTATTGTGTGGTTTTCAGGGAAAATTTACAGAGTGGGTATCCTGATGTATGGCAAAAAAGCGGACCTGAGGGAGGTGATTAAATGGCTTAGAAACAAGTAAAAACCTGAGTTCGGCTGTCCCGGTGCAGAAGTCAGAAAAAAAGAGAATTAAAACCCCTTACACCTCATAAGTCAATTCAATCTCCGGACTGATGGATTTGGACTGACAGGTGAGGATATACCCGTCCTCCACTTCTGAATCGTCCAGTGCCAGACAAGTTTCCATTTCCACTTTTCCTTTGGTGAGTTTGGCCATACAGCTTGAGCAAACTCCGCTGGTACAGGAGTAAGGAGGGTCGTATCCCGCATCCTGAAGCGTTTCCAGTATGTTTTTGTCTTTGGGAATGGTCATCTCTATGGTCTCGCCATTGAGCTTTATAATGGCGAGGGTATCCTGACTGCCGGTGATGACTTTCTTCCCTGAATCGTCTACCGTAAAGTACTCCAGGTGAATACAGTCCGGTACGATTCCCTTTGACTTGAGGTGCTCACTTACTTTTCTCAACATATCTCCGGGACCGCAGATAAAAAAGTGCTGTTCCGTTCGGCGAGACGGATGCTTTTCCAAAAATACATCCACCAGTTTTCCATCAATTCTCCCCTTTAAGCTGTTTTTGGGAGTTCCTCCCGAAGAAAACAATCTCGACAGCGACCCTTTCTTTTTCCCTGAAAAGGTTTTTTCATAAAAGAACTGCCCTTGATATCGCAGGCTCAGTCTCTCCAACTCCTCTTTGAATATCACCTGATCTTCACTCTTGTTGCCGTACAATAGAAAAATTTCACTTTTGGGTTCTCGGTTTAATGCGTCCTTAATCAGAGAAATTACAGGGGTAATTCCGCTTCCGGCAGCGAAAAAATAGTGCGCTCTTTTTTTATCCGGACTGAAATCCATGGTGAATTTCCCCTCGGGAGCACTCACTTCCAGTAATTCTCCTTTTTTTAATTGTTGGACCAAATAGGGAGAGACTTTCCCCCCTTTAACTTTTTTGACCGTAAAGTGAAAATCCTCCTCATCGGGAGTGGAGGAAATGCTGTACGACCTCCTGAGCTCTTTACCATCCATAAACAACTTGACTGTGATATACTGTCCGGCCCGGTATTTAAATGGCTCCGAGAGCGATTCGGGAACCTCTAAAATAACAGTTGCTGCCTCCCGGGTATTTTCTTCAATATCATTCACTTTTAACTTAAAAAAATGCTGTTCAGCCATGGAAATACTATAATTTTAATCAAAAAAACACAAACGCTTTATATCTTTAACTCATAAAAGTTGCAAAGATATACCTACTGTAAAACTAATGCCACTGTACAAGGGTTTAACTTATTGATTTTTTTATTCCATTTTAAATGGCAGCAAAATATCTACTCGCATACACCGGTCCGCTCACCATGGCTGTAGCCCTTGCATACCAGTCTTACTGGAGCTGGTTTCCCCTCCTTTTTTTATTTTTTATCCTCCCCCTGGCGGAGTATTTCAGTCCCATTCAGGACGACAATCTCAAAGAGGATAAAATAGCTGAATGGTCCGATCGAAAAATTTTTGACTACATTCTCTACGGCAATGTGTTCCTGATTTGGGGATTGTTGCTTTGGTTTGCCTCTGTTTTAACCCATCAGTCTTTGCTCCTGTGGGAAACCATCGGACTCATTGTGGGCATGGGCATAGTCCTGGGGAGTTTTGGAATCAATGTCGCACACGAACTAGGCCACCGTGTGGACAGGTTTTCTCAAATCATGGCCGGGCTATTATTACTCCCGGCTCTATTTTTGCGATTCACCATAGAGCACAACCACGGACACCACAAGTACGTAGCTACCGACAGGGATCCCGCCTCGGCTCAAAAAGGTCTGAATCTCTACCGCTTTATTGCCAGGTCTTTTGTCGGCACCTACCGCGGAAGTTTTCAAATTGAAGCCAGACGGCTGAGGAGAAAAGGCATTCCCGCAATCGGCCTTAAAAACAGAATACTCCAATACGAGGGTTTGCAAATACTCTATTTACTGACGATGGGATGGGTGTTCGGATGGGCGATTATTCCCTTTTTAATAGCCGCTGCGCTTGTAGCCATTGTACTGCTCGAAGCTGTGAATTACATCGAGCACTACGGATTGAGGAGAAAAAAACTACCCTCGGGCAAGTACGAGCCTGTTTCTGCCGATCACTCGTGGAATTCAAGTCACCTCATTTCGAGGATTTTTTTATACGAACTGAGTCGCCACCCCGACCATCATCAGCGAGCGGATAAAAAATATCAAATTTTAGACCACGAAGCTGCGAGTCCACAGATGCCCTACGGATACCCTCACATGATAG
>JAGTVA010000162.1 GCA_018224445.1 Saprospiraceae bacterium
AAAACGGCCTTAAAGAATTAAAACCCACTACCAGCAGTGACCTAATCGTTCTCCCCAACTGGCCGAGGTTTGTCATGCAGGGCGATTGGTGGAGATTTCCGGACCGACTGATCAATAACACCGATTCCACCTTGGAGGGAATGCTGAGTATAACTGTAAAAAACGCAATGAGCGGAGAAGAATTGACAGCTGCTGTGGTTGAAGAATCACAAGTTCCCTTTTCCATTGGTGCCAACGGGTCAGAGATACGTTTTTTCCATTGGAATATCCCTTCAGATCAGATAGGTTTATTATCTGTGGAGGTTTTTGGCAGCACCCCTGCAGCATCTGATGGTGAAAAGCGATTGTTACCCTTGCTGTCTTCTCAGGTTTGGATTACCGAATCGTTCCCGGTATTTCTAAAAGGGGGAGAAAGCCTCGACAAAACATTTGCCCTCAAACAGGGAGTCAGGCCCGCATTGAATAAGACCAGTTTTGAATACACTTCTGATCCCCTGTGGTTGGCATTTCAAACCCTGCCATTTTCCTCCGGGGACGAGGCGAAAAATGCCCTTCAGTATTTTCAAATTTACTACATCAATGCCATGGCCCTCCACATGTTAAATGAAAATCCCGCCCTGAGGCCCACGATTAAAAAATGGCTAAAAACGGACGGGCTTCGCGGGGAGTTGATGAAAAACGAGGAATTCAAAGACCTGGATTTAGAAAATACTCCCTGGTTGAGAGATGCACTGGCACAGAAAGTATCCAGAGAGAAGCTGGCAGTACTACTGAATGAAAATCAGGCCAAAATGGAAATGGACCGAGCGGTGCGCGGATTGATCAAACACCAGCGAAGCGACGGGGCTTTTTCCTGGTTTCCCGGTGGGCCCGCCAGTTGGTTTATTACCCAGGAGTTGCTCACAGGCTACGCCAGGCTTCACCATTCAGCTGGTAGTCCTGCCGATCCGGGGATTTCAGACGTTATTCGTAAGGCATTGGCCTATTCGCAAGAGGAAGCCATTCATCACTTTAATAAATACTACTCGGGCAGGATTAAAGATCCCCGAGACAGTTCGCGAACAATCAGCACGCCTCTGGTTCAATTTCTCTATCTCAAATCCCTGCTGGAACCCTGGGCCACTGAATTTGGGGAGTGGGAAGGGATTTATGCACTGGCAGAAAGAGATTGGATGAAGTTGGCCCCTCGTACTCAATCGATGCTCGGTGTAGTATTTCAAATTCAGGGAAATACCGCACTGGCCAAAACGGTTGCCGAGAGTTTGTACGAGCGAACCCGTTACGAAAATGAATTGGGAAGATATATGCCCTCCGGCCATTCTTACCACTGGGAGCGATTGCCCATTGGGACCCAGACTGCACTCATCGAATTGTGGTCCCGCATGGAGGAGATGAAAGAAGCCGTGGCCGAAACTCAACAGTGGTTGTTGAATCACCGCAGGACCAACAATTGGGGAGCCCATGCCACTACCAGCAGAGCCATAGAAAGCCTGATGTTCCATCGCAAAATTCCGGACGAGTATTCCAGACCGGATAAAATCAGGGTCAATCAAAGAGCCTTGCCTTCAAGTGGAGTTACCCCTGAGGCCGGCACGGCCTACTTTAAGGAGTCTCTTTCGCTTTTGAAGGGGGAGGTGAGTGTGCAAATAGAGAATTCAGGGGAAGACATGAGTTGGGGCGCGCTGTATCACCAGTATTTTCAGGAAATTGATAAGGTAGAAATAGATAAATCGACAGGCCTGCCCCTATCCATCGAAAGGGTGTGGATGGTAGAAAAAAGTACGGATAGAGGCCCTGTACTGGTAGAACTCAAAGGGGGCGAGTCCTTAGAAGTTGGCCAAACCCTGGTCGGAAGAATTATATTGAAATCCGACCGATCCATTCAATACGTCCATTTAAGTGATTTGAGGCCTTCCACACTGGAACCGGGTAATCAAATGAGCGGGTATCGATACAGAGATGGATTGGTATATTATTTCTCAAGTGGAGATTCTTCCACCGATTTCTTTTTAGAAACCCTGCCGAAAGGTACCTTTGTGTTGGAGTACAAAACCACCGTTACCTACGCGGGCGAATTCAATGCGGGTTTAATCAAAGCACAGTCTTATTTTGCCCCTGAGTTTGTGACTTACGGGAAAGGGGGAGGTTTGAAAGTGAAGAGTCAATAGGGGAGGGGTTTGAATATGAAGTTATTAATCGAAATCACATGATGGAGAAATTTTTTTGTATTTCCTGGTGGATGTTGAGTTTGGCCCCATTCTTATTGGGTGCTGTGGGTAGCGACGACGGTGAATTCTTTTTTTCTGAAGAGTACTACTTGCAATCGGAATCTGAAATTCAACTCCAGGCGGTATTCTCCGATGTGGAAATTCAAACCGTTTCTACCGGGCCGGTAAGTGTTCGCGCGGCTATTCAGTGGGACTCCATTACTGAATTTGAAAAGGAGGAATTACTCACTTATTTTAAATTGAGTTTTGAGGTCGAGGGAAATTCAATCCAAATTCGGTCATTCATAGAAGATGCCCCTGCCTGGTGGTGGAAAAAAATAAATGGAATAAGAGATAAAAACGATCGCAGTGCCGTGCGGATAATTATCCAGACTCCACCCTACCTGGAGTGGACAGTGGAACAAGACGGGGGCAATCTAAAAATGGAGGAATTTAACAAGCCTTCAGCCATCACCATTTCTTCCGGAAATTTACAACTTGGATCCGGCAACAGTTCGCTGATACTGAAAATGGATCACAGCGAGGCTTTTATTGAAAACCTGGTCCGGGCACAGATCGATATGGCCTACTCCTCGATTGAAATTCAAAAAGCACAAATACTCGATATTCTGAGTTCGTATTCCCGCTTGAAAATCCACCGTGTGGATTTCTTTATTTTGATGTCGTCAAACGATTCAATTGAAGTGGGAGTTGCGGGTTCCGTGATGGGAAAATCCGATTTCTCCAAAGCCCTCTTTGCTTTTGTCAAAAAATTTACCCTGGATGGGGAAAGCCTCGAATTGAGATTGGGTCGAATTTTTGAGGCCGTAAAATTTACCGGAGAAAATTCTTCCATAACCATAGACCGTGTAGACGCAAGGTCGAGAATCATTTCCGTAAAAGGAGACGACAACAGTCTGGGAGTCCAACTGGATCCGGTGCTAGGAATGACTTTTTACTACATAGGGTCCCTGCGCGAAATTCACATCCCCTTTTGCGGTTTTGAAAAATTAAAAACGTATGAACCGGCCCGGAAAGTGAGGTATTTTGAAGATTGTGAGGGGGAATATAAATTCAATCTCAGTTTTCAGGGCGAGAATGGAAGTGTAATCGCCCGGCGTTGAGAGAGATTTATGAAATGTAGTAACGCGAACAGGGAAAAAGGTTTCACGCAAAGGGCGCAATGAACTCGCTAAGAACCGAAAAGGAGTTTTCCATTGTGTTTATTGGTATAAAATATAATGATTATTGAGATCAATTGGATAATAAAGCCCAATCGAAGGAAATATGCATTTCCGGAACCCTCCTTTCTGTTCAACAAGTTGTACTTTTGTCGGGCGAATCATCAATATCTATGGAGGACAAAGAATCATACGACGAGGAATATTACATTTTTAAGGAAATTAAAGTGGACCCGGGGCAAAGGCCTTT
>JAGTVA010000163.1 GCA_018224445.1 Saprospiraceae bacterium
AATTACATCGGATACCAACCGGTGAATACTCCCGATGAAAATATCGACATCAACCGATGGCAACCCAAGTACTTTTTAGATGAAGAGGGAGAAAAATTTGCTCCCCACTGTCTTACTCCTTATTGGTACAAGGTCAAACCTATGTTTTTAGACAGTGCGTCCCAGTTCAGGTCTCCGCCCCCCCCATTACATGGATCAGAGCAATTGGAGGAAGAAGTGGCAGAGGTCATTGAATTGCAATCCAAATTAACCGATGAAGAGCGGGCACTGGTTGAATTTATGAGGGATGGCCCCCAATCTGTTCAGCAGGCGGGTCATTGGTTGAAATTCGCTCAGGTGGTATCGGAAAGAGACCGACATACCCTGGACGAAGATATGATTATGTATTTTCTCAATCAGGCAGTGGCAATGGATGCTTTTATAGCTTGCTGGGACACCAAGATGTACTACGATTACGCGAGGCCACAGGCTCTTGTTCACGAATATTACGAGGGAGAAACCATCGTCGGCTGGAAGGGGCCCGATATGGGAACCGGAGAAATTGACGGCGCGGAATGGATCCCTTACTCACCCTTTGAGTTTTTGTGTCCTCCTTTTCCCGCATACACCTCAGGGCACTCTACAGTAAGTGGTGGTTGCAGTGAGATTTTAAAATTGTACAAGGGCGACGACTACTTTGGGTACAGTGAAAAGCTAGTACCGGGTATACTCACTGAAAAAGAAAATATCGGTGACACCATCGTTCTGGAAATGCCCACTTTTTCGGAAACTGCTGAACTCGCAGGCATATCCCGGGTAATGGGTGGATACCACATACAGGTAGACAATGTGGAAGGCCTTAAAAAAGGGAGAAAAGTGGCCCAATATGTGTGGGAGAAATACCAGGAACTCAAAGGAGATGAATCCAATAATATAAGTAATTATTAAAAGTTAAATTATGTTGCAAAGAGTATGGATTGCGATTTTCGGTAGTATGTTAATTTTCAGTTGTGGAGATCGTCAAGACAGTGATACCACCACTTATTCAGATAAAGAAAAACCAATATTTGAACTTCTCGATGCCAAGAAAACCGGAGTGGATTTCAGCAACGACTTATTGGACGACCCCCTCAGTGATAGGAATGTACTTTCATGGCCCCATTATTACAATGGCGGCGGAGTGGCCATTGGTGACATCAACAACGATGGTTTGCCGGATATTTTCCTGATCTCCAATGAAGGTCCAAATCGCCTGTTTCTCAACAAAGGCGATTTTGAGTTCGAGGACATCACAGAGTCTTCCGGGATCAACGATTGCAATAAGCAGTGGAGTTCGGGAGCAGTAATGGTAGATATCAATGGCAACGGGTATCTCGACATCTATGTACTTCAAGCAGGTTATGGAATATTGGAAAGGGAGGATCGGGAAAATCTGCTATTGATTAACAACGGAGATAACACTTTTACAGAAAGGGCCGCTGAATTTGGGCTCAACGACGCCAATGAGAGTGTCAGTGCGGTGTTTTTTGACTACAACAACAACGGGCTATTAGATGTATATGTACTTAATGAATCCGAGTATGCCTTTATGGTGTTTCAAAAAGTTTTTGACAGCCTGAAAGACAAAGAAAATTTGAGAAATGCCAGCGGAAATTTATTTCGAAACAATGGCGATGGGACGTTTACCAATGTTACAGAGGAAGCGGGGTTGTTGAGGTATGGATTTGGCCTGGGGGTAGTGGCAGCAGATATCAATGGCGATGGTTATGTTGACCTGTATGTCACTAACGACTATTCAGTCCCTGATTTTTTATGGATTAATAATGGAGACGGCACTTTTACCGATAAAATTAATGAAATGACCCGAAATATTTCATTTTTCGCCATGGGTGCCGATGTAGCGGACTTTAATAACGATGGATTTTTGGATATTGCAGTGGTGGACATGGCCATGGATGACCATATCAGGGATAAAACACTGATGGAGTCCATGGATGTGGAAGGGTTCTTTTATTTTGTAAATACCCTTGGCTATCAGTATCAATACATGTTCAATTCACTTCAATTGAACAACGGCAACAACACCTTTAGTAATATTGCCGGCATGGCCGGTTTATTGCGCACCGAGTGGAGTTGGGCCGCGATATTTGCAGACTTTAACAACAACGGTTGGAAAGACTTTTTTACCTCCAACGGATTTCGAAAGTTTGCCAGGGACAACGATTTTAGAATTGCTATGGAGCGAGTCAGAAAACAGCACGGGGGCTCCGTTCCCATGGAAATGAGAGAAGATCTTTTCAGTTTGATGCCCGAGGTAAAGACCATGAATGTGATGTTTGAGAACAATAAAGACCTGACGTTTAGTAAGGTATCCGAGGAATGGGGACTTTCACAACTCAATTATTCTTACGGAGCTGCATTTGCGGATTTAAATGGGGACGGAGATCTCGACCTGGTAACTAACAATGTGGATCAACCTGTTTCTATTTACCGAAACAGGACCAGTGAAAAAGGTTTGGGGAACTACCTTCAATTGGAGTTGAAAGGGGAGACCCCTCAACAGTTGGTGTATAATTCTAAGGTAACTCTGAGACATGGAGATCAGTTGCAATACCAGGATTTTCATCCCGTGAGAGGGTATGCGAGTAGTATGGAACCCATCCTGCACTTTGGATTGGGGGACATTCAGACAGTGGATGAGCTTGAAATCATTTGGCCCAACAAAACGGTGACGCGGCTTAATAATATCGAGGCCAACCAACGCCTTACACTGACCCCTAGAGATGCTGTGAAGTATGTTGAAGAAGAAAAGGAAATGGACTTGCCGTTTGTAGAACTCGATCCCCAATCCATAGGTATTGATTTTGTCCACACGGAAAATGAGTACTACGATTTTGGGGTTGAAATTTTATTGCCCCACAAGCAATCCACACTAGGACCTAAAATTGCAGTTGGAGATGTGAATGGCAACGGCCTGGACGATTTTTATATCGGAGGTGCTGCCAATCAAAACGGCGCCTTGTATCTGCAAAATGAAGGGGGTGGATTTACCAGGTTTACCAATGAGGCTCTGAACCTGGATCCAAATTCTGAAGAGATGGGAGTTCATTTTTTTGATGCAGATAACAATGGGAATCTGGACCTTTATATTGTAGGTGGCGGAGGAGGAGATATGCCAGTTAATTCGCCCCTCCTTCAGGATAGGTTTTTTATCAACACCGATGGAAAAGGGAATTTCTCCAAAGTAAATGCACTACCGGAAATGTTTTCTTCAGGCCAGGTTGTGAGGACTGCTGATATAGACGGAGATGGCATTCCCGAAATTTTTATTGGCGGTGCGGCCGTACCCGCCACTTATCCCTATCCGGAGAGGAGTTATATACTCAAGCTTCAAGGAAACAGATACGTGGATATTACCGGAGAAATTGCACCGGAATTGAGTAAACCCGGAATGGTAAAAGATGCTGTTTTTACAGACCTCAACAACAACGGCCAGATGGATTTAATCGTCGTTGGGGAGTGGATGCCGGTAATGATATTCATCAATGAGGGCGGAACATTCAGAGATGCTTCAGAGGAATACGGAACAGCCGACCTAAAGGGTTGGTGGTACAGCGTAGCGGTAGAGGACTTGAATGGGAATGGCAATAAGGATATTATATTGGGGAATGTTGGCCTCAATACCAAATTTAAGGCATCGAAAAAAGAGCCATTTCACGTTTTTGCGGACGATTTTGACGACGATGGTAAGGTGGATATAGTTTTATCTAAATACTATAAGGGAAAATTGGTTCCCTCCAGAGGAAGGGAGTGTTCCTCTGAACAGATGCCTTTTATATTGTCCAAATTTCCAACTTATGAGGACTACGCAACAGCGAGTTTGATGGATGTGTACGGAGAGGACAATATCCAAGAAGCACTTCACCTTCAGGTCAATACTTTTGCCTCAGCTGTATTATTGAATCGGGGGGGGCATTTTGAACACAGGAAACTGCCTAATTTGGCTCAAATATCTCCCATCAACCAAATAATAGTGGAAGATGTGAATAACGATGGAATACCCGATCTCATTATTGCAGGAAACATGTATAACACCGAAGTGGAAACGCCCAGATATGATGCCGGTAGCGGACTTGTATTGATCGGGAATGGCGAGGGTGACTTCGAGCCGAAAACGGTGATTGAAACTGGATTTTTTGCCCCGCACAACGTGAAAGATTTGGCGATTTTGCGCAATACTGCTTCAGGCAAACCCCTTATTCTGGTGTCCAATAACGACGACCGTTTGCAGGTTTTTAAGATGGAAAACTCTATTGAATTTAAAAACTAAATGGGTTTGAATATCATTAATCGACTCCGCTCAGGTAGGTTGGGTTTGAGAGTGCCACAGTTTGGCATCTTTAACTGTGTTTTGTTCTTTTTGTGCACCTCACTTATTTTTTTTTCGTGTTCGTCCGGGGAATACGGTGAGCGGAAGGTAGGGGAACCCAATGCACTCATTAATGAAAGCAGTCCCTATCTTTTACAACATGCCGACAATCCAATTGATTGGCATCCCTGGAATGAGCAAACCCTTCAAAAGGCGCGGAAAGAAGACAAATTGATTCTGGTTAGTATTGGCTATTCTTCCTGTCACTGGTGTCATGTCATGGAGCGCGAGTCGTTTATGGACGAGGAGATAGCAAAACTGATGAACACCCATTTTATCAATATTAAAGTGGACCGGGAAGAAAGGCCAGATGTAGATCAAATTTATCTCAATGCCCTTCAATTGCTTACGGGATCAGGAGGTTGGCCTCTCAACGCTTTTGCGCTCCCCGACGGCCGTCCCTTTTTCGCAGTTACTTACCTGGATCCCCCCAAGTGGTTGGATTTACTGGAGCGAATACTGAAAATGGAGGAAGAGGATTACGATTCTCTGATCAAGGGGGCAGAACAAATTACGGAAGGTATAGCTGACTCCGAACCCATTTCTCAATTGATTATTCCCGACGAGTTTCCGGAGGACCCCCTGACTGCCGCTGCCCAAAATCAAAAAGAACTTCTGGATAGCCTGGGAGGTGGGTATGAATACTCCCCAAAGTTTTACTACGCACCGGGATTGCACAATCTATTGGATCACAGTGTGTTGAGTGGCGATTCCGATTTCAATGAAAAAGTCCATCAATCCCTGTGGAATATATGGGCTGGAGGCACTTACGATCACGTGGGCGGAGGTTTTGCCAGGTACGCTACAGACAGGGAGTGGAAAATACCCCATTTTGAAAAAATGCTTTACGACAATGCCCAGTTGATTTCGCTCTATTCAAAGGCCTACAGAGACCGGAATAATCCTATCTATGAAAGGGTAGTCCACCAAACTATTTCTTTTTTGAATCGATCCCTGCTCAGTGATGGAGGAGCTTATTTCTCATCACTGGACGCGGAGAGTGAAGGAGTAGAAGGGTTGTATTATATCTGGCAAAAAGACGAAATTAAAGGTATTCTCGATCCCGAGGCATTTGACCTTTTTACCAGCACTTTTTATATTACCGGGAATGGGAACTGGGAGGAACACAACAGCAATATAATCTACCTGGATAAGGAGAGGGAAAGTAAAATGCTAAACCAAAATTATATCGAACTCCAACCTCAGTTGGAAAAAATGAGAGAAGTAAGATCGAATAGGCCCTCCCCCAGAGTGGACGAAAAAATACTTACTTCGTGGAATGCCCTGCTGATTTCCGGATTGATAGATGCCTATAAATCATTTGAGAATCCTGCATACCTCAACAGAGCGATCTCTGTCGCTGAATTTATCAACGAAAATATGATAGATGAAAATGGAAACCTCTACAGGAATTTTAAGGATGGAACCAAGGCTATCGAGGGTTTTTTAGACGATTATAGCTATTTGATAAGGGCCCTTATTGATCTCTATCAGGTAACCTTTGATGAGGATTGGTTGCATCGGGCGCGCAATTTGCAGGAAAAAGCAATGGAGCTTTTTTTTGAGGAGGAAACCAATATGTTTTATTTTTCCAACGACCCCGAGGGTACCCTGGTGGTGCGGAGATATGAAATTCCGGACAATGTATTGCCTTCTCCCAATGCAACCAGTGCCCAAAATTTGCTGATATTAGGCGATCTGTTTGAAGACGATGAGATGATGGCCCTCTCCAAACAGATGTTGGCCAATGTGATGGATGAAATAGAAGATGGAGGGCCTTTTATGGCCAGTTGGGCCAAGCTATACTCCTATCTGTCACATGGAGTTCGCGAAGTGGTGGTTATAGGTCCCAAAGCAGATTCGGTCAGAGCCGAATTGCAAACCCATCATTTTCCCAATGCCGTTTACCTCGGCGGGCTCGACGAGGGAACTTTGCCCTTACTGAAGTATAAATTGCAGGACGATCGAACGATGATATATGTATGCGAAAACAGGGTGTGCAGACTTCCGAGCGAAACGGTGGAAGATGCGTTGAAGCAATTGAGACTTCAGGATCTCACTCAAATTGTAAATTAGAAGAGCCATCCTTCAAAAGCTCCATATCCCAACCTTTTCAAGTTTTGGATTCTTACTAATCATATCTGAGTACATGACAATTTTTAAAACCGGATTAAATTTCCTTTAAACAAGTTGATTGCTTAATGAATTGAGGAGTAATCTTTTAATAAAAAAAACAAACATATAAGTCCACAGAGAACGCAGAGAAATCACAGAGGAATTCGTGACAAATACGTTCTCAGCGAATTTCTTGGCGTGCTTTGCGGTGAAATAAATCCACACTGCCTCCTGCCAATCTCGTTAAGCCACTCCGCTCCGCTTCGTGTCTTCCCGAGACCGATTCGAATCACTTCGCTATGCTCCATGATTCTCCAAACTTTTAACCTTGGACTTTCGACTTTCCGACTTCCGATTGCCTACCCCATTAAGTGTTCAATTATAGAGACGCAACCCAAAATATTTGTTAAAAAAAGTTTTTTTGTCGTGTACTTAGCAATCATATATTGAAATAATATTTTGATTTTTCATATTGACCTTCTTTGTCGAGTTCAATAATATGCCATTTTTGTAGTATTTACTCCCATTTTTGTAGTATTTTAAGAGTAGTTATCTTGAACTTTGTTTTTTGTGAAGATTTTGTTAATAATTTTCAGAATCATATTTATAGAGGCTGAAGCGGATTAAGTTTTGATCAACTGTTTAAATAAAATTTTACCAATGAAAAAAGTATTAAAAATTTTAGGCATTACCCTGTTGGCTCTTATTGTGATATTGCTGGGGGCAGTAACGTATATTTCCACCATGCTTCCCAATGTGGGCCCTGCACCCGATATGGAAGTTGAAATTACTCAGGAAAGAGTGGATAGGGGGGAATATCTCGCCAATCACGTGATGTTGTGTATGGACTGTCACGCCATTCGGGATTTTTCTTTATTTGCCGGGCCACCCATACTGGGAACAATGGGTGCAGGGGGAGAGCGTTTTGACCAGTCAATGAATTTCCCGGGAGTGTTTATATCGCCCAATATTACCCCCCATAATTTAGGGGATTGGACCGACGGGGAAATCTTCCGATTGATTACCACCGGAGTTACCAAAGACGGCAGTGCCATTTTTCCCGTGATGCCTTATCCCAATTATGGAGAATTGGATCCCGAAGATATTAAATCAGTAATTGCGTATTTGCGAACGCTCGACCCCATCGAATCAGAGCCTCAGGCTTCAAAGCCGGATTTTCCCTTTAATATTATTCTGAATACCATACCGAAAGAGGCAAATCTTCAGCCCATGCCCGATCCGTCGGATCAAATTGCCTACGGAAGCTATCTGGTGAAGGCAGCTGCTTGCGGAGACTGCCATACCAAAGCCGTGCAGGGGAAAGTGGTGGGAGAACCTTTTGCCGGTGGATTTGAATTTGCCTACCCCGACGGAAGGTTGAACCGGTCCTCCAACATTACGCCTCATATAACGGGTTTGGGTAGCTGGACAAAACAGGAGTTTGTCAATCGATTCAAAATGTATGCCGACAGTGCTTACGTAGCTCCTGAGATTCCGGAATACGCCTTCCAAACAGTCATGCCCTGGGAGATGTATGCCGGGATGAGGGAAGAAGACCTCGAGGCGATTTTTGCTTATTTGCAAACGCTGGAACCAGTGGATAACCAAGTGGCTACCTTTGAGTTGCCCTCGGAAATGGAATAGATTGTATAGGAGTTGATATTTCCGATACAAACTACCTGAGTTGGAAGCGGCTGATACTCTGCTCCCCGTAATTGGCGATAAATAGGGTGTTTTTATGTTTTATTACAGCGGTGGGTTTATCGATGTTCTCTTCAAGAATCTGTACCAATTTGCCGTCGTGGGTGTATATTAAAACCCGGGAGTTTTCAAAATCAGTGGCGTAAATTCCATCTTCATCCACATACAGTCCCGTAGTGGCATTCATGCCGTCATCAGAACCGATGGTCTGTAGGTGGGAACGGTCATTGCTGTCGAATACCTGGATGCGGTGATTGTATGCGTCGGCTACAAATAATTTTCCGTTGTAAAACCTCACCTGAGTGGGATAGTGAAATTGACCATCCTCATTTCCCTCCACTCCAAAGCTGTAATCGCCCTCCTCATCCCAAAGTATAATCCGGTGGTTGTAAAAATCAGCCACAGCAACCCTATTCCCATCCACATCTATACTCGAGGGTGCATCAGGAGCACGCGGTAAGGGTATGGACACCATTTCCTCTCCATCTATTAGGATGATTCGGTCTGCACCGTATTCTGCGAGGTATAAAATTTCATCCCTGTAAGAGAGGTGCATGGGCCGGCTAAATTGATGAATATCCTCCACTGTTTTTCCCTCGTTATCCACCTTGATCAACCGATTGTTGTCGCCGTCCGAAACCCAAAATAAATCCTTTTCGGGATGGTATTCAAGGCCGATGATTCCCACCCCCTCAAGTGGGATGGTTTCAGCGAATTGCCAATGCTCGTTTCCGTTGGGAACACATGAGATTAATACCCATAAAAAAAGGGACAGTACTGTCGCACTCATTTTATTCATCTTTTATTGATTCGTTGACTTTAAAAAGGCCAGACGCCAATATTGACGTCTGACACTGATTTTTTAATGCGATTTTTTTTGCTTTAAAATAAATAGAAGAGAATAAAACGGGTTTAATTCACTCTGTCGTATTTACAACATTGGTGTAGATTGTTGTACACCTTGTTGGGAGCTTTCACCTTATCGGTATCGTGACCAGCGGCAGCTACCGCTTTATGAATGGCATCTATAGAGGTCTTTTCGGCATCGTAAACTACCTTCAGTGTTTGATCTGCTACACTCCATTCAGCACGCTGTATGCCCCGAACCCCGTTTGCGGCCTTTTCAATTCTATCCTTACACATGCCGCAATTACCCAGCACACCGATAGTCTTTTCTTCCATATTTGAGTCTTTGTTGGGTTTTGAATTTACATCCTCTTTCTCAACGGTTCCATCTCCTCGTTCTACAGATATTGAAATAGGAGTATAACCGGCATCGTCTACCAATTTTTTCACCTCAGCAAATTCCATTTGTTGGGACGAAGGGACCCGATAGGTGAGAATTCCCTTTTCGAGATTAACTTCTATATCGCTGATTTCTTTTACTTCTTTAAACTTTTTTTCCAATCCGTATGCGCAAAAGGGGCATCCGAGTCCATCGACTCTTACGGTAAAATGATCGTTTTGAGCACTCAGGGTGAGTGCCAGAGTTAGTGAAGCGATTATTAATATTATAGTTTTCATGGTGTTTATTTTTTTAAATTAAAAAATTAGATTGATAAAAATTAGGCACTAGTGATTATATAACCATCCTGCCTCCGAGCAAAAGGGACCAGTTTCGCAGGTAAGTGATCGGAAGTTCCTCCCTAATAGTAAACTGAAGGGAGGTTTCCAGAGTAAATTTACCCCTGGCGTATTGCAGCCCCGGGGCGAGGTAATATGCGTAACGGGCATTCCCGTTTTGGGACTTCAGGTGGATTGCCTCCGATTCTATGTACACATTAATTTGGTTGACAGGGTAGGAGGGTTTCAGTAAGGGAATACCCACGCCCAGCTTATAGCTCAGATAATTCAAGTGAGAATTCGAGGGGATAATAGCGTACCCCAATTCTGCCTGTATTCCCATATTTAGACTTTCATAAGCACCGGTCAAACCCGAGTAGGTCTTGTAATGACCCATACCCAAACCTGGAATTTTCAAATCCTCTCCGGTGGGAAACATCTGTTTGATTTTAGCGGCAATTCGGGTAGATTTTCCCATGCCGTCATTCTGGAAAAATTGATATTTCATCATCACCCCCAAATCACCGACCCGACTTCCTCCCAGGTCGTGTGTAAAAAGCCAGGGGATCTCCATCCCTATGGCCATGCTGTTGGTGATATTGTAATCCACTTCTAAATTCAGCGAAGAAAAGTTGAGAAAATCACTGTCTACGTAGTTGTACAGGGCTCGAACAGTGGATTCCCCGGCTCCCAGCATAATGGGTTTATCCAATCGGATGGGTGGACCCTGAGCGGCTACTGTCGTTATTAGAATACTGATTAAAATCAGTTGTAAAGCCAAATATTTCATTTTTTTGTGTTATTTTAAACTACGGGTTACAGTCGATAAATTGTTTCATTCCACCCGGGTGTTTTGTATGGATACCCAGATATGGGCTTTTGTCCCGTACAGATATTATTACACCCTAAATTAAAAGGTATACAATAAATCCAATACGGATTAGGAGCGATAATAAGAACAGCTTAATCTAGCAGAGAAAAGAACCGAACACCAAGTGGCGGTCGATAATGAGAGGGGGTGCCTTATAGGAGTAAAACCTGAGAATTTTTTCGTTTACCGAAATTTCCCCTTGAGAAAGCAAATTGAAATACGGGTTTAATCCGTCCCATGTAGGAGGAGTGTATTCAACGGCTGTGGTACTTAGATTTTCAATATCGTTTTTCAGGAGTTCGAAATCCTCTGAACAGCAATTCCCATTATTTATATGGCTTCCGATGCGTTCTGAGGTACCTTTTGCACAGCACGCTTTTTCTTCGGTACAAATCTCAGTATCTCCGGATTCAGCACAAATACACTGAATGGGAGTGAAGAGAGAAACGAGAACTCCCTCCTGGCTGCAATAGTGATAAAACAAACCAATCCCGGTAGTGGCTACCAAGAGATTAAAAGCAAGAAGAATAGAAATTACCTGTTTTGCCATGGTTTGTGATTCTTCTTTTAAACGAAGTTGTATATATTTTAGTTCATCGGCATTATTTTGTTTGTCGGGTTGCAATGTCCGGTGACCTGTGTTTTCTTTTTTATTAATCCCGGGGGTTGTGGAATTCGGTGCCCGCTTTCTTATCTTTGCAAACTATACGGGCTTGGGAAGTGATATTTAAGGTTAAAAACAAATGTGTGTTTTTAAGATTATGAATAGACAGTCTAACTAAGTTCACAGAGATTTACTCACCACACATGTCCCCCACTGGTTGGGGAGAGGAACAGAGGGCACAGAGAGAGAACACAGAGCGGTGTATTGAGCTGGGGTGAAATAATGAGGCAGTGGAAGATTGGATTCAATTGGGATGTGCGAAATAAAGTAAAAATTTAAAGGATAAAAAAGTCGGTTATGAGGCAATCCATATACGTGGCCATAATGGCGGGAGGAGCGGGCACCCGATTTTGGCCGGCCAGTGTCAAAGAGAAACCCAAACAATTTCTGGATGTTTTGGGGACAGGGTCCTCACTTTTGGAGGAAACTTTCAAAAGGTTCAGGACCTTTGTGCCTGCAGAACAAATAAGGGTGGTAAGTGGTGAAAAATACTCCGGATTAATCAAGGAGCAGTTAAAAGTGGACCAGCAATCCATTATACCTGAACCCATGATGCGGAATACTGCAGCGGCAGTGGCACTTACTGCATTTGAAATCAGCCATGAGGACCCCGACGCCATCATTGTAATGACACCTGCGGATCATTTGATTCAGAATCGCAGGGCCTTTGAAGAGGTCATTTTAAAATGTACGGATTTTGCTGCTCATAAAGACTCTTTAATCACTCTTGGAATTCAACCCCATTCGCCTCATACAGGTTACGGATACATCAAAAAAGGGAGCCCTGAAAATGGATTATTCCAGGTGGAGCGATTTACTGAAAAACCAAATGAAGCGCTGGCGGCAGAATTTGTCGAGTCGGGCGATTATTTTTGGAATGCCGGTATTTTTGTGTGGAGCGCAAAAAGTATACTCCGGGCATTTTTTGAACACGCAATCGAAATATACAACCCGTTGGCTGGCCTGTTTCGAAAAGGAAAACCCAATTTAAGAGATCTACGTGAGGTCTACCAAACTCTTCCATCTATTTCGGTCGATTACGCCATTATGGAAAAAGCCGAATCGGTATACTTGTGTCCAGCGGATTTCGGATGGTCAGATCTGGGCAGTTGGAATACCATATACGAGTTGTCGGAAAAAGACAAAACTCAGAACAGTGCAGGTCAGAGTCCAATAGTCGCTCTAGAAAGCCGGGGCAATCTGATCAGGGGCCAAAAGGATAAATTGTACACTTTAATCGGTATGGAGGGTATGGGCATTGTGGATACGGGAGAGGTACTGATAATATTTCCCCTCTCTAAAGACCAGGATGTAAAAAAAATGGTGGAAGAAGTGCGAAAACAATTCGGTGATAAATACGACTAAAATTAAAGCTACCATGGAAGTAATCAATCAGTATTTCCCCCACCTCACAGAGACTCAAAAAGCTACTTTTATTGCCCTTGGACCGGCCTTTAAAAGGTGGAATGAACAGATCAATGTGGTCTCCAGAAAGGACATCGACAACCTCTATCTCCACCACATTCTCCACAGTTTATCCATTGCCAGATACCTGGAGTTTATGCCGGATAGTCAAATCCTGGATCTGGGTACCGGAGGGGGATTGCCGGGGCTACCTCTTGCAGTGCTTTTTCCCGAAGTGAATTTTGTACTTATCGATGCCCGCGCCAAAAAAATAAAAGTAGTCAATGAGCTGTGCCGGGAATTGAATATCAATAATGTACACGGAGTACATGCGAGGGCAGAAGAGTTTAAGGGACAGTACGATTTTGTAGTGAGTAGAGCAGTGGCCCCACTCGCCAAATTGATCCACTGGAGTAACCACCTGATTTCAAAATCTCAATATCACTCTGTGCCCAACGGTCTCATCTGTCTGAAAGGGGGGACTCAGTTGGAAAATGAAATAAAATCCATGCCACAGGGATCTTACTATGAGAAAATACCTGTCAGCCAATGGTTTGCGGAGCCCTACTTTCAGGAGAAGTTTCTGGTTTATGTGCAGCACTAAAGGGATATTGGAAAGGGTCGCCGACAATTGGGGCTGGAAACTTCTGGGTAAATCACTGAGATTTTCTCAACTTCTCAAGTTTTGCAGATAAAAATAGAAGTAGAAATGAGCTGAATAAATCATAAAAATGGTCTTCAAAGAGTTGGCACTTTTAGGTTCGTATAAATGGATAACCTAAGCAATTCCTCCGGTTCTGTTTTTTGTATAAGTAAGAAGAAAGATGCCCTTTATCAGGTGCTTGCCATCTCGCTGTGGCGGTTCACACTCTTTGAGGTTTCTATGCTCATAATAACTACTTTCTCTTGTCTAGATCCACCAATAAATTGTGGACACGTACAAAAAAACAAAAAATTACGGCTCTTGATAATTTTTGATCCACTGTTGAAGATTTTGCCTTGTAATAGGAGCCTTCATAGATAATGTGGGCCAAGTCGGCTTATACTCGGAATATTTAAACCCGTACTATTCTTGAAGCTTATTTAGTTAGGATATTTTATTCCTGAAGGAGGGATTTTTCTTCCAACCTACCCGTTTCCAGCGGTATCGTTCGTTCATCACAAAAGGCTGGTCTGATGGGTTTGAGGTGGTGAGAATGGTAGTACCTCGTTTTATAATGGTATTTCAAAGGATAGTGCACTCTACATTATGAAACTTCCCACTTTTCCTAAAACGGGCCTTTTGCTATTTTCTGAGGATCCCTCGTCTAAGGACAAGGCAAGCTATTCGGTGGTGTAGCCGAAAAGACTCACTTAGTGTTTGAGTATTGTCAATTCTTCCAGCTCCTAATTTAGGATGAATGGTTTCCAAAATACTTCTTAAATAAAGAATGGATAGCCACAGGATACGGACCATCAAAGAATTGGCAAAGCGAGTTTAAGTGAGTCCGGCGGAGCCACCGCTAAATGGATCAGAAAAAGCAACCAGCCCTAGACCTTTTTGGTTACTTTTTGTGGCAATGACAAAAAGTAACGTAAAAAATGCAAAACACCTTTGTTTTACAAATTCAAGAGATCTTCGAAAAAATTTATTTTTGAATTCCTTTAGGTTTATTATAAAGTAAAAAAATCAGACCTACACCAATTGTAAAGAAATAAATTCATTGGTTTAGAAGATTTTAAAACATAGTAATAAGCTGAATTTAAAGGCCTTGTATATTCAATTGATAAAATATTTAATAGATTTTAATTTATTAATTTTCAACTTATTCAAATTAAGAATATAGGAACTTAGAAGTTTAAGTTAACTTTACTCAAGACATAAATAACAAAAAACCTACTCCTTATGGTCATTTCCGAAATACGCATTTATCCGTTGAAGGTGCCTTTAAAAGAGCCATTCGTCATCAGTTTAGGGACCATTTACCACGCCCGGAATCTTTTGATTGAAATCAAGGGGAGCAACGGCATGACCGGCCAGGGGGAGTGTTCTCCCTATTCCTTTATCAACGGAGAGATGTTGGAGGGACAAATGGCATTGGCACCTCTTTTGGCCAAACTCTGGATCGGTAAAAATCCATTGGAAATTGAAAACAGGATGTTGGAGTTGGACAAGCTGCTCTCCGCTAATCTGGCCTTGAAAAGTGCATTTGATATGGCACTTTACGACCTCAACGCCAGATATGCCCAAATGCCTCTCTACCAATTCCTGGGTGGAGCCAATGACCGGGTCCTTTATTCCGATCGCACCGTTTCTGTGGGAGAACCAGAAAAAATGGCGAGAGAAGCAGCTCAGTACCTGGATATGGGCTTTCAATCCATAAAACTCAAACTCGGAGGTCCGGTGGAAATAGATGTTCTGAGGATGGCGGCCATTCGGGAGGCCATAGGAGACCACCTCCCCTTGAGAATCGACGCCAACCAAGCGTGGACGGTCTCAGAGGCAGTTCGCACATTGAGAGCACTGGAGAAATACAACATAGAACATTGTGAAGAACCCATTGAGGCAGGAGATCTGGTAGGGCTGAAGTACGTGAGGGAGAACAGTCCCATTCCCATAATGGCGGATGAAAGTCTTTTTGATCACAGAGATGCCATTAGATTGGTACAATGTGGGGCTTGTGATTATTTTAATATCAAACTCACTAAATCCGGTGGAATAGCCAATGCGATGAAAATTACTGCCATCGCTCAGTCTGCGGGAATTGCCAGTCAGGTGGGATGCTTTTCGGAGACCCGGCTAGGTATCACCGCCCTGGTGCAATTTGTACTGGCCAACAAAAACGTAATCCATTTTGACCTGGACAGTCCGCTCATGCTCGCCGAAGATCCTATTATCGGCGGAGTGATGATTGAAATGGATGGCAGGGCCCAACTCACTTCAGATGCCCCGGGTTTAGGGGCGGTGGTTAAAGAGGAGTACAAGGACAACGATCGGGTGGTTTTGGTCATTTAACGGAAGATTTTTTTAAGGAATTAGAACTAATTGACTAAGCGCCGCTGGGATTGTAGTTCCCTTCCTCTTGTTGTTTTTGTGTAATGGATTTACTCCAATCCCTTTCCATTTTTACTAAAAGGGCCAACCACAACCAAAAAAACGGACCTATTTTGTCGACTTCGATGAGATCGTTCATCAATTGAAGAAGTAGGATGACAATCGTAGAGGCCGCAATGGCGACGAGCAGGTTTTTTCCCGGACCCTCTTCCATCCTCTGATAAAGCTTTTCCACTCGGAGTAAAAAAACAGTAACCAGTGCGAAAAATATTGTGAAGCCGATTATGCCCTGCTCGATCATCAGCATGAGGTAGTAGTTGTGAATCCCCGATTTTTCAGGATTGTCGCTTACATACGTTTCGTAACTGCGAACGGTAAAAGGCTTGTAACTTTCGTAAAAAGTATTGGGCCCAAAGCCCGTTACCGGCTTTTCCACTACCATATAATACCCGGCTATCCAACGGTAAAACCGCTCCATGGTGGAAATATCTTCAAATTGATAGGTAGCTTCCAGTAAGTTGTCGAATTTGTGGTGGGTGATGGTTCGTTCGTAATCAGGAGCGTATTCCAGGTATTTTTCCCCTGAAAACATATAATAGGTAAGGCCCCCCGCCCCCAACACCGCAACTACTAAAATGGGTTTGATCAATCGGTGCCTGAGTAAAAGCGGTGTGAATAAAGCGGCTATTAGGGCAATCATAGAAGCTCTGGTATACCCGAAGTACAGGGCCACCAACAGGAATGCCATGGCCAGAGTCAGGAAAAACTTAAAACCCGAACCCTTTTTAAGAGTGGTCCTCAAATACCAGAAAAGAGGCAGCAGAACAGCAATTATTGCGGAGTAATTGACCTTGTTCCTGTAAAAGGGATTCACGACACTGTTGATGGTCGCAAAAGTAAATCCTCCCTCTATGCCGTGTCGAATAAATACGACTACTGCGGTGAATAAAAGAGAGGCAAAGACCACTTTAATGACCCGGTCTAAGGTTTTTTTGTCGCCAATCATCCAGTAGGCTAAAAAGTAAAATACCCCTACATACCAGAGTTTAGAAAGGAAAAACTTAAAGGATACAAGGTGGTTTTCTGAAAATACTAAGGTGAAGAAAATCCATCCCAAATGTAAAAAGATAATCCAGGAAATGGGGTGATTAAAAACGGTAGAAGTCCGAACCCTGGGACTGTGTACCAAAAGCAAAAGATATACCCCGAACAAATACCACATCAGTTGCTCTCCCGGAAAATCCGTACCCAGGCTATCCGTAACCATCAATTCCGTAGACAGGGGAATGAGCATAAACAACAGTAGGAAAACCAGGTCGAGGCGTTGTACCGAAAAGACTACAAAAATAAGAAAGGCGGGAATGAGCAATGGGAGAAAGGACTTCAAAAGTATTGCGCCAGCGATGGAAAAAACAACGAGAAACCAATAGGAAAAGAGCAGCTTTTCTTTTGCGGAAAACATTGCGGGAAATGCGGCTGCTGGTTTCACTTCTTTCTGATTCTATCAATTGTTTTGGGGTCAACAGATTCCACTAATAGAAGGCCAAGGACCCCCAGAAACAAGGCGATAAAAACGGCACCCAGGACGATTAATGACCTCCTTGGCCAGGACTTTTCATCGGGGGGTATCGCCTCTTGTATTACAAATACGGCCGAATAGGGAGAATCATAAGCGGCTCTGTAATTTTTCAACCTGATTTTGTCGTAACTCAATTGTGCATTTTCCTTTTCTACTTGATTTTCAAGCATATCCACCAATCCCATACCCTGATTAAACCGCCTTAGTCCGGTGGGGGATTCTTCGCCTTCAGTCCCCATCAGATAGCGGTATTGTTCCTCCATACCCATTAAATTGGCCTCCAGGTAAATTACGGTATCCCGTGATATTCGCGGATTAGAAGAAAGCCTGTCAAAACGTATGCGTTCTTTTTGTAAATTCGATTCCAGCCTGGTGATCATATCTGAAAATTGCTCAGACTGGGTCTCGACATTATAAATCCCGAACTCTTGTCTGAGGTGCTGTAAACTATCTCTGAGCTGTTGTAGCAACCTCTCCTTATTGGTTACATTTTCCTCTATAGTACGAATCATTTCTCCCTGAGCGGACTTTAAAATTCCGGCGGTCTGGGCGGATATTTTTTTCCTGGCGCTGCGAGCCATTTCAGCTGCAACAATGGGATCGACATCTTCTACAGAAAGCGATATTCCATCGAATCTCGTTTTCTTTACATCGTAGTACGATAGGAGTTTTTTTCTGAGTTTGGACCTCCAGTTTCTGGAACCCTCCCGGATATTGTACCTCTCAGATAAATTGAATTCATCAATCAGATGGTCCAGAACCGCCCCCGATTGTGCAGTGGCCAACAGACGATCCATCTCCAGATCGGTCCCGTAAAATCGAAGATCTGTGGTGGACCCGCCGAATATCTTTTCCGGTTTCATCATGTCTTCACTGGTGGGGTAGAAAATGGTTTCGGCTTTGTAGTAATTGGGTATGGTCAATGTAATTGCAGCGGTTACCACCAGGGTTACCAGACCGAGGTAGAGTAAGCGCATCCGGTTTTGGTAAATAACCGATAACATGGATACCATGTAGTCTTTTTGTTCCATAACTAAATCTAATTCATGCAAAATTAGGAAAATAACGCACAATCATCCCTCTGCCGTTTAATTTGTCCACCATTTTCTCAATCTGTTGGAGTTATTCAAAACAATGAACAGTGAAATTCCCCCCAACAGAACCAGCATGGACGAAATCACCAAAACAATTTGGAGAAGACTGAACTCCCCGGAGAACTCCTGGAAGTAATATGCCGCAAGGGCTACCAATGCTCCCGTACTCAAACCCGCCATTAGAAGACCAATCCCCACTTTGTATTGGGAGAGTTTTACGGACCGATAATACAGCGATAGGGCAACCAATCCCTGTGTGATCAATGTGGCCCAGCATGCCCCTACAATTCCTGTGCGCGGTATTAATATTGCATTGAGTATGAAATTGAGAATCATACCGCTGATAAAAATGATATTAATCACCTTGAGATCGCCGTAGGACAACATTAAACTCCCGCTGATGTGAAAAATGGATTTAAAAACAAAAGCGAAGCCCAGCAGTATTAAAACGGTAGCTGCTTCCGGTCCGGGATCAAGGTACAGTCCATGCATTATTTCTGAAGGGATAAAAATAAAGACAAACAATACGGCCAGCGAAATCATCCACAGCAATTGTATACCCATTTTGTACAAACCCGAGGGATTCTCACCCCTCGACAGCATCTTGCTGAACATGGGGTAAAGCAACCCGGCAAAGAGAAAAGTGAACATGGAGGCCGCATCGTAAAGTCGATAACCCGCAGCGTAATAGCCCGCCTGTCTCTCCCCGTCTTCCATAATCCATCCAATCATCACCGCATCTAATCGGTTGTAGAAAAAACTGGACAAAAGTATGAGCGCAAAGGGCCAGCTTTTTTTGAGAATAAGAAAAAAGTATTTCCTGCCGGGAGGGTGCATTCGAATCGCTGTTTTTCCCCTCATATAAAACAAACTCAACAAGGTGACACAGAGAAAGGATGCCGTCTGAGCGAGCGCAAACCATTCGATTTGAAAAGCCTCACGGGTAACGGGATTGAGCAAAAGCAACCCGCAAATTACTATCATAATTAACTTGTCGGTTACGGACAAAATACTGTCTCTTCTGTACCAGCCGAGACCGGCTATATTGCTTCGCAAATACGCGTTGAGTGAATCCAGAAAAAGGTTGAGGGCAACGATAAAAAACAGCAAAGGGTTAAGCTCAACCAGATTGAGCGACAGACCTACTCCTATGACCAGAGCAAAAAAGGTCAGACCCAGCACCATTTTGAGTGAAAAAATATGGGGAAAATACTTGCCCAGTAGCTTTTCATTGAGAGAGATAAAACGGTTGTTGAAATTCTGTATACCAAAATCATTGATAAACTGGAACAGGTAGATAAAACCGAGCAGATAGAAATAAAGCCCGTAATTCTCGGGACCTACGGCGTTTTGAACCCCCACATCTATGCCGAAAATATAGAGGGGCTTGATCATTAAATTGATCAGGATTAAAAAAATTAAATTGAAAAGAAATTCCCTTTTCA
>JAGTVA010000164.1 GCA_018224445.1 Saprospiraceae bacterium
CTTCGATACGGAGGACAAATCAGCGAGGTCGCATTCAATAAGTTCCACTTCCTCAGGAAGCTGTCCACCTGTTTTTAGTTTTTCTCCTTTGGGGATATCCCTGATCAGTCCCGTGACCCGATGCCCTTCACCGTGTAATTTCACAGCGCTCGCCAGTCCAATACCCGAAGTAATTCCCGTAATAAAAATTGATTTACTCATAGTGGCTTAACAGCGCACGAGCTGAAATTGTTATAGGGGGGCAAAAAGAAGCTCTCTTAGCTTGGGAAAGATTTTTCCTGATAACGAAGATATTGGATTTTGCAGCCATTCGGAATAGAAAGGGGGTTCCCGAGTGGACATATAAATTAAAAGTTTATGAAAAATTCCGGAAATTAAAATAATTTATTATCTTTACTAGGAAGTATCCCTAAAGGCCTTTTCAATTGATGCTTGATTCCTCCAGAAAGATTAAATGATTTTTCCTGGAATACAATCTTTATTTTTTAACTTTTAAATTCAAGCAAAATGAAAACCTTAATTTTATTTTATAATGACGTAAAGACAACAGAACCATTAAAATTTTATTTTAATAGGGGGGGGGGTAATCGCAATATTATTTTGTGCAATTAGTCTAATATTTATGCCATCTCCCCTATATAGTCAAAGTGAAACCACCAAAATTTTAACCTTTAGGGTAGTGGACAGCAATGCCACTCCGACGGACCTTGTAAATGAAAAAGTCTATACTCACGGGCAAAGTTTAGAGGAAGAATTTCAAAATTTTAATGTTAAAAGGTTGGAAAGAGCATTCCCCTTGGCAGATTCTTTTGATCATCCGCTTGCAGAATCTTTATCAAGAGTTTATTATGTAGAGGTAGATGGAGATGTAGATAGTCTCAGAGATTTGCTCATAAACACCTCCAATGGAAAGTTGGACAGGATAGAGACTTTTATTGACGAGGAACTTTTGGTCTCCTCCCAAAGTGATCCCCCGCAATGTTTTCCCGATGACCCTCTGGAAGCTCAATGGAATTCAGATAGACATGATATGTTGTGTCTAAGAGAGGCATGGTGCATTACTCAAGGTAGCCCTGATATATGGATAGGAATTGTAGACGCTCGTTTTGACACCACACACCTGGATTTATCTGGAAAAATCAAATATGTTCAACAAGGAACCTCGGTTAATAATAATCACCATGGGAACCAGGTTGCAGGTGCTGCAGCTGCTAATACTGATAATGAATTTGGTTTGAGTGGAGCGGGGTATAATTCAAGTTTGATGTTATTAAGCATATATACTAATGGTGGCTATAATGGGATATTAGAAGCAGCCCTAAATGGAGCTAGAGTTATTAATAATTCCTGGATTGGATGTACCTATAATCAAAATCGCCAGGATTTAATGACAATGCTTTCAGATTTAGGGATAATAATCGTAGCCTCGGCTGGAAATGGGAATTTTGGTCCCAATTGTGGAGGAGGTCATGGATATGCTTACCCTGCCTCTTACGACCATGTTATAAGTGTTGGGGCGGTATCTTCTTCCAAATGCATAGAATCCACCTGGGATTGCTGGAAGCATGAGCATATTGATGTGCTGTATCATACCAATAACGACAAAGTAGACTTTTTAGCTCAGGGTCATTGTGTACATGTGTTAGAATCTGGACCTGACGAATTTGGATCCTCGAGGGGAACATCCTTTTCCTCTCCTCAAATCGCAGGTCTTATTGCATTGCTATTGGCTGAGGAGCCCTGTCTTAATTATCATGATATTATGTATCTTTTAAAAGAGACCGAACAGGATGTTAGTGGTGTTTGCAACAATCAGGATTATTACCCTGGTGCTCAAGTTCCCGGGATTCCATGTGCCTATGAGGCACTTTTGCTATTGGAGGATTATGGAGTATACTCCATTACCGGATCTGAGGTTTGGTCAGAGGATAAATTTGTACGCGAATTGCATATAGAACCCGGAGGAGAATTATTAGTTGAAAATGCTACGCTACGGATGGCAAGTGATGCAGATGTGAAAATTAAAAGGGGAGCCAGGTTGATAATCGATAATTCCACTTTAACCCCATCAAGAGGATGTGGCGATACCTGGAGGGGGATTGAAGTATGGGGAAACGACTCAAAAATACAACCAAATCCATTGGCATCCTTGAGCCAGGATGATGCCGGGGTTCTTATTATTAAGAATAATTCAGTAATAGAAAGAATGAATGGGGCATTGGTCATTGCACGTTGGCATCCTGATGGTTGGGACTGGTCCGGGTATAGAGGAGGTCTAGTGGTTGCTGAAAACAGTACATTTAGAGATAATAAATCCTCCTTTGGATTTATGAGATACACTTTTCCCAATAAAAGTTCTTTCACCAACTGCCTTTTTATTAATGAAAATGATGTTTTCCAAAAAACTATTGGGATGACTATATGGAGATGTCACGATATAACTTTTGAAGGGAATCAGTTTGTTGACTTCTCCCATCAGGGAATATTTGGGATAAACTATGGAGCAATTTTTAAGGACGACAATGTTTTTACGGGATGTGCAGTGGGGATTGAAAGCAGTGCCACTACGAATAATGTTAATTTACTGAAAATTGGGGACAAATCCACCACCTCCAATTACTTTAATGACAATACCGTTCATTTGATTTCAGCTTCATCCGTCTTTGGGGATGGTTTGATCATAGAAAATAATGATTTTTATGATAGTGAAATAGGAGTGTGGATCGAAGGACACTCTAAGTACTTGGTTGATGAAAATTATTTTTGGAACCAGCACGCAGCAGTTGTTACTCAACATACCAACCTGGGGAATAATATAGTCAGGTGCAACACTCTCTTTTCCAATGTTGATTATGGACTGGGCATATTGGGGAACAATGGAGGCCAGCAAGGAGGTCTTCAGTTTAGGGAGAACCAATTCCTTACAGGCACTACCGATGTATTTATAGGTATATCCAATGGCATAAAAGGATCCCTTAGAATGCACAACAAAGGAAATAACTGTTTTACTACCGGTACTCCCGACATTGTCGCTCTACCGGCAGAAGCAGAATTTTTTTATTACCTGTACGATAATACAATTAATCCTCCGGGATGCCTAAAACCACTGAATAACCTAAGCGACGGTGGAATTAATAATTATAGCCTATCTCACACAAATGATGTATTCATTTGTTCAGATCCTCCGATAGAAGGACCCTTTACCTATTCAGATTTATTAAATACCTACAGTTTAATTGCCGGGATTGACAGTTCATTGACAGTCTCTCCAAATGACACCATTCTTCAAGCTGAAAAAACCAGGCTGTATGTTAAAAAAGATAAAATTTTGAATTGGCTCCTTCAGAAGGCTGTTAACCACAATGATTTAGACAGTGCTTTTTTATTTTTATCACATGAAAATTCGACTGTTAATGATAGGTTGCGGATTGGTATAAAGGTTATTGAGGACGATCTGAATGGAGTAGACTCTTTAATTAATTTATTACCTACCTCCACGATTGATGAACAATGGTATAAATTTACTCAGGAAATAAATCATGAATTTTTGGAATATGGCACCCACTATCAACTGACTTCAAATAACAAAACCACACTTGTTCAAATTGCAGAAAGTGAATCAGAAGTCAGGGGATTTGCAAGAGGACTTTTAGGGTTAATTGAAGGCTTGAGTTTTCCAGTGGAGTTCAGTGGTCATTCCGGAGGGGGTGAACTAAGGATAGTAAATCCTGAAGAGGAGATAGAAAAAAGAGTTTTTACGGTTTATCCCAATCCTGCCTCTGACATCATTTGGATTGAATCGAACCTGGAAAGTATTGAAAATATTCAGGTTGAAGTAAGAGATATTTCGGGTAAAATAATCTATCAAAATTTTTCAGAATGGGAGGTCTCAAAACTGAAGATTACCACTGGTGAATGGGTTCCCGGAATTTACCTGATTTCTATTAAAGAAAATGACAGGATATTAACGACTCGGAAAATTTCGATTTTTAGATAATTATTATAAATCTATACCTGGCTGGGGCCGATGGACCTCGGCCAGGTATTTTAAAATATCAATTATGAAAATCACTTTATTATTTTCAACACTTGTCTTTCTTTCTTTTTCTGTTTTGTCTCAGACGGACGATCATATTTTTAAAGTTCATCAAATCAATATGCACAACGGCTTCAATCCCGATGTGCGGGATTTTGGGTTTCAAATTCACGAAACAGAATCGGGCTATTTTATCTTAAACTTCAATGAACATGTGCAAAGAGGAGCATTCTCAAGGCAGTGGAATGGCTTTATACGAACCGATCGCGAGGGAAACCTCCTTCAACATGAGGATTATTATATTTATGATTTTGGGGGAAGCAATGTGTTGGATAAAAGTGCAGTTTTGGGTGACACCATTTTTCTTTCATACCATAGCTATAGTAATTCAACAGGCCTTTATACAATAGGACTCATGGCAGTGGATATGAATAAGGGGGAATTGCTATGGAACAAAGTTTTTGAGGATGAATTAATGGGTTTTGATTGCGCGTTATTTCTCAGCTCAGATACCACGTTATATATGGTTTATAATGATAGAAACTTTTATTCACAAAATATTAGCATAAGTGGTCTGACCATCGATGGGGAACTGCTCTGGACCAAAAACATAGATCATGGATTTTCCTGGGGATTCAGAGCTACTCAATTGGAAGAGACTGTAGACGGCACTCTGTGGTTATGTGGTGTAGGTCGTCAGTACCCTACCTCTTCAGAGGATAGAGCCTACTTGACTTCACTTTTCAAAATGAATAAAGACGGAACGATCGAAGAGCGCCTCGACTTCCGACCCACCTTGACCAATAGCTTTAGAGATGATTATTACGAACCAAATATTTTGAGTCTTGAAAATGGAAATCTCCTTTTGGTGGCAACTGACGCTCCTGAGGCAAATGAATGGGGATCAGCTCGGTCATGGTTGAGTGTTTTTATTTACGAATTGAATCCGGCAGGGGAGATCCTTTGGCAGACCGATTTTCAAGGAATTGGAGAAAATTACTTTTACCGGGTAATAGAGCTGGAAAACGGGGATATATTGGGTCTTGGAAACTCCGGAATTGCCAATGTAGACGCTAATTACAGTCCGTATTATCACGGATCTGCAGGATGGATTTTTAGATTGGATCGCACAGGACGCAAACTCTGGGAGAGGAAAATATATGACAAATCCCTGGTACCCGATGAAATTAGAGATTCCCTTGGATTTTCTTATTGGCCAATGTTTTGGTTCATGGATGCCAAAGAACTGAAAAATGGAAGATTGCTGATCAGCGGTATGCTAGAAGAATATGCTCCTCCAACAGATTCTTTTCCGTTTCACGGTATGGAAATGGGAATCCTGTTGATGACCCTGGATTCCAATGGTTGTCGAACGGAGGATTGCTCGGTTTGGGACAAAATGTATCAAACCCAGTACTGGGCTCCGGTTGGAGCAGAATGGTATTATCGAAATTACTACGAAGATACTGACCTTCACTCCTATACTAAAATCGTGGCAGCAAGAGATACCTTTGCCGGAAATAGACATTGCAGGGTAATGGAGGTATACCGCTCAGATAGTGAAGAAATGGTTACCGATTTTATCCTGTTTCACGATGACCGGACGGTTTATTTTTATGAGGATGGGGAGTTTTGGCGCTTATATGGTTTCAATCAGGCTTACCCCTTAATGGAAGTCCCTTTTTATATACCATCCAACTATGCCCTTTTCAATCCCGCAATTCCTTTTGATCCGGAGCATCCTCCTTATCCACGAGAAATGCACCTAGGTATAACAACTGCGGATTTCGATAATTGGAAATTGTCTGAGGACAATGAGTACCCTGCAGACCGCCATGGACAGGTGTGGGATTATGTAGAATCCGGAAATGAGGTAAAGGTGGTGATGGGTAAAGTATGGGACTTTTCAGGGAGTGTACTCGGGTTTGCAGGCCATGCCGGGGAAACACCTCCAGAGGGAAATCCGGGTTATCTAAGGTGTTATATAGATCCACTATATGGGAAATTTCAATTCAGTGATGAAGATTGTGATTTTGTCATTTCATCTGTAAGTGATATTCCGATCGAATTTCTTGAAATTTATCCCAATCCTGCTACAGATATCCTTTATATTGACGGACTTGAGGAATTTGGGCCTATGAATTATAAATTATTTAACATGAGTGGACAATTGTTGAAAAACGATACCTTTTCCTCCTCCATCAAGATTGATGATTTGTCCTCCGGTATTTATATTATTCATTTTTCATCTTCCTCCTATCAGACAAAAGTTAAATTTACTAAACAATAAAAAACACTATCATGAAACTAATAATATTTTTAACTATTTCAATTTTATTTTTCACCATCGACCTTCCCACTGCAGATGCTCAGGTCATCGGCGATGAGGAGTTTGCGCCCATAGGAGCTACCTGGTGGTATAGGACTTATGCCCCCATTTGTGAGCTTCATCAGAATTATTTTACCTTAGAATCCAAAAGAGACACCATTATTGATGACAGGCTCGCGAGGATTCTGGAAATAGATTGGAACGATCGACCGGATAAGTATTCCACTTTGGTTGTCCATTCCCACGAGGAGAAAGTATATTTTTTTGAAGATGAGGAATTTAAATTGCTCTATGATTTTAGCTTAATGCCGGGAGATACCTTGTGGCACCACCTACCAAAGAACAGGACCTCTCTGGATGTCGGAGATACACACGACAATGAAAATTATCCGAATCCGGCCAATTCTCCTTTCCCTTTTGTATTGACCTCTATTGACACTGTGGATCTCGATGGGTATCTGAGCCGTAAGTTTAATTATTTGCCTGCAGGTGATTTCGATCTTGTAATGAATGAAGTGGTAGAGCCTGTGGGGAATTTAGAGGCCTTGATTGCTATGGTAGATATTAGACTAACAAGCGGATGTTTCGGCTACCTGAGGTGTTATTCCGACCATCGCTTCTTTCATCAATTTTCCAGTGAGGGTTGCACAGTGAGTCATTTGTCTGAAATACCCCATTCTGAGTTTAGTCTTTATCCCAATCCAACTACCGACCATTTGATTATCAGGGGTCTGGAGGAGTATTCTCTTAATGAATATACCATTATAGACCTTCAAGGGAGGATGGTGTTAGAAGGTACCTTTACAGAGAGGATAGAAGTAAATCATTTACCAGCCGGAGTATATATTTTGACCATGAACTCCTCCACCCATACAGCGCGGACTAAATTTTCTAAATTTTAAGCCCACACCACCTGATATGGTGAATTGGCCTGATTTCTCCAGGTAACGGGCTGTTGTGATTAGATGGTGGTGTTAGGTAGATGTTTTTATTCTTTTTCCGGGGCAGGGACCGGCCTTTATATCGATACCACTCCAGAAGCCGGTCGCGGAAAAAGAAGGATTTTTGATCGTTTCCAATGGGGACGGTCATGTTTTTTGAAATGAAGAAAACTTAAAAGTAATTTCCGTTTATTTTAGGTGTTGCTCACTAATCAGTCCGGTGACCCGATGCCCTTCACCGTGTAATTTTACAGCGCTCGCCAGTCCAATACCCGAAGTAATTCCCGTAATAAAAGTTGATTTACTCTTAGTGTTAAGTTAAGTATACTTTAGTCAGCCCAAGTCTAGGGCTTTCCTGCTTTTTTCTATGTTGCAAAAGCCTCACTTAGCTATACTTCGGCTAAAACGCTCAGCAACCATGGCTATGCTTCGTTTTTTCGCCTCGAAAAAGCAAAAAATACCTGCGACTTAACCGACACAATACACTTAACTTAACACTAGTGGCTAAACAGCGCACGAGCTGAAATTGTTATAGGGGGGCAAAAAGAAGCTCTCCTTGCTAAGGTGAAAAACATATTTGTATATTTACAGTTAAGTATAAAAAGAAAAACAATGATCAAATACCTTTCTCTTTTCGCAGTGGTTTGGATGATAAATGCGGAAAATGCACAGTCTCAAAATGAAAAATTGTACTATGCATTCGATCCCCTTTGCGGGTGGTGCTTTGCTTTCAGCCCGGAATTGGAAAAAATAGCCGATCGTTACAGCGATCAATTGGAGATAGTGGTGATTTCCGGAGGAATGGTCACCGGAGACCGCATCGGACCCATAGGGGAAACTGCACCTTACATCAAAGAGGCATACAAAACAGTTGAACAGAGCTCGGATGTAAAATTCGGACAACCCTTTTTAGATCACCTCTTTAATGAAGGGTCCCATGTGTTTTCCTCTGTTGAACCCTCCATCGCACTTGCTGTAGTCAAGAAATTGAAACCCGATCAAGCGGTCAAATTCGCCTCCTACCTGCATCAGGCAGTTTATGTGGACGGACTTCCCCCCACCGATTTCAATTCTTATGCAGGCTATGCAGAAAAGGTGGGTATTGACAGAGAGACCTTCCTCGCCCAATGCGAGAATCCCGAGATGAAGCGCAAAGCAGAAGTCGATTTTCAGTTGTCTTCCAGTCTGGGCGTCTCTGGTTTCCCCACCATCATATACTCCGATGGAAAGGACCTGCAAATTATAAGCAGGGGTTACTCTACCGAAAGAGAGGTGAGTAGACGACTGGACGCCGTGCGAAGGGGCAGGTAATTTCCCTTTATTGCAACAACTCCAGATTTCGGTTTACAAAATTGTCCAATTCTTCCCCGGTCAGCATGTTTTGATTGAGCCTGGCCAGGTCAAAAAGAGTCTGAACCAACTGTTTTTTCTTCTCCGCACTTCTCATTTTTAATAACTTTTGAGAGAAGATGGGGTGATTGGTATTGACCACCACATTAGACATGTCGCCCATGCCCGTATTCACTCCCTGCATGGCTTGCATTTCCTGCATCCTTCTCAAAAACTCGGGACGGACGATGACCACCGGTTTGTCGTTGGGGGTCAGGGCTTTCATTTCCAGGTTCAGGCCGCTGTTGGACTTGATCTCTTCTTCAAACATCTCTTTGAGCCTGGCCTCTTCCTTTTCGTCGAGTACGGAGTCTATTTTTTCATCCTTATCGATGAGATTGTCGATGGTATCGGCGTCTACCCGCTTAAACCTAAAGTCTGAATTTTTGTGCTCCAAATGTTGCACGAAATGGTTGTCGATAACCTGATCCATGACCAGGACCTGATAACCCCGGTCGGTAGCGGATTTAATAAAAGAGTTTTGCCCTTTGACATTGGAGGCGTAGAGCAGGGTGAGCATATCGTTTTTATCCGTTTGAGTTTCTTTGGTCTCCGTTTTGTGTTCTTCCAGGGTGTGGTATTTGCCTTCCGTGTTTTTAAGCAATGCAAAAGAAAGGGCTTTGTCGTAAAACTTCTCTTCGGTAATCATTCCGTATTTGACAAAAATTCCAAACTGATCCCACTTGGACTCGAATTCTTTTCGATCTGCATTGAATAATTCTTTGAGTTTATCGGCTACCTTTTTGGTGATGTAGCCGGTGATCTTTCTCACATTTTGGTCACCCTGTAGGTAACTTCTGGAGACGTTTAGCGGGATGTCCGGCGAATCGATCACCCCGTGCAGGTGCATGAGAAATGGAGGCAGGATGTTGCTCACATCGTCGGTGACATACACCTGATTGCTGTAGAGTTTTATTTTGTTTTTCTCCGGTTCCACCATGGCGTTTTCCAATCGCGGAAAATAGAGGATACCATTGAGGTTAAAGGGGTAGTCGATGTTGAGATGTATCCAAAACAAGGGCGGTTGACCGAAGGGGTAGAGTTCACTGTAAAAGTCCGTGTAATCTTTATCCTCAATATCGTTGGGGTTTTTCTTCCACAGTGGATTGGGATTGTTAATGATGTGGTCCACCTCTTTGGTAATGGTTTTGGCGTCCTCGCCCTCCCCCACGGTCTCCTGCTCTTCTTTTTTCCCAAATCTGATGGGAATGGGAAGGAATCCGCAGTACTTATAGAGTAGTTTTTCCAGGGTGTCTTTTTCAAGATACTCTTCACCGTCTTCGCCAATATGCAAAATGATATCGGTTCCCCTGTCATCTTTTTCCGTCTCCTCCAGAGTGTAGGAAGGATCTCCCGTGCAGCTCCAGATTACTGCGGACTCTTTTTCTTTATAGGACCGAGTGACTACTTCGACCTTTTCCGCCACCATAAAAGCCGAGTAAAACCCGAGTCCGAAGTGACCGATGATTCCACTGTCCTCTTTGTATTTTTCCAGAAACTCAGAAGCACTGGAAAAAGCGACCTGGTTGAGGTATTTCTTAACCTCTTCAGCGCTCATTCCAATACCGCGATCTCTGATGGTGATTGTTTTATCCTCTTTGGAGAGGATGATGTCTATGGTGAGGTCCCCCAGTTCGCCTTTAAATTCTCCTTTGTTGGACAGTACTTTTAATTTGTTGGTGGCATCTACCGCATTGGATACCAATTCCCTCAAAAAGATCTCCTGCTCGGAGTATAAAAACTTCTTTATGATGGGAAAAATATTTTCGGTTTGTACAGATATGTTTCCTTTTTCCATGAGTTTATTTTTTTTTAAATTAATTTCAATAACTGTTCCAAACAATTTATTCTGCCAAATCTGCAAGTTCAATTTATAAGGAACTACTTTACAGAAAGTTACAAAATAATTGCCATCGGCAAAAATGTCAGTTACCCCCTTTGCCCCTACTTTAAATGCAAAAACTCTTTAATATTTGGCAAGGTTTATGCTGTAAAAGAAAGTATACAGTTTTTGTATATAGCAAACTTTTAATTAAGTTTCTGCTTATGAAGGCCGATTCACTGGGGGGTAGAATCGGTCTTTTTTTGTTCGGCCTTCCGGCGCAAAAAAATGAAGGTTTAGACATAAAAGAACCGCTTTTTTTCCTATATTTACTGTTTAATGTAATCTAAAAACTCTCGTGATGTGGTTGCTCGTCGATAAATTTATCCCCCTCGGATATAGCCTTTTCTGCGGGCTCAGTGCATCTCTATTGATCGTCTCTCTTTCGGTTTTACCGATAACTTACACCAGTGCACAAATCAATCACAATTTTTTTGGAGATGAATTTCTGACCCACAGGGAAAATCACCATTGGATAAAGAGCAACCAAATTAAGGAGTTGCACCTCCTGAAAAAAGACCCCGTAAGTGAGATTGCATCGGTGGTTTGGATTGAATTCGACCACAACGGCCTGCCCGTCAAAAAATATACTGGCGATGTATCTAACTCCTGGAAACCCGGGGACGAGTTAAATTTTCACACCCTCGAGGATTACCTGTATATCATGAGAGATTTGTTTTTGAGGCAGGAAGTCACGGAAATTAATTTGAAAGAAAATGAAAAGCGAGATACGGTGAATCAGAGGATTTCCTACATCAATTTTTTCAATCGGGATCAGTATGTAACTCCGGATGGTATCCTCCTCCAGTATCAGTTTGTCAGCGGGAATAGGCTCACTCAAATAAAGGCTGAGTCAGACACCAATTCCCATTATTTTGAAGTGAGTTACGAGGATAAAGTCCCAAACAAAATTACTGAAAAATACAGGGAGAAAATGGGCCCGGCAGAAATCTTGAGAACCGCCCTATACCACTACGATGAAAATATGTTGCCCACTGAAATCACTATCCTTGAAGGAGAATCCACTGTCCGTTTAAAAATGAAATACGACGAGAGGACTATCCCCCTCAGCAAAACCATTTTCAAGAATGGGATCAAAACCGGAGAAAATGTGTATTTTTTTACCTTTGATGGGCCCTAATGCGGGTTAATGAGAGAAAAAAATGGGCTCCGGAAAGTCCGAAACCCAATGATCACATGGTGTGTTTGGTGGGGTGTGAAAACTCGAAAAACTTACTTCTTCAGGACATTTATTGTGGTCGAGCCTCGTGTCTTTATTAGTAAAACACAATGATGCGTAAACGTGGCAGTTGACCCTATTTTTTTTCAAAAGGAATAATTCGGTTCGGAAGGGGTGTTCTTATTTAGAACGACTGAGGCCCATCTTGACTCCCAAACCGAGGGTATACCCCCTTCCACTCCTTTGACTCTCCTCTTCTTTCCAAAAGTGGCTCAGGTGGCGCTGGTAAGTGAGTTCTACCCCCCATTTGCAATTGAAATCGTAAGCCAAACCCAGTCCTGCAGACAGGTAAAGGGGATTCACCAGGGGTTGAGAAGAGATCCGCAGTGGAATTTCAGAGGAGGGATCTGAATCAAACCTTATTTCACCATTGGATTTAAATTTGGGATCAAATACCCTGGCCAATCTGATCTGAGGCCCAACACTAATTTTTGAGAAAACGTAATACCTCCAGGCGACCTCAAGATCGACCTCCAGGTAATTGGAAATTAATTCATCGGCGTACTCCCTCCGAAATTGAAACTCCGATTCTTCTATCGATCCTTGACCCTCCCATTCAGAAAACGCATGAAGAACATCGGAATCGGAGGATCCAAACCAACCGTATTTAGTCAGTCCAGCCGAGACAATTAGGGCTGATTTTTTCCAGACCTTTTTTCCGCCTACCTGTAAACCCAAACCGTGCAATTTGTGCACAGAGGGTTTATTCCACGATAACCCCAACTGGAGACCCGATGGACAACTGAGGTTTTCTTCATCGTTTGGAGCTTGTGACTCTACCTCATATTCAACTGCCGGAAAAACAAGGGAATTCGCTATCAAATCCGGCTGAACCCTCGAAAGAGGCAGAAGGTCAGAAGGAGGCAAAATATTTAAAAAGGAAGGGTGCTGACTTTTTTTATTACCCACAGGCAAATTAAAACCCGTGGTGTAGGGCGCGTCGTTTACCGGCTTTAATTCTCCTGGGTCTTTTGATAATTCCTTCCCAGTAGGCTGCTGGGCTGTAGTGCTCCCATGGAAAGTCGAAAAAGCATTTTGCGATACAGTGGAAGGAATTTTAACGTGGGGTTGTTTATTGGCGCCCGCTGGAGATGTTTCTTCCCGAGTACCCAATTTTTTATTTTCAGAAAACTCTTCATTAATCTGACCTTCGGTGATGTCACGATCCGCATAAGCTATGAGTTGATCTTCCTGCGGACTAGTGGATTTCCCCTCTGCTGATTCGGTAGTCAACTCGTAATTTTGATAGTAAGGCATTCCCAGATATACCACTCCCGCTGCCAGTAAAAGCACGACAATAGCAGCTGCCCTGATCCAGGGGAAAACCATCAACCCGGTTCTCTTTACAGGCATTTCTTTATCCAGTAAATCTTTCATTTGGCTCCAGCCCTTGTTTCTGATTTCTTCGTTCATGTCTTTAAATTTAACCTTGGTTGAATCGCATTGGATTGCAATAATTTTGCTTTTAATATCTTTCTGGCCTGATGCAATTGCCACTTAGAGCTCCCTTCCGGGATGTTTAAAATTTCTGCAATATCCGAGTGGGGGTAGCCATCGATGGCGAAGAGGGTAAATACCTCTCTGGTGGTTTCGGGCAATTGATTGACCAATTGGATTATATCCTCGTAATAAAGATCGGATAAAGCCGTGGATTTAAGCACCAACACCCGATTTATGTTTTCAATGGCCTGTGAACTGTTTTTGGTGTAATTTAAACTCCGGTAGTAATCGGATATGGCGTTGAATAAAATCCTTCGCATCCAGGCGCCCAGACTTCCGCTTCCGTTGTACAGTTCTATTTTTTTAAAAACACGCAGGAAAGCATTGTTGACTACCAACATGGCCTCCTCTTTGTCCTTGATTCTGGAAAGGCAAATACCGTACAATGCATCAAAATGCAATTTGTAGAATTGCTCCTGCAGGGCTCTGTCGTTTTTTCTACAACCCTCCAGTAACTCTTCCTCCGATAGATTGGATTTGCTGTCCATTGTTTCAGTTTTTATCTCCACCGATAAAGACCCCCATGCCGATGGAACCGACCCATCGTTTGAGCTGGTACTGATTTTTAGAGGATTGCCACCAAAAGTTGTTGTACTCTGTAGCCCGCCCCCATAAAAAACCCAATTCAGCCGAGAGGAACACCACCTCACTCAATGCCAAATTAATACCCATGGACGGCTTTACAAAAATCCCCCCTTCCGGTTTAAACTGGTGTTCTTCCTTGTCTCTGTCGATAAATCCCGGAAATGTATAACCCAGGTTGAGCTTGTAAAAGGGACTCAGACGGCGATCAGAAAAATAACCCCGGGCTTCCAATCCGAGGGAATACAGCACCAAATTGCCGGAGGGATTAAAATCGTATCTCCCCGCGGTCAGTCCGATACCCAACCCTCTGATCTTCTGATAGCCGGCGGCCAGATGAAGTCCCCAGCTCAGGCCATCATAATGATGACGAATTCCACCACTTGAAAGCGCGGAAATACTCCCCTCCAAATAGAACAACTTCGATCGGTTAAAAAGCGGGGGCGCAGGAGATTTCTCGATGATAACCCCAATTTCGTAGCGGTCGACCATTTCTGCAGGATACCTGATTTGCAGGGACCCGTCTCTTTTTTCAAAGAGCAAACCAGAATCATCGATTTCTAATATTTTTCCGGACACTACCGATCCGGTCTTCAGGTGAATTCTGTCCAGTTCAATAAAATCCTGACTGTGGGCTTCACTCGCAAGGAAACTTAACAGGGCGAGTAGTAGAATCAAAATCGGTTTTATCGGCAACAGTTCGCAAAGTAATTTCACGTTTTTGTCCTTTTATCTTATGGGTAAATAACTCAATTCTCTTGGAGCTCTTTTGTCCGAGGTGTCGTATTGCCGGATTCCCTTTTCCCCGGTTACTATAATGTGATCCGAACCCAGAGCGATCACATCGTAAGTATGGCCACCTTTTACATGAGCCAATTGGTTTTTATCGATTTGATGGTCGTCGGTCACATCGAATATTTTTAGTCCAGCCTCTCCATCGCAGAGAAACAAATTGGCCTCAATTACGGAGAGTCCGTGGGGGTTGGCCATCGGGTACGATTTAATGAGTTTGGGGTTGCTGATATTGGAAATGTCCAATACATCCAGTTGGTTTTCGGCATTGATACACTGATTTCCGTTTCGGAGGGTGACATAGGCCCTGTTTCCACTTGCAAATACGGGATCACATGCATTGGCGTGGGAGAATTGGGAGAGGTAAACCGGTGCAGAGGGATTGCTGTTGTCATAAATGTACATTCCGGTGTTGCCCCCTATAAAGAGGTATTGTTGATAGGGAAACAGGGTCTCAATTCCCCCCCAGTCCACGTCCACTTTATTCAAATTGTCGGGAAGCCCGGGATTAGTGAGGCCGAATACGTGAATGGAGCGGTCGTCTATGGCGTACAAGTGGTTGGACACAATCCCAAAGCGCGCCATGGAGCCGGCCTGACCCTGCACATTTTGGTTTCCAAACCCACTGGGGCCGGAGGCGTCCCAACTTGCGGATTCCTGATCAGCAAAAGGAAGGAATCCTCCTCTCCATTGATTGTTGCAATCAACTTCCACGTATTCGGTTTCGTAGGTATATCCGACTACCAGGCCTTCATCTCTCCAGCCGTGCAAGCGAAAGACGTCCTCTTCTCTGTGCAGGAGGAACGGATTCATCCAATCGCTTACGTCTATGGTCAACAGGTCGCTGTAACTGTCGGCGTAGAGGTAGTTGCCCCTTACGGCCATATCGACATTGCCCCGGATGCCTATAAAATTGATGAATTGCGGATTTTCAGGTTGGGTGTTATCCACCACGTGTATCCCTTTATTCAGGTCGTTGATGAGCAACAGATTGCCGTACACATAAATTTTACCTGCTTCCTCTAGAGGGTGGTCGGCATCGCTGGTAATGTCCACTCTGAATTCATCGGCGGTCACAATGATGGGCTCGGCATGAGTCACTTCGACCATGGAGGTGCAATCGTCCTTGATACACGAGGTGAAAGTCACTGAAAGAAGGAAGATAAAAAAGCTGAAAAAAAGGACTGATTTCATTGGTGTTGTTTTTTTTTTGTGAATAATTGACGGAAATTAGAGTAATTTGCCAATTTCTTCCCGTCTGTTTAAAAATCTCTCAGTCATGGACTGTGTTATACTATTTTCTGAACAGATTAAATTTTCTAACTGGCCTGGCACTAATCATGGAAAAGCAACCCTTCCCCCGCTGTCCATCCAAACGCTATAAAGACGGAAGGATGGTTTAAAAGGTTGGTAATTTAATAAAATAATTTCTTTTTAAAGGTAGAATTTCTGGCTTTTAAGACTTTACCATTAAATGATTACCGGCCGGAATCGCCAACTTATTTTTATATTTGTAAAAAAACATGATCCGATTCTTTTTTTCAATTGCCCTGTTGATGTTTTTGTGGCAGGGCGCCGATGCCCAACACAAACCCGCATATCAGTTGTTTACCTCAGAGGGGGAAAAGACCGACTACTATCAATTGATGGAGGCGGTAGAGGAAGCCGATGTGGTATTTTTCGGTGAATTTCACGACAATCCGATATGTCATTGGCTGCAGCGCGAACTGTTGATCGATTTATACGATCTAAAGGGAGATCAACTGGTGGTGGGAGCGGAGTTTTTCGAGGCGGACGACCAACTCAAAATAGACGAGTACCTCACGGGATTGATCAGCGAAAACAACTTTCACAGGGAGGCCCGTTTTTGGAACAATTACGATACCGACTACAAACCTTTGTTGGAATACACCAGAGAGAATGGGATCCCTTTTGTCGCCACCAATGTGCCGAGGCGATACGCCAATCTCACTTTCCGCGAGGGAGTAGGAGCGTTGAATTCACTACCGGAAGCTTCACTGGAGTACATTGCCCCTCTGCCGTTTGAAGTAGATTTTGATTTGAGAACATACAAAATGATGGCGGAGATGGCCCACGGAGAAGAAAAGGAAAACTTCGTCTACGCCCAGGCGATTAAAGATGCGACCATGGCCCATTTTATCGATCAAAACCTGGGGGAAGGGCAGGCCTTTTACCACATCAACGGATCTTTTCACAGCAATTACAGAGAGGGAATTGTTTGGTATTTGGAGCGTTTTCGACCCGAATTAAAAATCGTGGTCATCGGCAGTGTGATGGAAGAAAAAGCCGATGAGTGGAAGGAGGAGAACAGCGGCCTGGCCGATTTTATCCTGTCTATACCCGAGCGAATGACGCGCACCTATTAAAATGCCTATAGA
>JAGTVA010000165.1 GCA_018224445.1 Saprospiraceae bacterium
TTAATTCTTCTCTCAGGTTTCGCGAAAAGCCCAGCACGGCGTGTTTGGAGATGCTGTAGGCTCCTCCATTGGGAAAAGCTGAGAGGGATGCAATGGAACAAATATTGATTACCTGTCCTCCGGAGGACTTCTTCAACAGCGGAAATAACCCCCTGGTCAGGTGATAGGGAGCCATCAGGTTGAGTGCGATAGATTGGGTCAAATGATCGTCGGGTTCCTCTATCATGGAACCGGGTAGGTAAATCCCCGCATTGTTGATGAGAAGGTCGATTTGGGCGAATTTTTTTATGAGGTATTCAAGGACCTGATTCCTGGCTTTTTCTTCGCTTAAATCCGCCGGTAAAAGGGTGATTTCAATACCGGGATGCAGGGTCTGCATCTCTTGCTTTAAACTCTTTAACTCGCTAACTGTTCTTGAGTTGAGAATAAGGTCGTAACCTTTGTCGGCCAGTGCGTGACTGATGGCGTTACCTATCCCTTTTGAGGCACCTGTAATTAGAGTAATCATAAGTAAATTTAGTTATTGGTAGTCAATAATAGCGAAAAATTGGATCAAATTGGTCATTTTTGCAAATATTAAAAATATTAGGTTCATTGCGCGTGAACAGATGAAGAATTATGATTGAACGGTTTATTTATGATTTTGGAAGGTATATACTATTGCTCGGACAATCCTTTGGAGGTCCGAGAAAGACCAAAACTTATTTTAAAGAAATAGTTCGCCACATGCACGACATTGGGATTGGATCTCTGGTTATCGTGGCTTTGATTTCTCTTTTCATTGGTGCAGTTACCGCGGTTCAGTTTGCCTATCAATTGGGGGGAACTCTAATTCCCCGATACTACATTGGTTATATTGTCAGGGATATGACTATAATAGAACTAGCACCCACTATTACGTGTCTGGTTTTGGCCGGTAAGGTGGGATCCAATATAGCTTCAGAAATAGGTGGAATGCGGCAAAAGGAGCATATCGATGCCATGGAAATCATGGGAGTGAACACCGCCTCGTATTTGATTCTACCCAGAATGATAGCGGGCCTGACGATGATTCCATTGCTGGTATTTATGGCCGCCTCGATCAGTATTGCAGGAGCTTACCTGGCATCGGTTCCCATGGGCTTTTTCTCCGGAGATGAATTTGTCAAGGGCCTCGGTATGTTTTACGATCCCTACAACGTTTTTATGATGTTTGTCAAGTCGGTGGTTTTTGCTTTTATTGTAATTACTATTCCGGCCTATCAGGGATATTTTGTCAAAGGGGGAAGTATAGAGCTTGGTAATGCGAGTACAGCGGCGGTGGTATTCAGCAATATTTTTATTCTCCTCTCAGATTACATTATTGCATTAATATTGACTTCATAGAATAGCAGAAGATGATTCGGGTAGAAAAAATATATAAGAATTTTGGTGATCTGGAAGTTTTAAAAGACGTCTCGGTACACTTTGAGAGGGGTATAACCAACCTGATTATCGGGAGAAGTGGTGCGGGAAAAACAGTACTGTTGAAAATATTGATCGGATTGATTACTCCCTCAAGTGGAGAAGTTTATTACGAAGATACCAATTTTTACAGCCTGGATAAAAAACAGGTCAGAAAACTCAGAATGGAGGTGGGCATGCTGTTTCAAAGCTCGGCTTTGTTCGATTCTCTAACCATAGACGAAAACATTCGCTTCCCCCTGGATATGTTTACTAAACTGACAACCAAAGAAAAAACAGACCGGGTGAATTACTGCCTGGAAAGAGTGAATTTAGAAGGTGTAAATAAAAAATATCCGGCAGAGGTATCGGGTGGAATGCAAAAAAGAGTGGGGATTGCCCGCGCCATAGTGATGAAACCAAAATACCTTTTTTGCGATGAACCCAATAGTGGGTTGGACCCCAAGACTTCAATTACCGTCGACAAATTGATTCAGGAAATAACCCAGGAAAACAACATCACCACCATTGTGAACACCCACGACATGAACTCTGTAATGGAAATAGGGGAGAAGATCATACTCCTACAGGACGGCATACTCGCTTGGGAAGGTTCCAAATCGGACGTATTGGTCAGGGGGAATGATATGATTCAAAACTTTATTTTTGCATCTCCGTTTTTGCAGCGTCTAAAGGATAAAGCCTTGAAAAATGAAAATGATTAAGTAGGGTTAAGAAATGTACTTCGATACAATGGGCATTCGCCTTCCGGATCCAAAGGCTTTGGTGGAAACCCGAAGGACCGGAGCTGTCTGATACCGTTTAAATTCACTTCGATTGACTAAATCCAATATCTTCTGCACTGTTTTTTTGTCAAAACCCATGGCCGTAATTCGGGACGGGCTCATTTGCATCTCGATATATTGATAAAGGATTTGATCTAACAGCTCGTATTCGGGCAGGGAGTCGCTGTCTTTCTGATCGGGCCTGAGTTCAGCTGAGGGTGGTTTTTGAATTGAATTTTGTGGGATAATCTCCCGCTCCCGATTCATGAACGCCGACAACCTGTAAACATCTGTTTTATATACATCCGCCAGTACGGACAATCCTCCACACAGATCCCCGTAAAGGGTTCCGTAGCCCACAGCCATTTCACTCTTATTGGTGGTGTTTAGTAAGATGCATCCCATTTTATTGCTGTAAGCCATAAGTAATATTCCTCGAATTCGAGCCTGAATATTTTCTTGAGTTACACCCCACCGATCAACTTCAAAAAAGAGGCTTAATTCGGTCGTGAATTTTTCGTAGAGGTCGTCAATGGAGAGGGTGTCTGCAGTCATTCCCAGATTTTCTACCAATTTTTTGGCGTCGGTCACGGAGTGTTTAGAAGAAAAGGGAGAGGGCATTATCAGGCCGTGTACATTTTCAGCACCCAGAGCGCGACAGGTAAGGGCTGCGGTGAGGGCCGAATCAATTCCACCGGACAGGCCTAGAATGGCTTTTTTAAATCCCAATTTTCCAAAGTAATCTCTTATTCCCATGATCAGCGCATCGTGAATGAGTACAATTCGATCTTTGGTTCGGATTTGACCTATTCCCTTCAGTTGATGGACCTCGTCCAGATCGTAAATGCGAAGACTCTCTTCGAAGAGGGGCATCTCGTCGTGAACTTCTCCGTCTGCATCCACCACCAGGGATCCACCGTCAAAAATGAGCTCTGTATGTGCGCCCACTTGATTGACGTAGAAGAAGGGAATTTGGTATTTTTTCGCATTGGCCTGCACCACATATCTCCGTCTTTGCGGTTGGGATGCGTGAAAGGGAGAAGCGGAAAGATTGATGGCTACCGTCGGTTGCTGTTCCATAAGTTTGTCCATGGGATGAAAGGTGTAAATGGGGTCGTCATTAATTAAATCCCAAATATCCTCACATATGGTTACCGCTATCCGCTCTCCTTTAAAATCTATGGTTTGAAATTTTTTGGCCGGCTCAAAATGACGGTACTCATCGAAAATATCATAGGTGGGCAACAGCGATTTGTCCACGTATCCCAGCAGTTCTTTGCGATAAAAAAGAAAGGCTGAATTAAAGAGGTTTTTTCCCGGCAGCTCCGGATTGACCCTGGGAGCTCCGATGAGAATCCCGATGTCCTCACTCGCATTTTTTACCTTGTCCAATACAGCAGAGGACTGGTCTATAAAATCTCTAAATTCCAGCAAATCCAAAGGGGGATACCCACAAGTGGCGAGTTCACTAAAGCATATTAAATCCGCTTTTTGACCTCTGGCACGATTGATGGCCCCGAGTATCTTTTTTTCATTGGCTTCAAAATTGCCAATATGGAAATTGAGCTGGGATAGCGCTATTCGCATATATTTACCTTTTTATCAAACGGCAATATCGCAAAATTTCTCGTTTTTTTGGGCTTATCGCATCCCTTGCTTGAAATAATCTCATTCTTTACTATAAAAAACAGATCAATGAATTAATTTTGTATTATGTCTTATCAAGTATCTGCACTAAAATACAGGCCCCAGCGATTCGATGAAGTCGTGGGCCAGGACCATGTAACAGAAACACTCAAGCGAGGGTTGCAATCGGATCGCATGGCCCATGCCCTTTTGTTCTGCGGTCCGAGAGGAGTGGGAAAAACAACCATAGCCAGGATTTTAGCCAAAGCGCTGAACTGTGAAAATCCAACTGAGAATAAGGAACCCTGCAACAATTGTGTATCCTGCGAAGCTTTCAACACTGGAGCATCCTTTAATATACTCGAACTGGATGCCGCTTCGAACAATCGGGTGGAAGACATCAGACATCTGGTGGAACAGGTAGGTTATCCACCTCAGAGGGGAAGGTACAAGGTGTTTATCATAGATGAGGTTCACATGCTTTCCCAGGCCGCTTTTAATGCTTTTTTAAAAACCTTGGAAGAACCACCTCCCTACGCAGTTTTTATCCTCGCTACTACGGAAAAACACAAAATACTGCCCACCATCCTCTCCAGGTGTCAGATATACGACTTTAAGAGAATTCCCATACCGGAAATTATTGGCCAATTGACTTATATCTGCGAGCAGGATGAAATCCAGAGTGAAAAAGAAGCACTGAATTTAATTGCCCAAAAGGCAGATGGAGCGCTGAGGGATGCCTTGTCACTATTTGATAAATTGAACAGTGTAACTTCGGGTCAATTGACTTACGAAAAGGTAATCAAAAGCCTTAATGTACTGGACAGGGGACATTTTTTTAAATTTGTAGAGTGGTTTTTGAATGGAAATACCGCCGAAATACTGTGTTCCACTGACCGGATATTAGCCGACGGGTTTGAGGGCCATGTAGTTTTGGAGGGGTTGCAGGAACACTTCAGAGAGTTATTCGTATGCAAAGACCAGCGAACTCGCGCCCTGATGCAGTCAGGTGAACGCTTTGAAAAAATGTATGAAGATCAGGCTCAACTCTGTACCCAATCTTTTTTATTGTCCGCAATGAATGTGCTTTCGGATGCCCTGTTTCAGTACAAAGATGCTTCCAATAAACGAATGCACATGGAACTTACCCTGTGTAAACTGGCAACTATTACTCATTTTATTGAAGATACTCCACTGGGTGGAGGAGAAAGGAAAAATACCAATCCTCCTCAAAATGTACGTGTGGAAAATGATTCCAAAAAAAAAGTAAGGAGTAATATGACCGAAGGGACTGGACCAGATGACTCTCAAAACAGAGGGGAGGAGGGAATGGTAAAAGAGGATAATAAGGAAGAGGGAGCTTATAAGGTCAATCTCAAGGAGGGAGGGAATAAAGAAAGTGAAACTGAAAAATCCCATGGTGAAAAAGGAGGGGAGGCTGACTTAAAAATACCATCGGAATCTTCCATGGCCAATCAAGCGGAAAGGAAAGACAGCAGGCCTGATGAGCCGATATTAAAGGGAAAATCTATTCCGAGACTTCAGAGCCTGGGATCCTTGAAAAATAAAATCAAGGAAAAAAAGAAAAATGCAGCCAGGGAAAAATTAGAATTAAACGAGGAAAACCTTCATAAAATCTGGAATGAGTACATCGGTAAAATCAATTCTCCCTCCTTATTGGTCTCTCTCAAAAATGTCTCACTGTCTGTAGATGACTGGAAAATCAGAATTGGTACGATGAGTGAAGTGGCCAGGCAAACGGTAAAGATGGAAAGAGACCTTCTCGAACTGGTCAGGAGATCATTTGTAGAGCGACAGGTTGAAATTGACATATTGATAGATGAAAAATTAGTTCAAGAAGCGGAGGAAAATGAACCCAAATTGAGTACTTCCAAAGAAAAGTACGATTATATGGTGGGTGAAAATCCGAATTTGGGAAGTTTAATTGAGAAATTGAATCTCAAAATTGTGGATTGACACTAAGTGGATTCCGGTATAAACTGTTTTTCATACAACCCTTTGTAGTACCCGCTGCTTTTGCCTAACAATTGCGCCTGAGTCCCGTGTTCTTCTACTTTGCCATTTTTCAGTGCCAGAATATGATCGGCATGCCTGATGGTGGATAGGCGGTGAGCAATAATAATGGAAGTTCGCTTGGTAATTAACTTCTCTATGGCGTGTTGAATGAGGGCTTCGGTCTCTGTGTCTACAGAAGAAGTGGCCTCGTCGAGAATGAGTAGGTCGGGTTTAAATACGAGGGCGCGAACAAAGGAGATTAGTTGTCGCTGACCCAAAGACAAATTTGAACCTCTCTCAGTTACCATAAAATTGTATCCCTCAGGCAACTTATTGATGATCTTATCCGCGCCTATGACTTCTGCGGCGGCTCTTATTTCCTCTTTTGAAATCCCGGCATCCCGAAGTGAAATATTCTCGTAAATCGTCCCTCCAAATAAAAACACATCCTGGAGGACAAGCGCAATTCTCGACCTTAGGGCAGAGAGTTGGTATTCTGTAATGTTTGCCCCATCTATGTGGATATCCCCCCTTTCAATGTCGTAAAATCGATTTATTAGATTGATGATGGTCGTCTTTCCGGAGCCGGTATTGCCCACAATGGCCAACGTTTTTCCGGCTTCGATCCCAAAGGTCATATCCTTGAGGACATCGTTTTCACCGTCGTAACTAAAAAATACGTTTTTAAACTCAACTCTTCCCTTCAGTTTTTGGGGGACCAATTTCCCTTTATTGGCAATTACCTCTTGGTGGTCTAATACTCTGAATACCCTATCGGCAGCCACCAATCCCATCTGAAGGGTGTTAAACCGATCGGCCAACATTCTCACCGGCCTGAACAACATATTGATATACAGGGGGAAGGCAATTAAAATACCAATGGTAAGATGTCCGTCGAGTATACCCTTGGCCCCATACCAAACCAAGAGGCCGAGCGAAGCAGCAGAAATTATTTCTACAAAGGGGAAAAAGACAGCGTAATACAGTATGCTGTTTAAGTTGGCGCCGGTATAAGCTCTGTTGGTCTCTCTGAACTTATCTCTTTCCTGCTCTTCGGCATTAAATATTTGTACAACCTGTATCCCTGTAATGCGCTCTTGCAAAAAGGAATTCATGATCGAGATTTGATTCCGCACTTTTTGAAAAGCTTTTTTTACTTTTTCCTTAAAAATGTAACTTCCGATCATAAGTACGGGAAAAGTAGTGAGTACTACCAGGGTGAGTTGCCAGCTGGTGTAAAACATGATTGCCAGCACAGCAGTAATTCCCAGAATGTCGGCGATAATAGTCAGTACGCCCTGTGAAAAAATTTGATTGATGGTCTCCACATCGTTTATGGTGCGGGTGGTCGATCTCCCGATGGGTGTGCGATCAAAATAGGACAGTTTCAGCCCCGTAATGTGTTTAAAAACTCTCACCCTCAGGTCTCTTATGATATTTTGACCGAGCAGGGCGGAAAACAACATGAAGAGGTATTTGAGAAAAGTTTCCCCCATGAGCGCAGCTAGAATCACTAATGCCATAAAGGTCATTCCTTCCAAATCGTACATAAAAATGTATTCATCTACCATTACATTGATGAGGTAAGGGATGAGGATGGCTACCGGTGCGAGCACCACTGCGAGAAAAAGGCAAAAAAGGAATAGCAATTTGTAGGGGCCGGCCAGAGCCAAGACTCGCTTAAACACATCAAAATCAAATTGGGGTTTTTGTTGCTCCATGAATGAAAAATCAATACCAACTTAAACGCGGACTTTACCGCATTGTTCTTTAAACTTTTATTTAATGGTTTAATTGAATAATGACCAGCCGTTTCCCTTTTGCAGATTTGTTATAAGGGATCAGTAGTAAAGGCCTGTAGGCTAATGATAATAAAATATGTGGATGAACCGGGCTAAATTAATCCCTCGTCTGCAAAGCTGAAGTATCCCGTATGACTTACGATGAGGTGATCCAATATTGCGATGTCGAGGTGTTTGCCCGCCCGCGCTAACTTTTCAGTCAGTAAGCGGTCCTCATTGCTGGGAGATAAATTCCCGGAAGGGTGATTGTGGCTGAGAATGATAGAGCTGCACAGCATCTGTACCGCCGGCTGAAAAACCATTTTGGGGTCTACTACCGTGCCGGAAACTCCGCCTCTGCTGATCAACTTGGGCTTAATTACCCTGTTGTTTCTATTGAGATACAGGGCCCAGAATTCCTCCACTTTTAAATCTGCAATGAGGGGGCGCATGAGTTGAAAGGCTTCGGCACTCGATGTAATTTTGTCTTTTTCAGCGGATTTTGTTGATTTTCGCCTCCTGCCAAGCTCGACAGCTGCAGAAATAGTTACGGCTTTGGCGGGGCCCACTCCGATAAATTGAGTGAGGTCGTCAAGGGTGTAACGTCCCAGTTCATCCAAATCATTGTTGCAAGAGGAGAGTATGGCCTTAGCCAGGTCGAGGGCAGATTGATTCCTGGATCCGGACCCGAGAAGAATGGCCATGAGTTCCGCATTGGTCAATGACCGAACTCCATTGTACATCAGTTTTTCTCTGGGGCGGTCTTCAGCAGCCCACGACTTTATGTTTTGAGTAGTGTGAAGGGTAGGTTTCATTTGTATCCGTTTTTGCTGAAATAATATTTGCTGACTATATCCGTGATAAATGCCAGCCCTCGCGCTTCGAGCTTCACTTTCTTTTATTTGAGAATAAATTCGGAAGTTTTAAGACTGTGTCGCGGGTATAATTTTTAAATCTGAGGTATTGTTTTTTCTTTACTGAGGTTTTAAATCCAATGTTTATCCAATATAAAAAAAGGAAATTAAAAATTGAGGAAGGTCATCTCCGGTCGACCTCTATAGGGGCTCCTAATTAAGTGTGTAAGGCCTTACACCCAAAACAAATCAAAATTAGCATGGCACCTGCTAAAAAGGACATCGAAGGACCGGGACTCCCTCCCTCAAGGCGTTTAATGAGATTAAACTGCTTCGGCTTTTGCCCTAGGAGTTAAATTGAGGAATTGATTCGCTTGTACTTCTGTTACATAGCGAGTCTGTCCATTTTTGTCCTCGTAATCTCGCTTGACAATTTTTCCGGTTACTGCAACTTTTGAACCTTTTTTCAGAATTTGGGACATCAGTTCCGCGGTCTTTCCCCAGGAAACGACCCTGTGCCAGTAGGTGTTGGTTTGCTTTTCACCTGATTTGTCCTTGTAGTATTCATTGATAGCTACATCGATTTTACAAAGGTGATTACCGTTGTCAAAAGTGATGAATTCGGGATCGGCTCCAAGATGTCCGATCAACTGTACATGATTACTTAAATGTGTCATAACGTAAAAGTTTTAATTAATGAATAAAATTTGTTTACGACACAAATATCAGACGGCTGGAATGATATAGTCGGAGAATAAACGCTTGTATCCGTTTGTAATCGACTGTGTGTTGAAGGCGATGGGTGAATGAAAGCCCAAGGTGTAAGATTTTTTTCCAGGGAATGCTATACAGGAGCTGAATAAGGTACCCTGTCAAACAATGAGGTCTACCGTGCGACCTTCGAAACAAATTACTGCTATCCGCGTTTAATGTTTTGAAAAACAATTGATTAAAAACCAGTAAAAAACAGAAGATATGAAAGCCGATTATCCCACAATGGTCCACGCCCTTAAGGACCTCAAGAAGGAAGGGTACAAAAGTGATTTTCAGGTTTCCGGGAACGCAATTGTTTGTTCCGATTCCGGCAAAAAATTAAAGCCGGGGGAATGCGTGGTAGATAAAGTATATCGGTTTGAAGGGGAATCCAACCCCTCAGATAGTTCTATAGTTTATGCGATTTCAGCTCCGGACCAAGGAATAAAGGGGGTATTGGTAAGTGCCTATAGCACTTACTCTGAACCCATGGAAGACGATCTGGTCAAGTTGCTGTCTATGGATCACCACGAGTGATTTCGGTTTTTTAAAAATTTATAGCAAAGGGAGTGTAGTTTCTTTTTTTCAATAAACTATAGCACTTCAAGCGCTTGCTCCAAATCACCAATAAGATCGTCAATATTTTCAACGCCTACACTCAGCCTGATAAGGGAGTCCGTCAATCCGGTCTTCATCCGTTCTTCTTTGGGTATAGATCCGTGGGTCATGGATGCAGGATGGCCAATTAAGCTCTCCACCCCACCGAGAGATTCCGCCAAAAGGAAATATTTCGTTTTCTCCAGGACTTTTCGACAGAGCTCTGCATCGTCATTTCCCAAATCAAAAGATACCATGCCTCCAAAACCCCTCATTTGTTTTTTGGCAATTTGATGACCCGGATTTTCAGGTAAACCCGGATAGTAAACTTTTTCTACTTTGGGGTGGCCCTGGAGAAATGCCGCAATCTTCTCCGCATTTTCACAAGCTCTTTGGACTCGCAAATGAAGGGTTTTTATACCCCTGAGAATTAAAAAACAATCCAGCGGCCCGGGGACTGCACCCGATGCATTTTGAACAAATTTAATAGCTTCGTGGTCTTCTTTGGTCTTGCATATCACGACTCCGTGAACCACATCGGAATGCCCTCCGAGATACTTGGTGGCCGAGTGAAGGACCAAATCGGCACCCAAATCGATGGGCGTCTGGAGAAAGGGAGTTGCAAAAGTATTGTCCACACAGGTTTTGACACCGGCTTCTGCGGCTATTTTACAAATGGCTTCAATATCGACTATCTGAAGCATGGGGTTGGTCGGTGATTCCACCCAAATGAGTTTGGTTTTAGGACCGATGTGTTTTTTTAAATTCTGAGCATCCGAGAGGTCCACAAACTTGGATTCAATTCCAAATTTTCCAAAAATAACTTTTAACTGTCGATAAGATCCTCCGTAGACGTCGTTGATGGAAACCACTTCATCTCCGGATTTAAGTGTTTTCAAAATGGCGTCCATGGCCGCGAGTCCACTACCAAAGCACACTGACCCATAGCCGTTTTCCAATGCCGCGAGATTGTTTTCGAGCGTCTCCCTGGTGGGATTTTGCGTACGCGCATATTCGTATCCCTGGTGAACACCGGGAGAAGATTGGGCGTAAGTCGAGGTTTGATAAATCGGGGTCATTACAGAACCCGTTTGAGGATCGGGATGAATTCCTGCGTGTATTACTTTGGTTTCAATTTTCATTGTTCAATTAACTTTTTTTATGTAAGAATAACTATAATAAACCTAATGCGTAAAGGTTCACTTTAACCTACCGCGAAAAGCTTGCCAAACTTTGGCAAAAGAAATAAAAAGGAATTTGCGTACTTATCTTTCCAGTACTTTTTTGATGGCCGCTACTACATCCGAAACGCCCAGGCCGTATTTATTCATTAACTCAGCGGGTTTTCCACTTTCGCCAAATGAATCGTCCACCCCGACCAATTCCATAGGACTGGGACTCTTTCTAGCCAATAGAGAGGCAATAGATTCCCCTAAGCCTCCTGAAATTTGATGTTCTTCGGCGGTTACGACTCTACCTGTTTTAGAAACACTGTCTAAAATTATGGCATCGTCCAGGGGTTTAATGGTGTGAATATTTATTACTTCACAGCTTATACCTGCTTTTGACAACTGGTCTGCGGCCTGCAACGACTGCCAAACCATATGGCCGGTGGCGAAAACACTCACATCGGTTCCTTCATTCAACAGAATGCCCTTGCCGATTTCAAACGGAATATTTTCAGGCATAAAAACAGGCCAGCCCGGACGACCAAAGCGCAGGTAAACGGGCCCGTGATGTTCGGCTATGGCCAGGGTTGCTGCTTTGGTTTGGCGGTAGTCGCAGGGATTGATTACTGTCAATCCCGGCAGCATTTTTATCATTCCCATATCTTCGAGTATCTGATGAGTGGCGCCGTCTTCTCCCAGGGTTACCCCAGCGTGTGAAGCGCATATTTTTACATTCTTACCTGAATAGGCGATAGATTGCCTGATTTGATCAAAAACTCTGCCTGTACTAAAATTGGCAAAAGTGCCTGTGAAGGGGATATACCCCCCGGTGGCGAGACCCGCTGCTACACCCATCATATTGGCTTCCGCTACTCCGCACTGAAAAAAGCGCTGGGGATAGGTGTCAATAAATTTATTCATTTTCAACGAACCGGCCAAATCAGCACATAGGGCAACTACCTTGTCATTGGTTTGCCCCAATTCGAATAGTCCGTCGCCAAACCCATCTCTGGTGGCTTTTTTATCTTTTGCACCTAATAATTCTTTTAACATGTGTTGTATCTTAAGCGAGTAAAAGTATTTTTAAAAATCTCCCAGTGTTTCTTCCAATTGAGACAGCGCTTCTTTAATTTGCTCGTCGTTGGGAGCAATTCCGTGCCACTTGTGAGTTCCCTGCATGAAGTCCACGCCGAATCCCATATCTGTTCGCATGAGAATTACTACAGGTTTTCCCTTCTTTGTTTTCGATTTGGCATTCCTCAATCCAGTCAGGACTGCCTCCATGTCGTTGCCTTCCATTTGCATTACCTCCCAGCCAAAGGACTTCCATTTGGCTTCCAGGTCACCCAAGCTCATGACTTCCTCGTTAGGCCCGTCAATTTGCTGTCCATTCCAATCCACCGTTACGATGAGATTATCCACCTGGTGGTGAGCTGCGAACATCAGGGCTTCCCATATTTGTCCCTCCTGCAACTCCCCGTCACCGGTCAATGCATATACATAGCGGTCATCTTCGGCCAATTTTTTGGAAAGGGCGATACCTATAGCCACGGACAAACCCTGGCCAAGGGAACCGGTTGCAACCCTCACTCCGGGCAGTTCTTCGTGCGTGGCGGGATGACCCTGCAGCCTGCTGTCGATTGACCTGAAGGTATTCAGTTCTTTTACGTCAAAATACCCGGACCGCGCCAGTGATGCGTAAAAAACAGGCGAAATATGTCCATTAGATAATATAAATACGTCTTCGTTGGCCCCCTTCATATTAAACTCGGGCTTGTGTTTCAGCTCACTGAAATACAGGGCGGTGAAAAAGTCGGCGCAGCCCAGTGAACCACCGGGATGCCCGGATTGGGCGTGATATACCATACGCACGATGTCGCGCCTTATTTGCGAAGCCGTTTTCTTTAATTTTTCTAAATTATCCATCGATTCTATTCTTTCAGGTTTGGGCCGATTCTGATCTTATTTTGGCCTGTTTTGGATTTGTTGCTGCAAAGGTAAAAGCTTATTCTTAGATATGCTAAAATCACTTGCGGAATATTAGCTAAAAATGGTTTGGGGAACACCGCTTCTATGGAAAATAGAAAATCAAAAACAGAACTCGCCTAACCGATTTACCAATAGGAAAGGCAAAAGTGTGTGTTGGACCATACCCGGCTGAGATACCTAGCGCAGGAAATGCCAGAAATAAAGGGGTATAAAAAAAGGTGAGCAAAACCAATTGCCCACCTTTAAAACTTTAAAAGATTACTTTAGACTGAATTAGTTAACCGCTTCAGCAAGATTTTTTCCCGCTTTGAATTTGGCTACTGTTCTCGCCTTAATTTTAATCTCTTTACCTGTTTGGGGGTTTCTACCTGTTCTGGCAGCTCTCTTACTAGTTGAGAAACTTCCAAAACCAGGGAGAGTTACTCTATCTCCTTTCTGGAGGCTGGTAGTAATAGAATCAAGAACTGCATCTACAGCTCTTCCTGAATCAGCTTTTGTAAGACCTGAGTTCTTAGCAACGCTGTTAATTAAATCTCCTTTGTTCATTTCAAAAAAGTTTTTGTTACTTAATATGATTAATAATAGCAAAAGTAGGACTATAAATTAGATTCGCCAAACTTTTTTCAATAAAAAATCTCTAAAACTATTGATTTTACTGTAATGTGGCTAAATTTGCAACTTCGGGAGCGGTTATAACGTTGATAAAAATGAATTCAAAAGTTATTGATATGAAAAAGAATATATATTTAATTAAGTATAATTTATTGTTTCTTTTTGCCTTTTGTTTTTTTTTGGCATTTTCTATTAATTCTTGTAGTAAAAAGTCGGGATGTCCTATGAATGAGCAGGTTGAGACTGATTTGGAAAAGGACAGGAACAAAAAAAACAGGTCAAAAAGCGGACTTTTTCCCAAGAGATAAAAGGGCTGAATTGGAGTTTTTACACTCTAAATTGCAGTGGTTCTCTGATGAGAACCACTTCGTCGGGTACATTTTTGTCTGAATCTTTAACTTCTAATTTTGGATTGCGCAATCCGAAGTCTAATTCGTTAAATTGATACAATTCCCAAATTCCTTTGCTGTATTCAAGTGAAGATAAATTTTCAAACCAGTTGCCGGGATGGTAAATTTCGATTTTTCTCCCCTTGAAATCCACAGTAGAGATTCCCCCTGAATTGTTTTGTTGAACAATCATGGCATCAGATTTTTTTTCGAATGCCTTTTTAAGTGAAAGGGAATAAAAATTTTCAGACGAATTCTCCCGGGTTGAGGATTCGTATAAATCTGAGTCTCTTCGAAAAATCGAAAAAAGTTTCTGTATGAAATTCAGCCATTTTTTTCTTTTTCTTTTTTCCGGAGCGTTAAAAATCAAATACTCTTTTCCCTGTAATTTAAAGGTCATTTCCTCCCTCAAGTGAATATTGCCCAGATTGACCCCTGCAAACCTCTTTAGTTCTGTGCTGCCGGAACCCGTGATGACGACCACTTTGCATCCCTGAAGTGCCATTTGCATAATCTGCTGGATGATCATCAGTGTTTTTCGGGAAAAATATCTTTTTCCAAACTGTCTGTTATTGACTACTGACCCGCTGAGGATAAGTAGGTTGGGTTGTATCCCTTTTAAGTAATTCAGTAATTCGAGGGGGTTAGATCCCGGAACACCTAATTCAATATCGGAAAGTACACAAACCTCCATTTCCCTTTTCATTCTTGATTTTTTATTTTGAAATCGATTGACTAACGCGGCGTAATTTTTAAGTTTGCCGGTAAGACGCTTTAAGTGGCCGATTCAAATATTCTCCAGTGCAGGAGTTTCAACTACACGACAAAGGTCAATTCTAAAAGTGAACTGGAGGTAAATTAAAGGTTAAGTATAGTTTAAATAGTTAGGCTGATAAGGATACGGGCTGGATTTGGATTTAAAATTCATCCGCCCAACGTTCGAGTAGGTCTTTCAGGAATAATTTGGTTTTTTCTACATCCTCGGATAGGTTCCGGTCGGTTTCTAATTGCGGGACTATTTTCCGATAGGAATGAATGATTTCGGTCACTTGTGGCGAAAGGCCTTTAGTTTCCGATAGGGTTAAGGCCTGCACTGCAGTCATAAATTCCATTGCGAGAACAGTAAAGGTATTTTGGAGAATGCGGTAGGTTTTGGTGGCTGCGTTGGCTGCCATACTCACATGGTCTTCCTGGCCCATACTGGAAATGATGCTGTCTACAGAAGCGGGAGTGGCAAGTTGCTTGTTTAAACTGACGGAGGCCGCAGCCGAATACTGTAAAATCATAAATCCGGATTGTATGCCGGCATCGCGGGTCAGGCAAACGGGCAATCCGCGGTGGCCATTAATCAATTGGTAAATCCTGCGCTCGGAAATGGATCCGAGCTCACACAATCCCAGGGCAAGGTGGTCCATTGCAAAGGCGATGGGCTCCGCGTGAAAATTCCCTGCGGAGATAATCCGGCCCTGATCCGGAAAGACCAGCGGATTGTCTGAAACCGAATTGATTTCAGTTTCAATGGTATTGCGCACCGTTTGAATCAGGTCGTAGGCCGCCCCGTGAACTTGGGGAATGCAGCGAAAGGAATAGGGGTCCTGAACGCTGATTTTTTTTCTATCTTTTAGGTCCGAACCCGAAATCCACTGGTTGATTTCCTCCGATACAACTGTCTGACCCTTGTGAGGCCTGATCTGGTGAACCAGTGGAGAAAAGGGATCGATTCGACAGTTAAAGGCCTCGAGGCTCAGTACCGCACACAGATTGGCAAGGCGATGAAGGAGACCGGCCTTGACCACTGCCTGTACACCGTAGCCAGTGGAAAATTGAGTGCCGTTGATGAGGGCCAAACCCTCTTTGGAGGCCAAATCCAATGGGGCTATGCCCGATAGGCTTAAAAAGCGGGAAGTCGGCATGATTTCATCCCTGAACTTTACTTTTCCCTCTCCCAACAACAGTAAACTGAGGTGGGCCAGGGGTGCTAAGTCACCCGATGCACCTAAAGATCCCTGCTCGTAAATCATGGGAATGACACCGCTGTTGTAGATCGTCTGCAATCGGTCGACCAATTCCATACGAACCCCGGAATACCCCAGGCTCAGATTCTTTATTTTGAGTAATAAAATAGTTCTGCTGACCTCGTCGGGAACCCAGTCGCCACTTCCACAGGCGTGAGACCGGATAAGATTTTCCTGCAATTGCCCGAGTTTATCCTCTCCTATTCTGATATCGCACAAATGCCCAAATCCCGTGTTTATGCCGTAGATTGTTTTTCCACTTTTTACCTCGCTCTCCAAAAAATGCCTGCACTTCTCTATCGCTTGTCGGGACCCCTCACCGAGTTTGAGTTCGGAATTCTTTCTCACAGTATTGTAGATACTCTCCGTACTGGTTTTTTTATTGCCAAATTCAAAATGGGTGGTATTCATTAACTTTGTTTTTTTCTGTTATTTAAAACATCATGCGAATAGTTATATAGGTAGGTTATTGTACAAAAATGCTAGAACCTTTATGAATATTACTCCTCTCCGGTTGATGATCCGGTAAAAAGCTACCTGAAACTTTCGCTTTTAAATGATTTTTTTAATAAATTTTGAAGGAAGAATTCTTTATCCCCCTCTTTTTTCAAAAATACATTAATTTTGGATTTTAAATTGAAATTGCAAGATACAAACTATATAAGTTTGGCCTTATTTTTTATCAAAAAGTACAGGCTAATTAACCTTCGGTTGAAAATAGAACTCCCAATGGGACTGTAGATTTGTATTTAATAGAAAGTAATAATAATAATTTGATTGCTTAGATAGTTTAACATTGGTCGAGGTGCAGCATAATCGTTGGGGTGGGGTAATTACTATCCAATCCACTTTCGAACAAATTAATCGCAGGCTTCAGGTGAATTTTAATATTAATAAAACCTATTTTTCGATGAGCGGGATATTTGAATAGGCACTCAGGGGGATGATTGGTATTCCCGCATTCACTCAATTGTTCAGAAAAAATTTATACGTATGAAATATGGAATCGTTTTTAGTTTGGGACTGGTGATGTTTATGTCGCTGTCCGTCACCGCTCAGCAAGTTGCTGTGGTAGATGTTTCAAAGGTTTTGGAAAATGTGGACGACTACCGTCAGGCCCAGAGGGAACTGGATAATTTATCTGCCTCCTGGCAACAGGAAATCGCTGAAGAATATGACAAAATCAGAAGTTTGTACAACAGGTACCAGGCCGAGCAGGTCTTGCTTTCTGAAGAGCAAAGGGCAGAGCGGGAAGAGGAAATCATGGAAAAGGAAAAAATGGTCAGGGAACTGCAGAGATCTAGATTTGGCCCCGAGGGAGAGTTGTTTCGAAAGAGACAGGAATTGGTATCTCCTATTCAAGACAGGGTTTTTGGGATAATTCAGGAATATGCGAGTTCGAGGGGCTTCGACATCATATTTGACAAAAGCAGTGAGGCCGGACTGATTTATGTAGGAGAAAATTTTGACAAAACAGACGAAATTATTAGAAGGGTGAATTAGGTATCTACCCGATGGAATTTTTTACGAGTGAGTTGCGTTACTGGTAAAATTCATTGAATTACCTATGAATCTTTAACTACTTTATCTGAATTTAACTATTTTTGCCCCAATTTTAGAAAGGAAAAAAAATACTTATAAAAAACATTACAGTGAAAATTAAAAATCAAATAAATAATTACTCTATGAAAAACCTATTTAAATTACTGATTGTGGCCGTTGTTTTTATAAGCCTGGGTCAGATAAACGATTTGCAGGCTCAAAAGATAGGACATGTCAACTCATCAGTCATTCTTTCCGATATGCCTGAGGTAATGGCTGCAGATGCCGAGTTGGAGACTTTGCAAAAACAATTGGTCGCTCAGGCTCAGCGAAAGGTAGAAGCGCTCCAAGCAGATTATCAGTCGTTAATAAGAAAAGAACAGCAGGGAGAACTCTCACCCAAACAGCTTCAAGAAGAGCAAATGAGATTGCGGGAAAAAGAGCAGGAATTGAATATGGAAGATCAAAACATTCAAAATACCCTGATGAAAAAAAGGAATACTTTGCTCAACCCCATTCTCGAACGGGTACAGCGAGCTATCGAAGATGTAGCTGAGGAAAACAACCTGGAATACGTACTCGACACCAGTGGGGGAAGCGTTTTGTTTGCTCAAGAGGAAAATGATATAGGACATTTGGTTAAACAAAAACTGGGAATTAATTAATATTCCCTGAGGCCGGTCAGGTAAAGTAAAAGAAAAGCACCTTTTAATACACGATATCTGATTTTTAAACCGGCCTACCCAAATATATAAGATAAAAGTCCCTCGATATCTATAGGTAGATAGTCGGGGGATTTTTTTTGCGTGCCTGTGTTATTTCTTTTGTGTCAATTGGAATTCAACTCACCCTCTCTTGCTTTATGTGCCTTGTACCTTCCCTTTCCACATGAGGTGCCATTAAAAACTGCTGTCTTCCTCAGTTTCCTTTGCTCTTCCTCCGGTAGTTGTATGAATTGGCTGCACTTCTCTGAACAACATTGGCTGTGTTTTACCGCGCAATCTCCACATTGAATAAACAGAATGTGGCAGGCGTCATTGGCGCAGTTCACGTGGGTGTCACAAGCTTTTCCGCATTGGTGACACCTGGCTATAACGTCTTCTGTAATTCGCTCGCCCAGGCGCTCGTCAAAGACAAAATTTTTACCTACAAACTTATTTTCAAGTCCTTTTTTATTGACTTCACGAGCGTATTCAATAATTCCACCATCCAGTTGATGTACTTTTTTAAACCCCTTGTGTTTGTAATAAGCACTGGCTTTTTCACACCTGATTCCCCCAGTGCAATACATGACGATGTTTTTGTCCTTTTTGTCCTTGAGGATATCTTCGACCAACGGCAAGGCTTGTCTGAAGGTCTCTACATCCGGGCAGATGGCGCGTTGAAAGTGACCCACTTCGCTCTCGTAGTGGTTGCGCATATCCACTATAATGGTATCGGGATCCTCCGACAGCGCATTGAATTCTTCAGCCGTCAGGTGCTCGCCTCTGTTGGATGGATTGAAAGTGGAATCGTCCAGGCCGTCGGCTACTATTTTTTTCCGCACTTTCACAGTGAGCTTAAAGAAGGATTTACCGTCGTCCTCTATGGCTACATTAAGCCTGATTCCATCCATGGCCGGGTGGCTGTAAATGAGTTCTTGTAAAGCCTCAAAATTCTCATCCGGGACCGAAATCTGGGCGTTGATACCCTCTTCCGCAACGTAAATTCTGCCCAGGACCTCAAGGGAACTGCATTTTAAAAATATTTCATCCCTGAAGGAATGGGGCTCTGAAATAGTAAAATATTGATAAAAAGACAAGGTCTTTCTCGGCCGGTCTTCCTCGGCAATTCTCTTTTTTAAAAGGTCTCTGTTAATTCTATTAAATAACATTTTTTACCATCGTTTCATTCAATCTGCAAAAATAAGGTTTTTTTGGTATTTTTTAATGTTCTGAGTTCAACTAATATATACACCCTTTAATAAAGATCATTGGTCGCAAAGGCAAATCTGAGGGACTTCGCAAAAAAAAAAATTGAGAGTTTATGGAGACCTTTGTCCTTCCGGTTATGAATATGATTATGTGTTTTCTTCCGCGCAAAATAAACCTGAATCCACTTCAGTTATTCTTTTGTGAAGTGGTGAACACCCGCGATCCAAAAGTGTTAAACCAATGTATCCAAAGTGAATAATATGAGTTTCTGTTGCGGTAATATGCGTTGAAAGTCATATATTTGCGTCGATTTTTTAATATAAAAACAATATTTTAATGCAAGCAGTAGATAAAAAACTCAACTACAAAGTAAAAGACATTGGTCTGGCAGACTGGGGACGTATGGAAATGGATCTAGCCGAGGCGGAAATGCCCGGCTTGATGGCCCTCAGAGAGGAATTCGGAAAGACCCAACCCCTCAAGGGTGCAAGAATAGCCGGATGCCTGCACATGACTATTCAAACCGCAGTACTTATAGAAACACTGGTTGAACTCGGTGCAGAAGTGAGTTGGTCATCCTGTAATATCTTTTCCACCCAAGACCATGCGGCAGCTGCCATTGCAAAATCCGGAGTGCCGGTATTTGCCTGGAAGGGACTGACCGAAGAGGAATACGACTGGTGCATAGAACAGACCCTCCACGCATTTGAAGGGGGTGAACCGTTAAATATGATTTTAGACGATGGTGGCGACCTGACCAACTTAGTACTGGACAAATACCCCGAACTGGCCAACGGTATAAAAGGAATCACCGAAGAGACTACAACGGGCGTACTCAGGCTCTACGAAAGAGAAAAAAAGGGAACACTGCCTATGCCGGCCATCAATGTCAATGATTCGGTGACGAAATCGAAGTTCGACAACAAATACGGTTGCAAAGAATCTGCCGTAGATGCCATTCGAAGAGCTACCGATATTATGATGGCAGGTAAAGTTGCTGTGGTCGCTGGTTATGGTGATGTAGGTAAGGGAACTGCTGCGTCACTTCGAGGTGCAGGATGTCGGGTAATCGTTACGGAAATTGATCCGATCTGCGCCCTCCAGGCAGCAATGGATGGGTATGAGGTCAAAAAAATGACTACTGCCATTCCCAGAGCCAATATCGTAGTTACCGCTACGGGAAACAAAGACATTATTGCAGAAAAGCACTTCCGCATGATGACAGATAAAACCATTGTCTGTAACATTGGTCACTTCGACAACGAAATCGATATGGCCTGGATGAATGGAAATTACGGTCATACCAAAAAGGAAATTAAGCCACAGGTGGATTTGTACAACGTGGACGGTAACGACATAATCATTTTGGCGGAGGGGAGATTGGTCAACCTGGGTTGTGCGACCGGACACCCTTCTTTTGTAATGTCCAACTCCTTTACAAATCAAACCCTGGCTCAAATTGAACTTTGGAACCGCTCTGAAAACTACGATCGCAAAGTGTATGTTTTGCCCAAGAGGTTGGATGAAAAAGTGGCCAGGCTTCACCTCGCCAAAATTGGAGTGGAACTGGAGGAATTGAACAGCGAACAGGCAGAGTATATCGGGGTGAAAAAAGAAGGGCCTTACAAGGCCGATACCTACAGATACTAAAATTGGAATGGATTCCGCGAATTTTCAATTCCCGTGGATGAAAAATTCATAATTTCGAAATACAGGGGTTTCTCGTGCAAATGAGAACCCTTGTTTTTTATGACACTATGGCGACAGGGGGCCAATTGGTCAACCCTGGAATAACTTTGGTCGATTTTTCAGATGGCTTGTGGTAAAAATTATTAAATTTGAGGTATTATTCTGATTTCTAGAGGAATAAGAAAAATATTTAGATTTGTCTAAAAATAATTTTTTGTTATACCTAGGTGTTATACCTTTGCAGCCTAACAAATATTTTTAATTTTTAACTATAAAGTACAATCGAATATGAAAAATATTATCTCCATTTGGCTATTGATCTGCTTTGGATTGACTCAGGCATCTGCTCAAACCATTACGGGATCGGTATTGGACCGTGAAAATGGTCAACCTTTAATTGGGGTGAATGTAATGTTGGTCGGGGAGAACAGAGGTGCAACCACGGACATTGATGGCAAATTTGAAATTAAAAACGTGACCGAAGATCAGGTAACATTGAGGTTTTCATACATAGGTTTTGAATCTTTTGAAGTGAGCCGGGATTTGAAGTCTGATGGGCGCGACTTTGGCAATTTGATCATGAGTCCGACGGACTTGAGGTTAAGTGAGGTAATAATTTCAGCCAGTCCCGTGGCCTCTGGAGTTCGCTATCAGGCGGCTCAGGTATTTAGCGGTGAGCTGTTGAGACAAAAGACAGATATGAGTCTCGGACTCATGTTGGATGGAGAACCTGGCGTATCCATGAGTTCGTTGGGTCCAGCACCAACCAGACCGGTAATTCGCGGTTTTGATGGAGAGCGGGTATTGATTCTTCAGAATGGAGAGAGAATGGGTGATTTATCCGGTACCGCACACGATCACGTCGTGGCATTGGAGCCCTTTGCCACCGACCGTATTGAGATTGTTCGAGGGCCGTCAAGCCTTCTATATGGCTCGAGTGCCATTGGTGGAGTGGTAAACTTAATGACCACCGATGTTCCCAACTATTGGGGCAATGGCTTGGAGGGTAGAGTGAGTACCCAGGCCTCGTCGGTAAATGAGATGTTCGGGGGATTTGGCAAGTTGTCTTACGGATGGGATAATACAGCCGTGACCGGTAGACTTTCTTATAGAACATCTGGAGTAATGAATACACCCGAAGGAAAATTGTCCGGAACAGAAATGGAGAATTTGGAGGGATCTCTTGGATTCGGGTTTAGAAGTTCAAATTATCAGGGTGGTTTTGCTGTGATGGCCATGGATATGGTTTACGGCATACCTGAAGATTTTGACAACCCCGATGAGTTTGTGGAGATCAGACTTAACAAACAAATGGGGCAGGCCAGATTGAGTGGTGAACTCAATGGTTTCTTTGATAAAATGGAATTCAGGATTAACGGGGGACGGTTTTTTCAACAGGAAATTGCGGCAGTAGCTGAGGACAACGGCGCGGTAAATGAAGGAATAGATTTGGAATTTACCCAATGGGCTATGAGTTCTACCCTTACTCTTCAGCACAAACCCTTTTCAATTTTTGACCGAGGTGCACTTGGATTTAATGTGTACGGTAGAAAACTCGAAGTCGGAGGAGGTGATGCATTTACCCCTGGTGATCAAAATTTCAACTTTGCTGTATTTGCTTTTCAGGAAATTCCCATCACCTCAAGTTTAAGATTACAAGCGGGTTTAAGGGGAGAGAGTTGGAGCCTGAATGCCCTTTCTAATGAATTTTTTCCCGACATTGATGAAAGTCGATCGGGCATTAATTTTTCAGCATCTACGGGGTTGAATTACAAACCCAATAAGAAAACAGAAATGGGATTTCAATTGGCCCGTGCTTACCGAAATCCCACGCTTGAAGAATTGTTTGCTTATGGACCGCACCTTGGAGCCGGAGCTTTTGAAATTGGAGATATAGACCTGGATATTGAATTGAGTTACGGATCAGATGCATTTATCAGTTGGAGTTCAGATAAGTTTCACATTGAAGCTGCTGCTTTTTACAACTATATTGACAATTATATTATTTTTCAAGCCACGGGTGAGACCGATGAAACATCCGAATTACCCGTATTTGAGTATTTAGGTGACGAGGCTCAAATGATGGGAGGAGAGTTGAATCTCGGATATCAATTGACTTCCAATTTACTGGCAACTACCGGTATGGATTATGTCAGGGGAGATAGAATTGGCACTTTGGAAGATCCGCTACCATTTATTCCACCATTGCGATGGAGGTCAGGCCTGAAGTGGGATACAGGAAGATACTGGATAGCCGGTGATGTCAGGGTGGTTTCTAGCCAGGACAGGGTAGCTATGGGAGAAGATCCCACCCCGGGGTACACCCTCTTCAATGCTGAAGGAGGCTATAAGTTTGATGAAGATGGAAAACACAGCATCGTAATTAAAGCCCAGAATATTGCCGATAAGGCCTACCGAGACCACCTGTCCAGAGTGAGAGAAAGAGGAAATCCCATGCCGGGACGAAATTTGTCGCTCGCGTATCATTTTATTTTTTAACTTAGAGGAGGGAGTGAGTACATATCCCGGAGAATAGTTGAGGGCCTTTTTCCGTCAAAAAGTATTTCAGGTGCAATGATATTTTTGGTTCATTGAGAATTTATTATAGCAGTCATTAATTTTTTTTATCGAATAAATGTTTCAACCCGGATTATTCATGAGGGTTTCGTTGTGAAGGCATATAGCCTTGTAATAGAAGCCTTCATATATAATCCGGGTTAATACGAGTGACTCCTAAAGGAGAAGATGTTTAAAAAGTTATTTATATTGCCCATTAGATTTTATCAATATGCCATATCTCCTATGATAGGGCCACAGTGTCGTTACAACCCCACCTGCTCTCACTACACCATTGAAGCCATCAATGAATGGGGCCCTCTGAAAGGGATCTGGCTTGGAATAAAGAGAATAGGGAGGTGTCACCCCTGGGGAGGACACGGAAACGATCCGGTACCTAAAAACCCGAAGAGAAAAAGGAAATAGCAAGAGGGGAGGCAATTTATGATTTTGGGACTTGCAGTGTGCGGGTAGATAGATTAAGTTCAACCTTTTTATAGTACTCGTGAATAATCAAGCTTAGTCAGGCGATTTTATTTTTGATTGATTAAAACAAGAAGTGAAGCCTTCCTGAATATTTCGGGTCAAAGCAATAATAAAAAAAACGAACAGAGAGAGAATCTCTCCCCGTTCGTTTTTTTTATGGTAGTAATATATGTGAGTTGCGTTACCGCAGCTGCAATTATTCGACCTGTATTTCCTGCAAAGCGAAGTTTTACAAGTGGCCGCAATTGAATTTTCAATAAATGCGGTAATCAAGGTCTATTGCAGTACAATATTTCTTTCCTCGATTAATTTTCTGATGTTAATCAGTGCATATCGCATTCTACCCAAAGCAGTATTGATGCTGACATTGGTCAGGTTGGCTATTTCTTTAAAACTCATATCAGCATAATGTCTGAGGATAACCACTTCCCTTTGTTCATCTGGAAGTAAATCAACCAGTTTCCTCACCTTGTCGTGAGTTTGACTTTTCATCATCTGTTGTTCCATGTTCTCGTCCTTGAGTTCGAGTACATCGAAGATGTCAA
>JAGTVA010000166.1 GCA_018224445.1 Saprospiraceae bacterium
TAAGGTATATTTTTAAAAATTTCAGTACACAATTTTTAAGCCGGTGGACTGTCCGATTGTTCTGAAAATAGGGACCACCTTGGGGTAAAATAAAATGGCTATGTTCTAAGTTACATATTTAGTATATTTGCAAAAAAAGTGATTATGATACCTGAAGACTTTAAGAGTTACTTTACGGCCTTAGAAGACGAATCTAAAAAGCGCCTAATTGATGAGTTGCTTGAATTAAGTGAATCAAGTAGTGATTTTGCGAAAGGAGAAGAGCGCTCGCCTGTAAGCTGTCCACAATGTAAGAGCGTGGATAACAGACCCAATGGATACCTAAAAGGAGTGCGTAGGTATTGTTGTACAGCCTGTGGGAAGTACTATAGTGAGACGACGAACAAGTTTTGGTATAACATAAAGAAGAAATCAGAGCTTAAGAACTACATGTATCACATGTTGCAAGGTCATTCAATAAGAAGATGTGCCAGTGAGTGTAATATTTCGATACAGACCTCCTTCAATTGGCGTCATAAGATACTAAGCTCATTTGAACACCTTCAGCCTAGCCAATATAGTGGGATAGTAGAGAGCGATGAGATGTATCTAAGAGAGTCGCATAAAGGAAATCGCAAGATGGATCGGGCGTCCAGGAAAAGAGGTGGAGGAGCTCAAAAAGGAATCAGTAAGGATCAAATAGGAATTATAGCGACATGTGATCGGAAAGGAAATAAGGGATTGAAGGTGGTAGGAAGAGGTCGAATGACCAAGTCTGAAATAAAAGAATTGCTGAGCGAACGCATAGCCAAAGACGGTGTATTATGTACGGATGAGTACCCTAGCTACAAGGCGTTTGCCAAGGAAGAAGGGATTGTGCATAAGACCCATAAATCCAGTTTAGGTCAAAGAGTAACTGAGCAAATTTATCACGTTCAGAACGTCAATAACCTGCATCAGAGAAGTAAGCAGTTCTTAGAAAAGTTCAATGGAGTCTCTACCAAATATTTGCAAAACTACTTGAACTGGTTCTTGGCACTAGAAAAAGTCAAAAATAGTCGGCAGAGGATACAAGAATTGGGTCTCATCCTATTCACCGCAGCTCATCCAATCGAAAATTATATTCAAATAATAAATGGAAAATATCTATATTAGAACACAGCCAATAAATTTAAAAAAATTTGGGCTCCAAATCACAAGAAAAAGGGGCTGCAGAAATTTGAATCAGCCCCTCTAACCTAAAACTTAAAATTCAATCCAAATCCAATGCTCCACCTAAGCCAATTCCTGTCTGATTTTATTCAGGGCTGAACCAGCATTTACCCATTCAATTTGGGCGCGATTATAGGTGTGCTGTAATTCAAACCTATCTTCACTCCCATCGGCATGATGTAACACCATGATCATATTTTTACCCTTTTCCATCTCTTCCAATCCCAATATATCGATTTTATCGTCCTGTCTGATCAGGTCATAATCATCCGGGTTGACAAAGGTAAATGCCAGCATTCCCTGCTTTTTGAGATTGGTTTCGTGAATTCTCGCAAAGGATTTTACCACCACTGCTTTGACTCCGAGAAATCTCGGCTCCATAGCAGCGTGTTCTCTTGAAGAACCCTCTCCATAATTATCCTCCCCAAAAACCACGGTACTGATTCCATTCTTTTGATAGGTTCTGGCCGATTCGGGTACCGGGTGATATTCTCCGGTGACATAATTAATGACTTTATTGGCTTCATCGTTAAAGTAATTGATGGCTCCTATAAAGCAATTTTCTGAGATATTCTCCAGATGCCCCCTGTATTTCAACCAGGGTCCGGCCATGGAAATGTGGTCTGTTGTGCATTTACCTTTGGCTTTTATCAAGATTCGCATACCCTTCAGATCATCTGATTCAATGGGTCTGAACGGTTCCAATAATTGAAGGCGATCGGATTTAGGATCAACGGATATCTTCACCTCTCTGCCATTCTCTGCAGGCGCCTGGAAGCCCGCATCCTCAACATCAAATCCTTTTACCGGGAGTTCAATGCCCGTAGGTGGATCCAGTTTGACCTCCTCTCCGTCCTCATTGATTAGAGTATCAGTGAGTGGGTTAAACAATAAAGTACCTGCAATAGACATGGCTGTGGTAATTTCAGGGGAGGCTACAAAAGAGTGTGTAGCGGGATTTCCGTCGTTTCGCTTGGAAAAATTGCGATTAAAGGAAGTGATGATGGAGTTTTTCTTGTTCGGATCGTTGGTGTGTCTTGCCCACTGCCCTATGCACGGACCGCATGCGTTGGCCAGTACCAGACCGCCCATCTTTTCAAAATCGTCCAACAAGCCATCCCTCTGCACGGTAAACCTGATGGTTTCAGAACCGGGAGTCACAGTAAATTCAGATTTTACTTTCAATTTTTTAGCCACGGCCTGACGCGCTACAGAGGCAGCCCTCGTAAGGTCTTCGTAAGACGAGTTGGTACACGAACCAATCAACCCTACTTCTAATTTCTCCGGATAATTGTTGTCCTTTACAGCTCGGGCCAATTCTGATATCGGATGAGCCAGATCGGGAGTATAGGGCCCATTTACATGAGGTTCCAAAGTGGACAAGTCCAGGTGAATTACCTGATCGAAATACTTTTCGGGTTCTGCATAACACTCTTGGTCACCGGTGAGGTGTTCCTGTATATTGTCCGCTAAATCAGCTATCATCGCGCGATCGGTTGCTCTCAGGTAACGAGCCATAGATTTGTCGTATCCAAAAGTAGAGGTAGTGGCTCCTATTTCGGCACCCATATTGCAAATGGTTCCTTTACCGGTACAGGACATAGTCTCAGCACCTGGCCCGAAATACTCTACTATAGCTCCTGTTCCCCCATTGACGGTGAGAATTCCCGCCACTTTTAAAATTACATCCTTGGGTGATGTCCATCCTGAGAGATTACCGGTGAGTTTTACACCTATGAGTTTGGGCATTTTCAATTCCCATGGCATCCCGCTCATCACGTCCACTGCATCGGCACCTCCAACTCCAATAGCAACCATTCCCAAACCGCCTGCATTGGGAGTATGGGAGTCGGTACCAATCATCATTCCACCGGGAAACGCGTAATTTTCCAATACGATTTGATGAATAATTCCAGCACCCGGTTTCCAAAATCCAAGTCCGTATTTATTGGACACGCTGGCGAGAAAGTCGAATACTTCCTTGTTATTTTTGACTGAAGATCTTAGATCTGAATCGGCTCCTGTCTCCGCGAGGATTAAATGATCGCAATGCACAGTGGATGGCACTGCTACATTGTCCCTTCCCGCCATCATAAATTGTAGTAGAGCCATTTGGGCGGTAGCATCCTGCATAGCCACCCTGTCCGGAGCAAAAAAGACGTAATCACCTGCCCTTTTAAAATCCCTAAACTTCGATTCGGGATGTATGTGCGTGAATAAAATTTTTTCAGTAAGGGTAAGTGGTCTTTTAATTACACTCCTCACCTCCTTGAGCATTTGAGGTAAAGAATCGTAATAATTTTTGATCATGTCAAAGTCAAATGGCTTCATATTTTCTTTTTCCTTTATTTTTAGCAAATTTAATTAATTATACTTATAATTTAACCTCTCAAGGCGCAATACGTTCAATTAATTTTAGTAAAAATGCGAATCCTTTCCCTTTTTATTATCTGTATTTCTGTATTTGGTTGCCAAAAAGAAAAGCTACCCAATTTTTCACCGGAGGAACCCTATGTCCACTACACCGCTCAAATCACTGTTATTGCAGGATTATGCGATGTACAACAAACACCTCAATGCAGGCCTCATCATTGGGTAGAACGCGAATCAGGGGTTCTCATTAATCTCTATAGAACCGATGTAGATTATGAGAATGGCGATCATTTTAGATCGGGCTTTACCGACGAAAATGGAAGAATTCAATTCCAATCTTTGGAGACCGGCTTAGTAATTTTATTGGCCAGGAGAGGTGACGAGTACAAAAAATATCCGCCAGGTTAAATGGCAACGCGAACTCATTCCTCTATTTCATTTATCCCTATGAGGGCTAATCGGTTTATCGAACGGCTACAATGGAGTGGTTTCCGAACAACAACACGCACCCAAACAACTATTACAGTCTACAGGTTATTTTCGCCCTCTACCTCCTCGTCCTCCAATCTATCTATTAACCGGCCGGAAATCCTCAGAAAGTCGTGTTCTGTAATAATCCCCACCAAATCTCTTTCTTTAACTACTGGCAAACAACCGAATTTTCGATCATTCATTAAGCGCATGGCGTGCGTGATTGAATCGTCGGGACTCACGGTAGCCACATCTGTTAGCATCAGGTCCTTTACCAAGAAGGTTTTGGTACTTTTCATTTTTCTCATCTTCAAAAAATGCCGCAAAATCATTCGAAGGGTGACCAATCCAATTAATTCCCCCTTCGGATTTTCCACTGGCAAATAACGGATTTTTTTCCAGTTCATCATTTCAGCCACCAGATCAATAATATCCTCTTGTTGCGCAGTCAGTAAATCAGTAGTCATAAATTCATCGACCTTGATTTTCGAAGGCCGATAGATTTTGAGATCTTTAGCAGTTGGTGGTTTCCATTCGTGGATGGGGAGCGATTGGCTCTGGTTGCGTATTATGCTGGAAGTAAGTACCGTGGCTGCCTCATCTCTAGGTATGGTTTCAATGAGGTCGTTGTAGGCTCTCAACATCCATCTCGCACCTGTGGTGTGTTTTTCGGTCCTCTTTTCGATCAACCCCATGTAATTGTCAATATCTTCCTGCTTCACATTCATTCTTTCCAGGCCTTTCCTGGCCTTGGGTATCACTTCATCTCGCAACAGTTCGATGGCCGAAATCTTCTTGTCGTTGAGCCAGGTAAATTTGGTGTCTATTCCATACCTCGCTGCCTTTATAAAGTTGTCTCTGGCTTCGGGAAAAGTAATGAACTGGGTGATGTCGTCGTAGGAGTGGGCATAATCCATAATGGCCCCAAGCCAGAGTGCAGAATTGGCTACTTCATCGGCGATGGTCGGTCCCGCAGCAAGTACTCTATTTTCAATCCTGAGGTGAGGTTTCCCATTTTCACTGATTCCGTAGCAGGGCCTGTTCCAGCGGTATACAGTAGAATTGTGTATTTGCAGAGCCCTCAATTTGGGTACTTTACCCTCTTTGATCAGTTGAATCGCGTCTTCTTCCTGATCGCCACTTATCAATACCCTAAATCTGGAAATATCCTCTTTGTATATATCCAATATGGAATTCCTGATCCAGTCGTTTCCAAAATAAACTCTCGCGCTCCGCTCCCTGAGGTGCTCATTACTTCCGCGGGTATCAAGCGACTGCTGGAATAGTGCAATTCTGCTCTCGTGCCACAACCTCTTCCCAAAAACAATGGGTGAATTGGCAGCTACAGCCATTATCGGTGCGGTAATTACCTGAGCGATGTTGTACAATTGAACAAAATTGGAGGGATTGACTTGCAGGTGCACCTGAAAACTGGTATTGCAGGCTTCGAGTAAAGGAGAACTGTGGCGAATATTCATCTCGTCAATTCCAGTGATTTTAAGCTCATAGGCATCTTTGAGCAATTGGCTGTTGATTGCCTCCATCAGGGCCCGATAGCGCTTCACAGGGGTGAGGTTGTGCATCTCGAGGTCGTACTTTCTCAGGGTCGGCAAAATGCCGGTCAGAATAATCTGAGCATTGACCTTGTCTGCATGCCCTTGAATAAACAAAATCCGCTGCCGAATTTCCTTTTCCAGAGCGGAGAAACAATCCCCGGCAAAGGTTTTAGGCTCTAAATTGATTTCAAGATTGAACTTGGCCAGTTCTGTCTCTACAAAGTCCGGACTGCCCATGGCCTTAATCAAATCCATATTAATGGGCAATGGCTTAAAGGTGGTTTTATCCACTATACACATCTCCTGTTCTGCCCCTATTCTAACTTTATCATTTTCAAACCACTCGTTCTCGATCATATAGTCCAATGCCTCTACATCGTTAATCAGGTGTTTGGTAAACCTCTGAAGAATTCGGTTGTCCTTTACTATAGATACTTTTTGCTCACCCATACAGAAAAAATTTGTTGTAAAAATCATTTTAGATCAATAAATATACACCAATATTATAAAATCAGATGTTATAAGGGCATAAATATTGAAATGTCAATCCTTCGGAAATCCTTATTTTTCCCCATAGGATCAAATCTTTTTTTTTACAAAAAAAATAAATGTCGGCGTGAAAAATACCAGTTACCTTTTAAGTATTTGCCTTCTAATGGGATGTTTGCTCACCGTATCTTGCAAAAAAGACAAGGCGAGGCCTGCCTTTGAATTGAAGTATTTTATGGAATTTGAAATTCCCGCCGGATTAAATACCTTTACTTTTCATCAATTCTCCTTCCAAAATGAGGAATCCGGAATCCAGTTTTTTCTGGAACAAAACAACCTGGATACTTCTGATATTGTCTCCATCAACACCTCATTCGCCAGATTGTCCTCAATTCTGGGAAATGAAGACCTCAGTATTATCGACGAAATCGTCATCGATGTATTCAGGCCTTCGGACCCTCAAGATAATTTCGAAGCTGCTTATACTTTTCAGATACCGCTGAGGAATACCAATCGTATTCAGTTGGTTCCCAGCATTACCAATCTCAAAGAGGTATTGCAGGAAGATTTTTTTGATCTGGTTATCCACATTAGGTTTAGGAGCATTCCCCCGAGGACCTCCCCTGTACAGCTTGAAATAGGATTTGATGTTTTCAAGAAATAGCCTCAACTGTGATATCGGCTATCCCAAAATAACCCAAAAAATTTGAACTCATTAAAAAAGTTATTATTTTCGCAGAAGAATACTCAATCCGTACATAAATATGAAGTCCGTCAGTTTACAAAATCCAAGTGAAGCCTTTAGCCTCCTCTCCGGGAGAATGGGCAGATTGTTGCGATTGAAATTCAAAAAAGAATTGCAGAAACTGAATTTAACCCTTCACGATCGGCACTTTGGGGTACTGTTGGATTTGTGGAGTAAGGACGGGTTGAAACAACAGGACCTGGCCATTGCCACCATAAAAGATAAAGCTACAATTACGAGAAGTCTGGATGAGCTGGAAAAAATGAAAATAATTTTCCGGGTCAGTGACCAGATGGATAGGAGAAATAATCTCATTTACCTCACCATAACCGGAAAACGGTTGAGGGAGATACTACTGCCCCTGATCAACACCATTACTCATCTGGCTCTGGATGGAATAAGTTCTGAGGAGTATAAAGTTTTTATCAAGGTCCTCAAAAAGATGTATTTCAATCTGAAAAACCCCTGTTAATTTACCCCTCCCCAAGCTATAATTGTTGAAAGGTACTCAATCGGGTAACTTCCTCCCTAGTGAGTGGCCTGGACCATCCCCGAGATAAACCCTTTTTGGTAAGGCCTGCGAAGTAAACCCGGTCCAGCTTGACTACCTTGTAACCCATTTTTTCAAAAAGCCGTCTGATGATGCGATTCCACCCTATATGCAATTCGATGGCCACTTGATTTTTTTCAGTACCGATGATGTAGTTCAGTGCGTCGACTACAGCAATACCCTCCTCAAGTTCAACTCCCGATCTGATTTTTAGGATAGTTTCCTCATCGATGTCCCTGTCGAGGGTAACGTGATATACTTTGCCTACTTTAAAAGATGGATGAGTTAGTTTTTGGCTCAAATCTCCGTCGTTGGTGAGCAACAACAAACCGGTAGTATTTCTGTCCAATCGGCCCACCGGATACACTCCCAATTTCCGGTCTTTATCCACCAGGTCGATCACGGTTTTTCTCCCCCTTTCGTCGTCCGTTGTAGAAATTACATTTTTGGGCTTATTGAGCAAGATATAATAATTCTCCTTCACGGGTTTTACCACTTTGCCGTCGAATTCTACTATATCGCCTTCCTGAACCATCACTGCCGGATTTTTCTCCAATTCTCCATTGACCATTACTCTCCCGTTTTTCACCAACTCTCCGGCCTTCCTTCTGGAGGCTATTCCCGCATGGGAAATGTATTTATTGAGGCGATATCCGCTCTTTTCTTCCTCCGGTATTAATTCTGAAGACATTTTATAAAAAATTAGAAGGGTACATTTTCGTCGTCATTCATTTTGGAACTTCGGGTGATAAAACCGTCCTCTCCGCTAAAATCTCCGCCAATTATCTGATCGAAAGATTCGCCAGCAAAGTCGATAAACTTA
>JAGTVA010000167.1 GCA_018224445.1 Saprospiraceae bacterium
AGGAGGGGCAATAGGCGTAATTAAGTAATCCTTTATTTTATGTCCTTCCAAAGCACTCGGTTAATATCTGTGAAAAACAGGTTTTTTCTGATGTATTGATAGAACTTTTCCGCAGCCATTGGCCTCGCTCCCATTCGCGCCATGTGCGGTGTCTCCTGCTGACAATCGATCAACACAAATCCCCTTTCGAGAAGTACCCGAGCGAGTGTAATCAAAGCAAATTTTGAGCTGTTGGGCTGAAGGCTGAACATGGATTCTCCAAAGAATATTTTCCCGATGGCCACTCCGTATAACCCTCCAACCAACTCGCCCTCCTGCCAGACTTCAACCGAATGAGCCAAACCTCTGTGGTAAAGCTCGCAATAAGCTTCTATCATGTCGTCGGTTATCCATGTTCCGTACTGACCCGCTCTCGGGACCTCACTGCACTGCCGTATCACCCGACCAAATTCGAGATCGAAGGTGCAGATATATTTTTTTTGATTGAAATAAGGGCGCATGCTTTTGGAAACCACAATCTGCTTGGGAAAGAGCACCATTCTGGGATTGGGAAACCACCAGAGTAAGGGATCTCCTTCTGAGTACCAAGGAAATATGCCAAAAGAGTACGCCAGTTCCAGACGCTCGGGACTCAATTCACCTCCGGCGGCCAGAATTCCATCGGAATTGGCGCAAAGGGGGTGGGGAAAGACCATCAATCCTGCAGGGATTCAATTACGGCAGAGAGACCCCGGTCAACCAAAGCGTTTCTCAAGGGCCGCAATACATCCATGGTGGCAGTTTTTACAGTGGCTTTCCCTTTGTAGTGGATAATCAGTGACAATTGCTCCGCTCGCTCTGAACTGTGCTTGAGAATCTCCATCAGGCACTTAATCACCCAGTCGAAGGTGTTGATGTCGTCGTTATAAACGATCAACTCTGCCAGATTTCCGGAATCGGTAATCTCCTCTAATACCACTTCCTCCGTTTCTGAAGGACTCGTATTACTCCATGCCATTTCCATATTCTCTCTTGTTGAATTGAGATATCAAAAGTATAATTATTTTCAAACACAACCAAACCCCAATTGTCAAATAAAGAGATTAGCTGATTTTTTAACAAAAAATACCGGATTCAATTGTCCCCGAAATCTCTGTAACAAGGTATTGAGGTTTTGAATTGAGGTGTAAATTGAGATAGCAATTGTCAATATCGGGTCAACTCTGACTATTTTGAACAATCTTATTTAGAAATTTGTGTTATCTTTGCACCCTGAAATACTATGGGTATTCAAGTTTTAATTTTAAGCGTTTTTATATAGATAGTTTGTGTTATGACGATATTACTCTTTTTTGCCGCGCATTGGTATTTGTCACTATTTACCCAATCTTTTTTCCACCACAGATATTCAGCACACCTTCAATTTAATATGTCGAGGTTTTGGGAAAAATTCTTTTTTATTCTGTCCTTTATATTCCAGGGATCTTCCTATTTGAGCCCCTACGCCTACGGAATCATGCACCGCATGCACCATGCCTATGCCGACACGGAGAAGGACGTGCACTCCCCCAAGTACGATTCCAACTTTTTCAGCATGATGTGGAGGACCAAGGTGGTATACGACGAAATTTTTCAAAATAAAATTGAGATCGAAGAGAAATTCAAGAAAAACGTCCCCGAGTGGCACGCCTTTGATCGAATTGCTTCGCACACCCTTACCCGTGCGATGTGGGTGGTTATTTATATATTGTTTTACATGGCTTTCGCCACTCAATGGTGGATGTTTTTACTTATACCCATACACGCGGTTATGGGCCCGTTTCACGGAGTGATCATCAACTGGTTTGCCCACAAATACGGGTACACCAATTACAAAGTCAGCGACACCTCCAAAAACCTCATGCCCATAGACATACTGATGTTGGGAGAGGGGTTTCACAACAATCACCACAAGCACGCTTCCAGCCCCAATTTTGGGATGAAGTGGTTTGAGTTCGATCCCGTGTATCCCTTTATTTTACTGTTCGATAAACTGAGAATTATAAGGTTGAGCAAAACAGCCTAAAGTTTATGAAATCTGCCTCTTTTTCGCATCAATTTCAATTTCAAGACTGCGAAATTCCCGTAAAGGTATATTTTGAATACCGGTCCACCTCGCGCTATGCCCTCGGTAAAAACAGTTTTATTTTTCGAATTCCTCAGCAATTAGAATCCAGTAAAAGACAGGAGGTATTCCGCAACGGAATAAGTTGGGCTGAGAATTTGTTAAAGCGAAAGCCCAGTGCCCTGAATATTTTTCGGCCCGTTAGCTACAGAGACGGAGATGTGATTGCCTTTTACGATAAAAAATGGAGCCTCTCTTTTTCCGATAAAGGCAGGCCCTCTATTCAGATAAAGGGAAAAGAAAATACTATATATTTCAACGGCTTATCCAACGAGGACAATAAATGCAGCGATCCGGCGGTTTCTAAGGCAATGCAGAAGTTGCTTTCCCAATATTATCGCCAAAAAGTTTTCTCAAGGGCTTCGGAAATTGCCGCGCAAAAAGAGCTGCCGGCACCTTCAGAGTTGAAGTTAAAATACATGAGCAGCCGTTGGGGCTCCTGTCTTTCAACGGGTGGAAAAGTAAACCTCAACACCAGGTTGTTGTTGGCTCCAGTTGAGGTACTGGATTCAGTGATCGTTCACGAACTCTGCCATTTTATCCACATGGACCACTCCAGGAAATTTTGGAATCTGGTATTTCGTTGCTGTCCGGATTACCAGACGCATTCCAGATGGCTCAAGATTAATGGAAATCTTTTGCGGTTATAGTCGACAGCAAAACATCGAGTAATCCGGTGTGTGGTTTTTAATTACCTTTGCACCACCATTTTTTAAACTGCCTGTAAAATAAATGAGTCTAACCAAACCAAAAGTACTGTACCACAAGGTCTATTTTAAGGGAAACGATCTTCCCTGGGTAGTCTTTATTCACGGTGCAGGGGGCAGCTCTGCCATTTGGTTTAAGCAGATCAGAAACTACAAGGAAAACTTCAACGTCGTTCTCGTTGACCTGAGAGGTCACGGCAGATCGGCCAATCTCTTTCAGGAGTGGAAAAACAAGAAGCGGTATACCTTTGAAGAAATCAGTAAAGACATTATAGATGTGCTCGATTACAGGGGAATTGAGAAAGCTCATTTTGTGGGAATATCCCTCGGAACCATCATTATCAGGGTTCTCGGTGAGCTCTACCCCGAAAGGGTGAGTTCAATGGTCCTGGGAGGAGCCATTATTCGTTTCAACACCAGATCCAAGTTGTTGCTTTGGTTCGCCCGAATGATAAAAAACATTGTTCCCTATATGTGGATCTACAGAATTTACGCCTGGATTTTGTTGCCTAAAAAGCGCCATTCAGAATCCCGGAATTTGTTTATTCGCGAGGCCAAAAAGCTCTACCAAAAAGAATTTTTGCGCTGGATAAGAATTACGACCAACATCCATCCCATTATGCGAAATTTTCGGGAACGCGAATTGCCTATACCCGTGCTATACCTCATGGGAGACGAGGATTATATGTTTTTACCATCGGTAAAAGCCCTGGTCGAAAATCACAGCAATGCCCTTTTAAAAATTATTCCCAACAGCGGTCACGTATGCAATGTAGATCAACCGGAGGAATTCAACCGGCACTCCATTCGCTTTATTCACGGGCTGGCTTAGCCGCAGTTCACGCTTAAGTTACACCCTCTTTCCCAGGAATTTCAGGTATTTTTTAAAAAATAATAAACGGTTAAAAAAAAGTTTTTATCTTTGCAGCCCTTTTCTATATCTGGGGGTTCAGGCGGAGTTAAAAAGTCTGAAATTAACAGGTATTAAAAAGGGAATATAAATCACATTATTTAACTTATTAAACTAGGGTCGAATGCGCCAATACGAAGTAACATTTATCGTAGATCCGGTTTTGTCTGATGAAGAGATTAAATCTACTCTTGAGACTTATCAGGAAATGCTCAAAAATGAAGGTTGTGAAATCGTTCACAGCGAAGAAATGGGATTGCGACAACTCGCTTATCCCATCAACAGGAGAAATTCCGGAGTATATTACTGTATAGAGTTCAAGCTTGATTCTCCTGATTTTATTGACAAACTGGAACTTTCATTGCGTCGTGACGAAAGAGTCATGAGATTTTTAACTGTATCGCTCAACAAGTACGGAGTGAAGTACAATGAAGACAAAAGAAATGGCCTCATTGGAAAAAAGAGAGACGACGACAAGGAAGAGGATAAAAAAGACAAAGACGCCTCTGCTTCCAAGCCCACTAAAAAAGTGGCCGACGAAAAGGAAGTCCTCAAGAAAGTAGTCGCAGCTAAAGAAACGTTGGCTGCAGTAAGTGACGAGAAAAGTCAGGAAGAAGAATAATTAATCTAAAAAAACATCATCATGGCATCAAGAGACGATATCAAATTTCTCAGCAATCCCAAAATAGGGCAAAAAAGAGATAAATACTGCCGATTTAAAAGATTTGGGATCAAGTATATAGATTACAAAGACCCGGATTTTTTGCTGCAATTTGTCAACGAGCAAGGTAAATTATTGCCTCGCAGAATTACCGGTACTTCCCTGAAGTACCAGAGAAAAATTGCCACTTCGGTGAAAAGAGCCAGACACCTGGCCATGCTGCCTTACCTCACCGATCAGTTGAAGTAAGCTCAGTTTGGAATTTATTTTGTTGAGTTATCAAATTTAAAGAAAATGGAAATTATCCTTTTAGACAATGTCGAAAACGTAGGTGACAAACACGATTTGGTTACCGTAAAACCGGGATATGGTAGAAACTACCTCATCCCCCAGGGTTTGGCCATCCTCGCCAACAAAGGCAACAGGGCCCGATTGAACGAAATGAGGCGCCAGGAAGAATTGAGAGAGTCCAAAAAAGTGGGTGAATACCAGGAAATGGCTTCTAAAATTCAATCTGAAGTGCTGCAAATTGGCGCTAAGGCGGGTACCTCCGGAAAAATTTTCGGTTCGGTGACCAATGTACAAATTGCTCAGGTAATTAAAGAAAAATTGGGTTTCGATGTGGACCGAAGAAAAATAGAAATACCCGAAGAGGTAAAAAACTTAGGTACCTATCAGGCCACTATCAATTTTCACCCCGACGTAAGCTGCATGGTAAACTTCGAGGTAGTACAAGAGTAAAATTGGCTTCAATAGATTGAATGCAATGCTTTTTTTAAAAAGCAAAAAATAACATTACAGCCACTTTCCATCGCGGAGGGTGGCTTTTTTATTTGACCTGTTAAAATTGCTCAACTCATGATCGTTCTCAAGGCCAGTAAAATCAGCCACCTGACAGATGCCCGGTATTTTTCCGCCAAAGGCGCATCCATTATGGGTTTTGATCTCGACCCGCGATCTCCCGATTTCATATCCCCCGACCAACTTCACGCCATAGCGGATTGGGTGGACGGCGTAAATCTCGCCGGTGAATTTGGATTGAACCCTCCTGAAGAGATCCTCCATTTGGCTCAATCCCTGAATCTGGAATACATTCAACTTCCCCATTTCTACGAGAGCGATCGGATGGGTGACTTCAAAGGGCATAAAATCATAAAGACGATAATTGTTGAAAGGGGAGTGAATACGAGCTCCCTGGCCCATCGCATTACCGATTGGGCACCGCATTGCCGGGCGGTGGAATTGGACTTTCAGGCGCAGGGAATCAATCCCCTGGCAGAGGAAGGGATAGGAATATCCGGCCTCAATGAATTGCTGGATCTCCACCAGTGCTTTATCAAAGCTCCGCTGACGTTAGATTCCATTGCTCATATCCAAAAACTCAACAGTTATCCGGGCATTACCTTTTCGGGCAGCCACGAAGAAAAAGTCGGGTTCAAGTCTTTTGAAGACATCGATGCAATTCTGGATTACCTGGAAGAAATCGGGTGGTTTGATCCGTATTTTTATCCTTAATCTCCGGATATGGGCCGACAGGCGTGCCTGTGCACCAGCCTCCATTTTCCATCTTCCAAATGATAGGTCTCAGAATACAGCAAATCGAGGGTGATCGGATTTCCATCCAGGGCGACCTGAAACTCCGCCAGTCCCTTTACGATAGCCACCGATCCGTAAAAGCGAATGGCCTGTTCCTCAATGTCTACCTGTCGGTAAGTCAGATGACCGGACTCGATGTTTTCCAGTATTTCCGACTTGTTCTCCACCCAGCCGTTGGAGTGCACGTACATCACATCCTCTGCGAGCAAGTTGCTCAGGGAATCTAAATTGCCCAGAATCATCCATTCAAATTTTTTCTCGTGGAGCTGAAGCACTTCCAGACTGTCGTTTGCGGCAGTGATCCCGCCTACAAAACCAGTCAAGCACAGGAAAACCCACACAAATTGATACCGTCTCATACATTTTTAGTTTCTTTACAAAGTCAAAGTTAGAAAATTTAAGGCAATGGCCTGCTATTCTCATCCGGGCACAAAACAACCACAAATCGGTGAAATCTAATCCACCTATCGTATTCGACAACGGCATTGAATTACAGCGGGACAAACTGATCTGTTTCCACAGCGAATTCCCCCTGAACGAGATCACCTCACTTCAGGTCATCGGGAACAAGAGCTCCTACAGGGGACCGCTTTTAATGGGCCTGATGGGCGTCTTATTTTTTTGGGTGGAATGGCTCATAGGCCTGGTTTTTATCGCTCTCTCCCTATTTTGGTGGTGGTCCAATAAAAAAATTTACACCCTGCGGGTGCACACCCGGGACGGGAGAAAATTCAATGCACTCATTCACCGAGACAAAGCTTTTTTGCAAGAGGTCCTTCTCAAAACCAAAAATCAAATGGAGGTGGTAAATAAGGATGCAGATCGGGATTGAGCCCTCGTCCAGGTAGAAAGAAAATATAGACATCGAAATCAGCGAAATCCATAAATCAAAGAAATCAGCGGTTCAGACAGTGGGCGGGCTGCGCGGGTGAGCCAAGTCCCTGAACAGCGCTGAATTCACAGAGATCCCCCTCAAACCA
>JAGTVA010000168.1 GCA_018224445.1 Saprospiraceae bacterium
CTATGTGCAGAGCCAAAATAATTGGAAAGTATTTTGGATGCGCGCCGACTTAAAGTGGCACCGCTATTCTCCGAAACCTACTGTAAAATCCATTCGGCAGTTTTTTGATTTGGTGGACCACGATCATAACGCATGTTTTTTTGGATAATCATGATAGCGCCTCCTCCTCATTCCGATAATCCATTACACTTTATGGGGAACCCATTTTATAACTCTATTTTGAAAGCGCAATTTATTGGTTTTCCATGAAACCCACGCTTGCTTTTAGCGTAAGGGCTCTTTGGTCTCAATACCAGTGAAAAAAACAGATCGAATCAGCCCGGGGATAGAAATTCCAATTTTAACATTTCTATCCAAAAAAAATCAGCAAATTAATTACAGCCCACAACCCTTGATATTATTGAATCTTTACTTTTTTTATCACTTTTATATGAATTTTTTTTTAAATATATGTTTGTATTAATATGTTTTTGACTAATTTAGCCGCTGTTATTCATTATAAAATTGTTTGTTATGAGTCATGAGGTCTCCCAGAGATTCGTAGAATGCATAGAAAAACTCAAGGAAGAAGGCAAAATTCGTTCATTTAGACAATTTGCTCAATCCCTCGATTACCTTCCGCAATCGCTCAGCGAAGTCCGCAATGGAAGAAGGGACGTAACCATTGACTTATTGCACAAAGCGATCAACCAATATCAGCTCAACCCCAATTACATTTTTGAGGGGACGGGAGCGATGTTTTGTTGCGGGAAAGACAACAATTTTCGCGTGGTTACCGTAATAGTGGACCAGCACGGTCAGGAAAATATAGTCCACGTTCCCGTCCCCGCTCAGGCTGGCTATGCTACGGGAATGAGTACCCGAGTGATGCAGGAGGAATTGCCCTGTTATTCGCTTCCGGATTACCAGTACAAATCTGGCACTTTCAGGTCTTTTGACGTATCCGGAGAGAGTATGGAACCGGTACTTCAGGAGGGAGACAAAGTCATATGCAGTTTTATCGAACCCAATTTCTGGAAGCATTCCATCAAAGACGGTCAGGTGTATGTAGTAGTAACCACCGACGACGTGGTAGTCAAGAGGTTGTACAATCGCATTTTATCGGACGGTGAAATTGTGGCGCATTCAGACAACGATTACTTTTTGCCCTATTCCATACCGATCAATGAGGTAAAGGAAATATGGCGGCTGAGAACCCGAATATCCGATTTTGAACACAGCAAACACCAGCAGTCTGATCTGCAAAGGAAGTTGGAACACTATAAAAAAATTGTCGACAGACAAAATCACCTGCTCAAAGTACTTGAATCCACTCAGATTAAAGCTCCCATTTAAAGGATATGGGTATCAGGGGACAAAATACCTGAAATCAAAGTCCGGTTCTACCTCTTGCAGGCAGCAGTAAATCCATTTCACCAGATTTTCAATATCCTCTCGGTGGGCCATTTCTACGGTGGTGTGCATATACCTCAGCGGCAGCGACAACAATACAGAGGGTATCCCTCCATTGGAGTAGGCAAAAGCATCGGTATCTGTACCGGTCGATCTCGAACTGGCTTCACGCTGGAAAGGAATTTTGTTTTTCTCGGCCACCCTGGCTACCAACTCGATCAGTTTGCTGTGCACGGCAGGAGCATAGGTTACCGTTGGACCTTTACCGCAGGATACATCACCGTTGACCTTGGGCTCAATCAATGGAGTTCCCGTATCGTGAGTAACATCGGTGACAAAAGCCACATTGGGTTTGAGGGTGTGAGCGATCATTTCGGCTCCGCGGAGTCCCACTTCCTCCTGCACGGAATTGACCAGATAGAGTGAGTAGGGTAGATCTATTTTATTTTCTTTGAGCATTCTGGCCACCTGAGCGAGGACAAACCCACCCATTTTATTGTCCAGACCCCTTCCAACAAAATACTTTTTATTGAGCTCGGTGATCTCGTCTTCAAAGGTAGCGATACAGCCTATGTGAATGCCCATTTTTTCCACTTCCTTTTTGTCTTTGGCACCCACATCAATAAAGATGTTATTCAGCGTGGCATTGAGCTTGGCTTTGGTTCCCTTTCTGGTGTGAATGGCAGGCCATCCAAAAACCCCTTTGACGATGCCTTCGGGGGTGTGGATATTCACTCTTTTGGCCGGGGCAATGGCGTGATCTGAGCCGCCGTTGCGGATTACCCTTAAAAACCCGTCATCGGAAATGTGATTGATAAACCAGGAGACTTCATCTGCATGGCTCTCGATGGCTACGCGATAGGGTTTTCCGGGATTGATTACCCCGTAGCAGGTACCGTAAATATCCAGGTGCAACTCGTCCACATAGGGCTTAATAAAGGACGACCATATTTTCTGTCCTGATTTTTCAGCTCCGGTGGGGGCTGCGTTGTTGAGGTATTCAAACAAAAACTTTTTGTTTTTGGCATTAAAAATATCCATAGAGTTTTTTTTGATTAAGGATTCCAATTTTCCGGTTGCTCCCGCCACAACCGGAGCAACGCCACTTCATCGGCCGTGATGTACTCCTCTTCCAGCGCTACATCGACCAGGGTGCTGTAGTCGGAGAGCGTAAAATAGGGGCATTTGGCCTGTTTAAAATTTTGTTCGGCCACTTCCAGTTGGTAGGTGAAAATGGCCGCTACGCCCATCACTTCCAATCCTTCACTTCTGAGGGACTGTACCGCTTCAAGACTGCTTTTTCCGGTACTGATGAGGTCTTCCACCACCAGGGTTTTCATTCCCTCCTCAAAAGTACCCTCGATTTTGGATTGCAATCCGTGGGCCTTTGCCTTGGATCTCACGTATACAAAAGGGAGTTCAAGTGAGTCTGCCAGCAGGGTTCCGTGTGGAATTCCCGCGGTAGCTACCCCCGCAATGAGCTCTGCTTTTCCAAATTCCCGGGATTTTTCAGCCAAAAATGATTTTATTTGGTTTCTAATTTTGACAAAAGATAAAATCTTTCGATTATCGCAGTATATTGGTGACCGAATCCCGGAAGCCCAGGTAAAGGGACGGGCGGTATTTAGCTGTACTGCCTTTGCTTTTAACAACAAATGAGCTACTCTGCGGGAAACGGTTTGCATGCTTAGTAGTTTTAAAAAAACAGCCCAAATGTACAAAATATATATTAATGAAACCCCACTTATTCTCTCCAGAACTTCTCTTTTGGCGGCTTATACTTTTTACGCCAAGGAACAAGTGCTGGTGGTGAAGTACACCGGAAAGACCAAACACCTGTTGCAATACATTGATTTACTTGAAAAAACAAATAGGTATGATGCTGTTATAATCCACAGCGACAGATACGACGACCTCAAAACCGACTTCAAAAGTCTTTTTAAAAAAATTCACGCAGCGGGGGGAGTGGTGAAAAATCCCAAAAATGAAGTGCTTTTTATTTTCAGAAAAGGACACTGGGACCTGCCCAAGGGTAAAATTGAAAAAGGGGAATC
>JAGTVA010000169.1 GCA_018224445.1 Saprospiraceae bacterium
AGAGAAGAACAACTGAAATTTCTATCCCAACAGGCCCAGGAGTTGAACCTCGGTTACGAATGATTTATTCATCCGACCCTATTGGTGTTCTCGATGCATGTGTGCTTTACCCTGCGCCCGTGAGGGACTTGCTATTGTCCTTTGCAAATGAAGGCCTTTTTAAACCCAAATGGTCCGAGGAAATTCAGAGAGAATGGTCAGAAAACCTATTGGCCAATAGAACAGATTTAAAGAAAACTCAAATCCAGGAGACAATACATGCAATGAATAATGCCTTCCCCGATGCAAATGTTGAAAAATACGAGAATTTTATACAAGAAATTAAAATCCCGGACCCCAATGATCGACATGTAGTTGCTGCAGCCTTGCGCTCTCGCGCTGATGTAATTGTGACCAACAACCTCAAAGATTTTCCACCATCTATAACAGAGAAATTTGGCATAGAAATCCAACATCCCGATTTGTTTTTATCCAATGTTTATGATTTAGATCCCGCCAAAGCCAATGCCGCTTTTAGAAAACAACTCGATCGTTTGAAAAACCCACCCATTCCTGAGTCTGAATTATTTGCAATTTTGAAAGAGTTGGGGTTGTCCAAGGTCGTTAAAAGGTTGATGAATTAGAACGTATAGGCATCCTTTTTATCCCTGATTTTAAAAAAAAAATTCCATCCCTCCACAATCGCGACAAAGTCCGATACCGTATGGAAGATTGGTCGGGAGCCCTGGTGGATTTCACAGCGGCCATTGTGCTGGATTCCGCCTATACAGAGTCCTATTTTTCCCGCGGCTTTGTCCACTGGAAAATGGATGAATACGAGCATGCCGTGGAGAATTTTCAGAGGGGTTTGGACCTGGATCCAGCACATCCCGCACATGAGGAGGCCATATTGGCCTGTGGCTTGTCTTTTTTGGAATTGGACGACACCAATAAGGCATGTGAAATCTTCCACCAACTTTACCGACTGAATGCGGAATTGGCGAGAGACCTTTTGGCAGAAATTTGCGAATGAGGGGTTTTCGTTCTTGAGTGGGGTACCTACATACCTGCCGAGCCCGATAGCCGGAAATAATGCCACCGCTTCGCGGTTCCCATTTTATTCTTATCCAAATTTCTATAATAATGTCAGCCCTTTGGGCTTGAAATGTGGTCCATGTCATGGATTAAAAAGGTGTCGCCCCTCTGGGGCTTGGAATTGGGGGGAATCTCCAGGCTACAAATGTGTCGCCTCTACGAGGCTTTTTATAAACTTCCATAATTAGCGCTTTGTAGCGCTTGAAATGGGGAGTTATGTCATGGTTTGCAAAGATATCGCCCCCGCCAAACAGGTTAAGCCTTCGTAAGACAGGGCAGGCCCTCTGGGGCTTTTTATGGGCACTTCCATAATTAGCGCTTTGCAGCGCCTACATTCGGTTCGATTCTGAGGCTATTTTAGATCATTTCGTTTTACTCCATGATTCTCATGGTATCTCATATCTCATATCTCATAACTCAAAACTCATAACTCATAACTCATAACTCAATATGTTCCACTACACTTCCGCAGCGCAACATGCGATCACCGAAATAGGGATTTTTAATTTCAGATTCTGTGCTGATCCAATCCGCCCCCCGGTTGTCGAAAGCCATCGGGCAGTTTTGTATGTAAACCCCCTCGCGGTTGAGCTCAAAATGTCGCAACCAGAAAATAAAGGCATTGGAGAGGTCTTCAAAAACCGCTCTTTGTTTTTCCAAATCAGTTTCTCTTGTCAGTGATTCTGCCGCTTCCAGGGCGATTTCCTGACGCGGCATCCACAGCTCCGAAACTTCCTCCCGGTGAATGTGATCCGGTATGGCCTGTAATTCCCCCAGCAGGCTGCGAGCAAAACTCTCCACCGCATCGGGATTGGAGAGTACCAGTTCGTCTTTGAGTTGCAGGTAGTAGCCGAAGGCGCTTTGAAAATGTCCCAAATGATCAGGGTGGACTTCCATTCGGTCCGATACCCGACTTTCCGGCACTTCGATCATTTCGTTCATCATGCTTTTGCGGTTGTTCAACTGGGCGGCTGCATCGATGGTGAAGGCCCCCTGGGTCACTACCTCTTCTCCGATCTGAAGCCCGGAGGAAACAAGGGTGAACCGACTGTTGATTTCTTCGGTATCCACCTCCCGGTATTCAAAAGTCGGAACCGGGGCATCGGGCACCACGACGTAGACCACCGAGCGTTTTCCTGTCCACAATACAGCGGAGGAAGGGATGACCACCAGATTATCTTTTGAGGCAGTGGTGGGTGCAAGTCGGCCGCGGATAAGCATTTGGGGTTTGAGCTGTTGATTGAAATTTCGCACCCTCGCCCTGACGATTACTGTTCTCTTTTCGGGGTGTACAAAAGGGTCGATGTAGTAAATTCGGGCGGATTCGTTCAACCCGGGACGCGAAGAAGTAGAAAAGACCACCTCATCCCCAATGCCAATTCCTTTAAGCATGGATTCGTGTACTTCAAATTCTGCCCACAATCTGCTCAGGTCCGCTATCCGGAGGAGGGGAGTCCCCCGGTTGACGTAATCTCCCTCAGATACCCTGAGTTCAGTAACTGTTCCGCTTTGGTGGGCGAAAACCGGCAGCAGGTCCAGGGGTTGCCCACGATCCAGTATGCGTCGGACAGTGGAGGAGTCGATTTCGTAAAATCTCATTTTGTTCCTGGTAGCCTCGTAAAGCCGGGGATTGTCTTGCCTCCGTTCGTGTGCGTGCAGGAGCTCCAGTTGCAGCGAGCGCAATTCGGGAGCGTAGATCGATCCGATGAGGTCGCCCGCGCTGATCCTTACCCCTATGGACCGGACATTCAATTTTTGCAGGGTACCCGGAAATTGGGCCACGGTGGTTCCGCTGTGATCGGGGTCTTCCCTGAGGTGGCCGGAAATTCGGATTCCCTCTCCCTCTTCCCCTTCACTTGCAGGCTTGACCTTGGTGGTAGCTACCTGCGCAAGTTTAACTGCGGTTTCGGTCATGGTCAACTGCAGCGGATGATCAGAGGAGAAGGATTCCATGGGAATGAGGTCCATCTCACATATCGGGCAGATTCCCGGTTCGTCCTGCCTGATTTGAGGGTGCATGGAGCAAGTCCACACCTCGCCGTTTTCTGCAAGGGAATGGTCGTCTTGGTCGGTGTGAAGGTGGGCTGTACCACCTCCGTTTCCCAGCGCCCAATAGCCCAATGCCAGTCCGATTAAAAGAGCAGCGACACCTATAATAATTTCTTTCTTTGTCATGGGTTTGATTTTTTACCTGAACTTTTCAATAATAAACTTTTGTGTTTGCATGGCTTCGCGTATTTCCAGCAGCTGTAATTCGTATCCGAGCAGGTCTCCTTTTATTTTCCAGTAATCGTAGAACGAGGCCTGCTCCGATCCAATTTCCCATTCGACGATTTCAAGGATTTCCTCCGTGATTTCAATTTGCTTGCGGATGGATTGGAGGCGCGTATGGGCTTCGTGCCACCTGGATTGAGCCGATTCTATTTCGGACCTTATTTTTATCAATTCATCCTCCTTGTATCTTTCCAGAGTCTGGAGTTCGGCCTCGAGTATTTGGTCTGTATGTCTGTATTTTTTGGAAAAAAAAGGAAGGCTGATGCCGACCCTGGGCATGAACGCATTTTTCCCGTTGTCCGGAAATTCTACATCCGTTCTTTTGGTGTTGATGATATAATCCAGTCCGAGAGTAATCTGCGGTCTTTTGGCCCATTGATTGACTTCCTTTTGATGACTGATTTTTTGCCTGGTGAGGTCGATCCGGGTTACCGTGGGGTAATGGATTTCGGGTTCGACCGGATGAATGAAATTGGGAACTTCTTCCCTGAAGTTGTCTTCAAAATTCAAACTCTCGATATTTTCCAATCCGAGCCAGTAGGCCAGCGCGTGCTGCATGGCTTCTCTCTGATGAAACAATTGCTCTTTTTTGGACCGGATTTCCTCTATGGACCGCTCTGCCAAAAGTACTTCGGAGTAGGAGGCCCGGTCACTTTCCATTCTCCTCAGTCGATCCTCCCTTATCTCCTTGTATATCTGGTCAAAATTATCGAGCAATTCGTTTTTACGGGTCAAATTGAAAAGGCCGTAGTAGAGGTTTTTTACCCGGTAAGCAATTTCAATTTCGGTCAACTCCTCCTCAGCACCCAGAATTTGTTGATCGGAGGAAGCCACCTTTGTCTTTGCCCGCAAATGGCCCGGCCAGGGCAGTTGTTGTTGTGCACCCAGTCTGAGGACTTGCGGACCTACTCTGGTCTCCACGGGAAGCAGCCCATAGCCCGCCTGCAATTGAGGTGGGTCCCAGGCGCTCTCCCTCCCCGTATTGAGTTCCGCTGCGGTCAATCGGTATTGGAAAGACTCTAATTGTTTGTTGTTCTCCAGTGCCAATTGAACCAGAGAGTCCAGTGATTGGCCGGATAGGGTAGCGGCCGTGATCAGGATGATCAGAAAAAACAAAAATGATTTCATGTCTTTAGCTTTAAACTTTTGACTTATTTATTGCGATTTAATTTTATATGATTTCCACAGGAAAAACAACATAGGTACGGTAAACATCGTGACCACCTGGATCAACATTCCACCGAAAGTGGGGATGGCCATTGGTATCATTACATCTGCTCCCCGCCCGGTCGAACTCAAAATGGGCAAGAGGGCGAGTAGCGTTGTGGCGGTGGTCATCATCGCGGGCCGAACCCTCCGCAATCCACCTTCCACTACCGCATCTGTCAGCTCGGCCAGGGTCTCCGGATTGTGGGTCTGAAAACTGTCCCTCAAAAAAGTGGCGACCAGTACTCCGTCGTCCGTGGCAATGCCGAACAGGGCCAAAAAACCTACCCATACGGCCACACTGAGGTAGATGTTCTGAACCTGAAAGACCTCCCGCATATTGGATCCCAGAATAGAAAAATCCAGAAACCATTCCGTGTTGTACAGGCCGATGAGGAGAAATCCCCCCGCAAAGGCGACAAAAATGCCGGAGAAAACCATCAAGGTGATAAGCGTGGACCGGAAGTGCAGGAACAGAATAATGAAAATAATGCCCAGAGCTAAAGGAACGGCCACCGATAGCCTTTCATTGGCGCGGATTTGATGTTGATAGTTGCCGGCAAACTCAAGTTGTATGCCCGGCGGCAATTCCAATTCTCCGGTTTGTCGGGCCTCTGCCAGGATTTCACGACTTTTGTCCACCACATCGATTTCGCTGTATCCCTCTTCCTTGTCAAAGGTGACATACCCCACCAAAAAACCGTTTTCACTTTTTATGGCTTGGGGGCCCTGCTCGTATTCAATATCCACGAGGTTGCCCAGCGGAATGTGTTGTCCACCCTGGGTTCGTATTAAAATCTGCTCCATTTGATGGGGGCGATCTCGCAATTCTCTCGGATACCGCACCCTGATGTCGTAGCGCTCCCTACCCTCCACGGTCTGGCCGACTACAGCTCCTCCTATGGCGGTCATGATATACTCTTGAACCACATCAATCGATAAACCGTGAGCAGCAATTGCCTCCCGGTCTATTCTCAGATTCAGATAGGGTTTTCCCACTATGCGCTCCGCAAATACAGCAGAAGATTTAACCCCTTCTACTTCCCGCAAAATTTCCTCAATCTTCAGACCGGAGGCCTCTATCTCCTTTAAATCGGTTCCCTTGACTTTGATGCCCATGGGTGCGCGCATGCCCGACTGCAGCATCACCAATCGCGTTTGAATAGGCTGCAATTTGGGAGCGGATGTGACACCCGGAATCCGGCTCGCAGCGACGATTTCATTCCAAATGTCGTCCGGGCTGCGGATGTGGTCCCTCCAGTTCCTGTAGTAAGCCCCCCTTCGATCCGGTATTAAATTTCCGTCTTCATCCCAGAGGTGATTGCCCTCGTCGTCGACGGCGAAGCGCATCCTTCTGCCACGTTCATCGGTTTTGTATTCCGTTTTGTAGAGGATTACGTTTTCGTACATGGAGAGCGGGGCGGGATCGAGAGGACTCTCCACTCTCCCTATTTTTCCTACCACGGTTTCCACCTCCGGAATGGAAGATACGGACATATCCAGCAACCTGACATTTTTTAAATTTTCCTCTATACCCGAATGAGGCATAGAAGTGGGCATCAACAGGAAAGATCCCTCGTCCAGTGAGGGCATGAATTCCCTTCCCGTCTGGTTGTAAACTTGA
>JAGTVA010000170.1 GCA_018224445.1 Saprospiraceae bacterium
CATCAAAAGGACTTCCGGGAATAGGATCATCTGGATCGTGAGCCAATCCCGGAAAATCCACCGCTTCGTGGTCGCATAGACTGAAATTGGGCGGGGGATCACAAGCTGAAAGGGTAATGTCAAAATCGCCCCAATCGGCCTGTGGAGTATTGATAAATATATGATAAGTCGTGTTGCGCTTTACTGCAAGTTCAATAAATTCAGCTTCTCCATCTGTTACATTTTGACAGCTGACAATAGTAAAATTATTGCAATCCGGGTTGAGTTCCAGAATAGCTACATCTAAAGGCCCATCATTATCGTGTTCTACCAAAAGGTCAATCATCTCCACTACGTCGTCGGTATTGAACTCATACCACACTCCGGCGCCATCGTGGGCATTGGTCAGACACATGGATCCCGTGAGGTTGTTTCGGCAGGCCCACTGATTGGACTCATTTATGCGCGAAATAGTCCCTCCGGGTGTAATTTCTCCCAGGTCTTCGGGAGTGAAATCGCATTCGTTGTTTTCGGGTCGAATGCGCTGCATTACTGTAATTTCAAAATCACCTACTTCCGAACTTGCCAACCACAAATATATATTGTCGTAATCGGCCGGATCCAGGTTGCACAATTCAAAGGTAACAGTTCCGGAGGTAGTCAAATCAGCTTCCAAGAGGTCATTACCATCTGCATCCTGATAGAGCATTTCCCCGTAATCAGTTCCTCCACCCCCACAGGGATCAGTCACTGAAAAGAGTGCTGCACTCAAATTATCCAATGAACCGTCAATCCAGGTTATTTCGATAAAAGAAGCATTTTCGTCAAAATTTAGTTTATAGAAGGCCGAACTGTCGGCTCCAGCTACTCCAAAATCCTGAATATCGCCTCCGGCGAGATCGGTTATAAAGGCATTATTAATAATGTCTCCCATCAGGGTTTGTGATTCATCCATTAATCCGTATGGAACCGGATCGGAATCAGCATCGCATAAATCGTTATAAGGAGCATAGGGCTGTGCATACAATCCACTGACAACGAGCGAGCAAAATATAGTTAAAATTACACGGTAAAGCTGCATCATTTTAGAATTAAGTTTACGTTAAGATAATAGAGGGCTAAAAGTACGACATTCTTTATTCCTCTTCAATTTTTTCGTTAATAATTTTCTAATAATAGAGGGGATTGAGTCCAACTTTCGCTGCCTGCACCTAAAAGTTTTTTTTTATCGCCTGCCAATCCTTAATGAAATCCCAATGTTTGTAAATATATGGTTGAAATTTAAATATAAACGGCCTGCTTTTTTTAACTAAAAAAATCCTTTTTTGAAATTTCGGCAAGTTCGTCCAACCTCATTTCGATAAACTTGTTATATTGGTGTTTCAATAAAAAAAGATTCAATGAACGGTCGATGACCGACATATTTTCTGCCGGACCCAAAGGGGAATGTATTAATTTCCCTTCCGCAATTAATCGTTTCTAAAAAAATATTAATCCATGAAAGAAGTGTATATTTTGTCTTACGCCAGAACTCCTCTCGGCAGTTTTGGTGGTCAATTGTCTAATTTTACCGCACCGCAACTGGGCAGCATAGCCATTGAGGCAGCCGTCAAACGCGGCGGCATCAAAGCCGAAGACGTCAACGAAGTGTTCTTCGGAAATGTGATCTCAGCCAATATAGGCCAGGCGCCTGCCAAACAAGCAGCACTCGGTGCCGGATTGCCCAACACTATTCCCTGCACTACTATTAATAAGGTGTGTTCCTCGGGTATGAAATCCATTATTATCGGGGCCCAGTCCATCATGACCGGTGAAAACGACATCGTGCTTGCCGGTGGAATGGAGAGCATGTCCAATATCCCATACTATCTGGACAAAGCGAGATTCGGGTATAAATTCGGCGGGGGAAAAGTCATAGACGGCCTCCAGCGCGACGGGCTTTCCGATGCCTACGACCATCAGGCCATGGGTACGAGTTCGGATCTGACTGCGTCGAAACTCGATATTTCCAGAAAAGAACAGGATCGATACGCCATACAATCCTATCAGCGATCTGCTGAAGCCACCGAAAAAAAATACCTGGCCGAGGAAATTGTACCCGTAGAAATTCCACAGAGAAAAGGCGACCCGGTAGTTATGTCGGAGGACGAAGAATTCAAAAGGGTTAAACTCGAAAAGGTGCCCAACCTGCGCGGTGCCTTCTCGAAGGACGGTACAGCTACCGCTGCCAATTCCTCTACCATCAATGACGGCGCTGCTGCAGTAATACTGATCAGTGGGGAAAAACTCAAACAACTGGGCTTGAAACCACTGGCCAAAATCAAAAGTTTTGCCGACGCCTCTCAGGAACCGAAGTGGTTCACTACCACCCCTCCCACCGCTGCCAGAAATGCCATGAGTAAAGCCGGACTCAATGTTGGAGATATCGACTATTTTGAGGTCAACGAAGCTTTTGCCCTCGTAGCCCTTGCTTTCATGAAATCCCTTCAACTGGATGAATCCAAGGTCAATGTTTTTGGCGGTGCAGTTTCCCTGGGCCATCCCATAGGAGTATCCGGGACGCGAATTACCGGTACACTGGCCAATGTACTCAAACTCAAAGGCGGGAAATACGGACTTGCCGCCATTTGCAATGGGGGTGGCGGTGCTTCTTCTATTATTTTAGAGAGTATAAAGGAATAATTTCCTATTTGTAAAAGGCTATGGAGAACACAGGAAAAGGTTTTACCTTTTCTTGTTCTCCAGGGTTTCATTCCACGCCTCACCAATTGTGGTGCAAGCAACGATAATTTCCTCCCGGCTTATGGTCAGGGGCGGACAAATTCTCAGTTTACCTGTATCGTACAAAAACCAATCGATTAGGAGTCCGCGTTTCAGACAGGATTGAACCATTTTTTTCGCATCTTCAAAATCGCCGATTTTTACACCCAACATCAACCCTCTTCCACTGATTTCCAACAGTCCAACGGCTGCCAATTCAGACCTGAATAAGGCTTCTTTAGCCGCCACCTCCTTCGCCAGATCGCCGTCGAGTATTTGTGAAATAGTAGCGGTAGCCGCCGCACAGCTAACCGGATTTCCACCAAAAGTAGTGATGTGCCCGAGTATGGGACCGTCCGAAATGACCTGCATAATTTCTTTTCGCGAGATGAAAGCACCCAAGGGCAATCCACCGCCAAAACCCTTGGCTGTGAGCAAAATGTCCGGCACAATTCCGAATTGCTCAAAAGCCCAAAATGTACCGGTCCTCCCCATGCCCGCCTGAATCTCGTCCAGCACAAGCAGACATCCCACCTCCCTACATCTGTCGGCCAATGCCTGCATAAACTCAGTTTCGGCAGTGATGTAACCGGCCTCTCCCTGAAGCGTCTCCACAAATACCGCAGCGGTAGTTTCCGAAATCACTGACAAGGACTCCACAGAATTAAATTCGATGTATTGCACTCCGGACAACAAGGGCTTGTATCCCTCTGAGTAATACTCGTCGCTCATCAGACTCAGCGCCCCGGTGCTGGACCCGTGATAGGCATTTTTACAGGCGACCAATCCCCTCCTTCCCGTGTATTTAAAGGCGAGTTTTATGGCACCCTCCACAGCTTCAGAACCCGAATTCACCAAATAGATGTTGTCCAGGTCCGGCGGAAGGGTTTGCATAACTTTTTTTGCCAACAACACCTGGGGACTGAGTACGAATTCACCGTATACCATCGTGTGCATATACCGGTGGAGTTGCTCTTCTATCGCCCCAATTACAGATGGATTGCCGTGGCCCAAAGCACTCACGCTGATGCCCGAAATTAAATCGAGGTAGGGTCGGTCGTTTTTGTCGTACAGATAAACTCCCTTTCCCCTCACCGGCTCAAACATCAATGGTTCCGGACTCGTCTGTGCGAGGTATTTTTTAAAATCTCTTCTCTCCCACGGCATAGGTTATTTTTTAGCAAATATAGAAAATTACCCCGAAGATCACTACATGGCAAATCCACTCATCTGCTGAGGCTCACTTATTAAGTCAGTAATTTTTGCGCTTTGGAAAACAGTAGGACTCGCTTTGCGTTCAAACAAGGTAATTTGTACTTTTGCATACGCGTTCTAAAACAGATAATTTATGAAATGGTCTATATTGATATCGGTAACTTCCTTTTTATTCATGGGTTATGGGAGCGCAGTCTCGCAGGGAATCGATTTTTTTGAAGGGAGCTGGGAGGAAGCCCTGCAATTGGCTGAAGAGGAGAACAAACTCATTTTTATAGATTGTTACGCCGAGTGGTGCGGCCCTTGTAAAAGGATGGCTGCCAATGTTTTTCCCGATGAAAAAGTCGGTGAATTTTACAATGCCAATTTCATTAATCTGAAATGGGACATGGAAAAGGGAAAAGGGTTGGATTTTAGAAAAAAGTATCCCGTTTCGGCCTTCCCCACTCTTTATTTTATCGACTCCAAAGGCGAGGTCGTGCGAAGTGTTACAGGAGCGAGAGACGTCAATGGATTTATTGAACTCGGCAACCATATACTCAAAATTTACAATCCACATATCGGCTTCTCTGATAAATACCTGGAAGGTGACCGAAGTACCGAAACCGTCTATTACCATTTTAAAAACCTTGACAGAGATGGTGAGAGTATTCTGGGTCTCGCCAATGAGCATTTAACTGGCAATTCAGACCTGAGTGACGAGTACAATCTCAAAATTCTCATTTTGGCCATGACCGAATCGGACAGCCGACTGTTCGATCAATTTATAAGTCAAAAAAGTCGCATAATCGAATTGCACGACGAGGAGTTCTACTACAACAAAATTCGCGATGCCGGATGGAATACGCTGCGAAAAGCCATGAATTTCAAGGAGCCCCTGCTGGTAGATGAAGCCGTTGGCAATATGGAAAAAGCAGGTCTTCCCGACCTTCGGTCATTTAGCTTAAAATCCAATATTTACTACGGGATAAGAACCCGTGATGAACAGCGGTTCACCAGTAATTTAGAACAATTTTTTAGCGAGGAAGGGGCAGGTGATGTCGATGCCTGTATTGAATTTACCGATTTGGCATTGCGGGTTTTTGGAGAAACAGAAAAGGTATTGGATGTATTGGACTCCGGACTTAAACGAGTATCGGGACAAACCGATCATTCCGAGTTGTACTACAGACACGCAAAGGTACTGAACTTCCTGGGTCGGAGTCGACAAGCCAGGCGCGCTATTGATACCGCCATTGAGTTGGCCGGGGAAGAGGAGATCGAAAAATACCAATTGCTCAAAGAACAGATTTAGTAAAAAAGGTCAGCAATAACCCATGCCCTTTGATTGAGTTTTTTATTAAAAAAATATCAGGAAATACTCGCCAATGGAAATTCAGCAAATACAATGGTTGTGGTTGATACTGCCCATAGCTGTACTCTTTTTGGCCTGGTATCTCATATATCGCGGGCAATGGGCCTCCTTCCGCAAATACTTTGGCGATAGAAATATTCACCGTCTCCTGCCGGGATTTACTGTTTACAACAAGTATCTCAAAATGCTTTTTTTATTGCTCGGAATGAGCTTTCTCTTGCTGGCCCTCGCCAATCCGAGAGTAGGCCTCGAAAAACAGGAGGTTGAAACGGAGTCGGTAAATGTGTTGCTGGCCGTAGACCTGTCCTACAGTATGACAGTGGAGGACAGAAGTCCCAATCGGCTGGAGATAGCCAAGCAAAGAGCCATCGAACTGATCGATTTGTTGCCGGGCAACAGTTTTGCTTTTTTCCCTTTTGCAGGAGTAACTGAATGCAACACCCCCATCACCATCGACAGAGAGGCAGTTAAAACGGGCGTCAGATCGGCCAGTGCGGGTATGTTGCCCGTGCAGGGCACTTCCTTTGCCAATTTGCTGGAAGTGACGGGGAGTTACCTGGAGGAATTGGGGTCGGGAGTTCTGGTAGTCATCTCAGATGGAGAAACTCACGACACCCAATACGAAAATGCGCTCGATCACTTCGTCGTCAATAACTACCCTATATTTTCAGTGGCAATCGGTACCGAAGAGGGTGCCGGTATTTCCCATACGGTATCGGGCCGGAAAGAATTGCGCAGAGACATCAACGGAAACCTTATTATAAGCCGGATGGAATTGGAACACCTGAATCGTTTTTCAAATAGCACCGGGGGGGGACTTCTGGTCAACCCATCCCATTCCTCCATTCAGGATCTGGCAACTCAAATTAATCGCCTCAGAGAAGAGGGCATTGCTCAGGGATCCTTTACCGTATACAGAGACTATTACCCCTATCTATTGGGAGCGTCTCTGTTGTTTTTGGTCCTTTACGGACTGTGGCCTTTAATGCGTTCAATAGAGAAAAAAAGGAACCTAAAATGATTCGTCTTCTGTCGGTAATTATTATATTGGCATCCCTCTTCCCTGCGGTAAGTTCTGCCCAGTCGGCCGCAGAACTCAAACGCGAGGGAGATAAAAAATACCTCGAAGAAAATTATCCGGAAGCTGAGGAAACTTACCGAAAATCCCTATCGGAAGAGAGTAGAGCTGAGGCGTTATTCAACCTGGGAAACAGTCTTTACCAACAGGGTAAATTCGATGAAGCTGCCGAATATTTTTCAAAAGCCACAGAGGAATTTGACCAATCCGGACAACTGTCTGATGCGCATTACAACCTGGGCAACGCCCTTTTTGAAAAGTCAGAACTGGGGCCGGCCCTCGAAGCTTATCGAAAAAGTTTAATACACAATCCCGACAATCGGGATGCGAGAAACAACTTTATGCTGACGAAGCAAATGCTCAGTGAAATGCCCCCTCAGGAATCCTCAGATGATGGTGAGGAGGGAGGTGAAACCGGGGAGGAGGAAAAGGAATCTGAATCCCCCGGTATGGATGAGGAAATAGAGGGCGATGAAGACACTGAAGGGCTGGACGATCCCGGGGAGAATGGCGAGGATGAGGAGGGAGAAACCGACGACTCCATTGCGGAAGCTGACGAAAGTGAATTGGACGAGGAGATGTTGGAACAATTGCTGAGAATAGCCGAAGAAGGAGATCAACAGAGCCGGAGAAAAATGAATGAGGAACAAAAAGGCCACAGCCAAACGCTCAAGGACTGGTAATTAACTAAGGTTCCTGGAAGTTGGCAGTATGCAGTCGGCAATTGGCAGTTTGGATTTAGCAATGTATTACTAACTTATTTACAAATAGATAAAAAGTGCTAAGCCTGAATAATTTATAAAGGAAATGGCAAAATCCAAGATCGTCAAAAATTTTAAATAAATACATATTATCTCGCGGTGAAAGTCGTTTTTTTAGATGCATAATTAAAAGACTTTTTAATGATGATGAAACTATCGATTCTATTGATCCTGGCTTTGAGCGGTTTTGTAATGAAGGCAGAAGATGCCGTCATAAAAGTAGAAGTGAGTACCGACAGCGTATTGATGGGCAATTACTTTGAGGTAAAATTTACGGTAGAAAATGCCGTGGGCAAGTTCACCCCTCCCGATTTTTCTGATTTTGACATCGTGGGAGGGCCCAATCAATCTTCCAGCTTCAGTATGATCAATGGGGTAGTTTCGCGCAGTGCCAGTTACACCTACTACCTTCAGCCTAAGGAGGAGGGCCTTTTTTACATAGATGCGGCATCTGTTGAAACCGACGACAAGTTTTTAGAAACTCCACCTGTCGAGATTCTCGTGGTTCCCAATCCGGATGGCATTATTGAAAATCCCCATCAATTGAGAAAGCGCGAGACCAACGAACCAGATACCACAGTGAAACCCACCCCGCGGAAAACAAGGAGAACCATCACATTATGACGTCAATGGCCAGGAAGGTTACCATACTTCTTTTGTTTTTCCTCTCCCTCTGGAATCTGCCGCTATGCGGTTCCAATCCTCAGTTTACTGCCTCCGTAAACCCCACCACCGTTTATGAGGGAGAAGTATTTGAAATTACCTTTACCCTCGATCGCGAAGGATGGGGGGAATTGCAACTCCCAAAATTGGATGGTTTCCAGCGGATCAGTGGCCCCTCGAGGTCTTTTCAAACGAGTATAGTCAACGGAGTGGTTCAGCAGCGAACAGCACACACCTACAGATACAGAGCAAATGAGGCGGGAGAACACACCATAGGCAGTGCTTATTTGCAGGTAAATGGAATGAGGTTAAAAAGCGTGCCCCTCACTCTTTTGGTACTGGAAAAAGGTGAGGAAGAAACTGCTGCGGACCGAGATATCTTTATCCGGGTCTCCACCAGTTGCGATACCTGCTACATGGGCCAGCAAATAGTCGCTGATCTCGAATTATATACTACTGTAGGAATTACCGATTACACGCTGCTGAGCGAACCTCAATTCCGGGGATTGCAGAAATACAATTACCGCAACCTAAGGAATTTCAGAACTACCAGAGATACTTTTCAAAACAGGATATACAACAAGCACGTGGTCTACAGATTCATACTATCCCCTCAATTTCCGGGATCCTTTGGTGGGGAGAGTTTTGACTTCAGAGTGGTAGAGGAAGACCGGGACTCCAGATGGGGAGGATTCTTTAGAATGGGAGGAAAAACCCATTACCTGTCGACCGAAATACCGGAAATAGTCGTTTTACCGTCCCCTCCAATGGCACCTGAAGACTTCAACTCCCTGGTGGGTGATTTTCACCTTAGAAGCAGATTGGATACTGAAGAAGTGCGGACCGGAGAACTTTTGACCCTGTGGGTCAGATTGAGTGGCAACGGAGATCTGAAGGCAATGAGCACGCCTTCCATTCAAATTGATGGAGGGGCCTCTGTAGCCGATATTCAGCTCCTTGAAGAAACCAGCCGTGAACACCTCGGCCGGTTGCAAAACAGCAGAGAGTGGAATATATTGCTGAGAGCAGACGAGGTGGGAACAACCGCGATTGTTCCGAAAATTGTGGCCTACAATTTTGAAACAGACAGCTTTTATACACTCAGCCCCGACACCCTCTTTCTCACCATAGTAAAAGGGGACCAGGATGGAACGGCCACCGGATGGCAGGGAATTAGTGGCGATAACCACACCGATGGTGCCTCTGATAATTGGTGGTACTCTCCTGTGGCTATTATTGGGGTGACAGCGCTGGGAATCAGTTTGGCTGTTCTTCTTTTTCTTTTTTTTACCCCAAGAAGTCGGCGGAAGGTTGTCAAACTCACCAAAGAAGAGGAATTCGCCCGGGCTATAAAAAATGCCAGAAAAATCAAAAACACCCAGCCGAAGGAATACTTCGCCCGGGTTTTACACGCCCTGGACATATTTATCAGCAGATCTATTGATTTGCCCATGTCCGAATGGAAAGACCATCTGATAAAAACACAGCTCTCCTATGTTTATCCACAGAAGAAAGCCGATGCCATCGTGAAGTTGCGGGAAAAACTCATTAAGGGGACCTACGGCTTTCAGTCCTTTGAGGAGGGTGAAATAGAGTATTGGGTAAAAATTATTCTGTAACCCAGATACAGTAGGTGGTAAATCGTATGAAAACAGATTATTTGGCCATAAGTAAGTTTTTTATAACAGCGCAGCCCCGGCCCCTAAGGGGGAGCCAGCGCGCAGTTTGATATAATAAGAGATTTACAAAAGCCAGAGCCAATTAACCCGGATTATTCATGAAGGCTTCTATTACAAGGCTACATGCCTTCATAAATGGGCACTTGTTCGATTTTCTGTCCTCATCGTAACTGGGCTACGTCTACGGATAAAAATACTCACAAAGCCCCCATTTCTATTGCGATGCACTGAGCGATAGTCGAAGTGGCCTTTAGCCTTTCACAACGAAACCCTCATGAATAATCCGGGTTAAGTTAGCTAAAATAGGTATCTACATCAGCCTCAGCTTTATTCCCGGTGAATTTCATAAGACCACAAAGATTTAAATTATTGCCTTTTTTTTTTTTTAATAGTTCTACTATATCATTACTTGTTATTAATTTTACCCATCCTATAATCTCTTTTTATTGAATTATTAAACCAATCCAATGCATCCAATCCTTAGAAATACAATTGCAGTTGCGGCGGGAATAATTTTGGGTAGTGCAGTCAATATGGCCATTATACAATTAAGTGGATTCCTTATTCCGCCTCCGGAGGGAGCAGATCTGACTACTCTGGAAGGATTAAAAGACGCGATGCACTTGTTTCAGGCCCAACATTTTATTATGCCCTTTCTCGCCCACGCCCTTGGGACCTTGGTAGGAGCTTGGGTAGCTGCCTCCCTGACCGTCAATCACAAAATGAAATTTGCATTGGGCATTGGGGTATTCTTTATGTTGGGAGGGATCACAAATATCGTACTCCTACCCTCGCCCATTTGGTTTGCGATAGTGGATTTATCGCTGGCTTATCTCCCCATGAGCTACCTGGCGGGCAAAATAGCAGCAAGAAGAAAGGAAAACAGTCCGGTATAGGGTGCTGATTACTGTTCTTTATAGTGCCTAAAAACTATATGCCCATCCTAAGGTCAGGACTCCATATCAAAAATTAAAAACCATTTTGATAAACATCAAATTATATTAATTGTCACTATAGAGAAATCAGTCTATATTTACCTTTGAAAATTTATGAACCTCACCATTGAAAACATCTTGTTAATTGGTTCGGCCCTGCTCATATTGAGCATTTTGGCCGGTAAAACATCCTATCGCTTCGGTGTTCCCACCCTGGTGTTTTTCTTATTGGTAGGAGTGCTTGCAGGCTCTGAGGGGATAGCAGGTATTTATTTTGACGATCCCAAAATAGCTCAGTTCATAGGTATTGTAGCCCTGAATTTTATTTTGTTCTCCGGTGGTCTGGACACCCATTGGCCCACTGTAAAACCCGTATTGTGGAAGGGAGTTACCCTGTCATCTCTCGGGGTATTCGCCACGGCCATTTCCGTGGGAGTATTCGTGTACTACGTTTCGAGCTTTAGTTTTCTTGAAGCGCTGTTGTTGGGTGCTATTGTCTCTTCCACAGATGCTGCGGCAGTTTTTTCGATACTGAGGTCCAAGAGCATCGCATTAAAAAAAGGATTGAGACCGATACTGGAGTTGGAAAGCGGAAGTAATGATCCCATGGCATACTTTCTGACAATAGCGGTTACTGGTTTATTGATTGCCCCGGAGCAGGGAATAGTAAGTTTGATCCCACTTTTTCTAAAACAGGTCATTATCGGTGTTATTGCCGGATTTGGATTGGCCATAGCCAGCAAGTATTTTATAAATCGAATTCGCCTTGACTTTGAAGGCCTTTATCCGGTACTGGCCGTTGGCCAAATGTTTCTGGTCTTTTCTCTTACGGACTTCCTGGGTGGAAATGGGTTTTTGGCAGTGTATTTGTGCGCCGTTTATCTGGGCAATCAGGAGTTGATTCACAAAAAGACCATCATGCGCTTTTTTGACGGTATGGCCTGGTTGATGCAAATTGTGATGTTCCTCACTCTGGGTTTACTGGTTTTTCCAAGTCAAATATTACCAGTTATCGGCATGGGATTGATGGTATCTGCCTTTCTGATATTTGTCGCCCGACCACTTTCAGTATGGCTCACCCTATGGCCATTTAAAATCAGTTCCAGAGAAAAGTGGTATGTTTCATGGGTGGGTCTCAAGGGTGCCGTTCCCATTGTTTTTGCCACCTATCCATTGATTGCGGGAATAGAATCTGCAGGGCTTATATTCAATATCGTTTTTTTCGTCTCCGTTACCTCCATCCTTATCCAGGGTACCACTCTGGTAAAAGTTTCACAGTGGTTAAAAGTATCAATTCCCCCTGAAAAGAAAATTCAGCATCCCATAGATCAATTTTTAAAAGACCGAACCCAGACCAGAATGATCCGACTCTTGCTTTCACCGGACTGCGACACCATAGGAAAGAGAATAGTCGACCTGGATTTTCCCAAAAATGCCGTGATAGCAATGATCAAAAGAGAAGGAAATTACATCACCCCCTCGGGATATACTCAATTGGAAGCCCTGGATGAACTCGTAGTCCTGGTCGATGATGAAACCGCTGTGGATGGCGTTTTAAAATGTCTGAAAACAGAGCATTTTGAATTGAATGAATAATTCCGGATAGTCGCTTCTTGTGACGAGTGAAAAATGGATATTGGTGGGCTCCCCTTTTGCCTCCGGATTCAAAAATCAATTAGATTGTAATGCTCAGGGCTGAACTGGAAGTTTTACAATCTCTCCACCGAACCGCTTCCTGTGACACTTGACTTCACTGCGGGCGATCCCTTGTAAAAGACCTTGCCGCTACCGGTAATTTTTACCTCGAGCTCTTCCAATGACTGAACGTAGACACTACCCGATCCTGTAATCACCACATTGGCACGTCGGGTCGACAAGTTTTCCGTTTGAACGGTGCCCGATCCCGCAATTTCATAAATCGCATCCTCTGTCTCTCCCGATAGCTCTATATTTCCCGAACCCAAAATGCGGCATTTTAAAGATGTAGTCACTGTTTCCGCCCGTATGCTTCCCGAGCCATTGATCTCAAAATGCTCAAGCCCGGCGGCACTCACCTCCAATTCAATCTTTTGGGTCGGCTTCAGATTGTATCCCTGTGCAGTGGAGATGTCCAGGCTGCCGGATTCCACCTCAGTAACAATGTGTTCCAGCAAATTAGACTCCGCTTTTATTTTTATGGTGTGGCCCTCCCCCGGGACCACGACCACATCAAAACTGCCGTAAATGCTGACCCCGCTAAATGTATTCAGGTCCCTCTTTTCTGTTACCACATCGCCATTCCCTCTGATGGTTTCATAATTGAGCGTACAGCCCGAAACCATCAAAAAGATCAGACCCGTACTCCAAAATAATCCCCACAAATTTTTCATCGGTACAAATTTTATTTGAACGATTGATTTAAAATGGTAAATATAATTCAGGTCTCAGATGCATTTATCTTGCGAGGTCACTCCAATTCATTCAGAGTCTTCCAGAGACCGATTGTTACTCTGTATATAAATCACCCCTAAAGATATTTATTTTTTCTAAAAAGAAAACAGTCCACTAGAGTCTGATGAAAAAATTTCCGGCAATACCGGATTTAGCAATTATTAAATCCTCTCCTTATCTCCTCAGGAACAAATTCGTTTTTCCGATACATCCCATCTTAATTACCGCGGCAAAAAGAGGGGTAAATCCATTTGATTCAGTGCATGTTTTTGTCGATTTTACATTTCTGTGACAAAGTGTAACTTATTATTTTTCAGTATACTATACGTTATTTTAAATTTTTTTTTCCAAATTCAAAAAAAAAATAAATCTATTTCGGATATTTTTGTCCTTTTTATAGTTTTATCATTGTATATTTGCCCGTAGAAAAGAAAAAGATGTTTTCAAAAGCTTGTGAATACTCCATAAAGGCGGCCATTTATCTGGGCACAAGAGCAGACGACAGCAAACGAGCACGACTGCCTGAAATTGCCAGGGCAATAAAAGGTCCGGAGGCCTTTACAGCCAAGCTTTTGCAGCAATTGGTAAAGAAGAAAATTCTGTGGTCTGTAAAAGGACCACACGGTGGGTTTGAATTGGCCAAAGGAGCCGATGAGATCACCTTGTATGAAATAGTGGAGGCCATTGACGGGGATGCACTTTTCAACAATTGCGCCCTGGGATTCAAGTTGTGTTCAGAAACTCATCCCTGTCCGGTTCACTTTAAATTTAAGGCCATACGCGACCACCTCACCGGGGTACTACACACTACCACTTTAAAGGAAGCAGCAGGTTCTGTTCACGAGGGGCAGTCGTATCTGAGCGGATTGACATAAAAATTTTTTACACACAAAAAGGATAAAACGATCTTAAATTCTAAATTATGAAAAATCAAGATTTATTAACTAAAAAAGTAGGTCGGATAGTGGCCGATGATTTCCGGACAGCGGCAGTATTCAGCAATCGAGGTATAGATTTTTGCTGCAGTGGGGGAATTACCCTGCAGGAAGCTTGTGAGGCCAATCAGGTACCATCCGAGGCCGTAGTGGAAGAACTCAATAAACTGGATGGGGATTCGAAAGTGACCACCTTCAAAAACATGAATCAGGAAGAACTCATCAATCACGTGATCAAAACCCATCACCAATACGTGACCAATGCATTACCTGTCCTCAAGGCCTATCTCGACAAACTCTGCAAGGTGCACGGCGAAAATCATCCCGAGCTTTTTGAAATACGGGATGAATTTGGCTCAGCCTCCAATGAATTGACCATGCACATGAAAAAGGAGGAAATGATATTATTCCCCTATCTCATTGCTATGTACAGGGCGGAGAAGGACAACTACCCATTGAGTCCTCCTCATTTTGGACACGTGGACAATCCCATCAAATTGATGGAGGAGGAGCACGATACAGAAGGGGCCAGATTCAGGCGCATCAACAAACTCAGTTCCGGATATACACCCCCTCCCGGCGCTTGCCAAACCTACAAGGTGGCCTATGCCATGCTCAGCGAATTTGAATCGGATTTACACACGCATATTCACATTGAAAACAATCTTATTTTTCCTGTTGCCAGAGAAATGTACGATAAAGTTTGTAAAAATTAAACAAAATGTTAACTTTGATGCAAACCCAAATTACCGAAATGAAGCCAGGGTCCAATTTTAAGTCACCTATTCCACGACAGATAAGTCTATGGGTTGGTTGGGCCGTATTTTTTTTCTTAATGGTCAGCATTTTGGGTTTGTCTCTGAGGTATTACTTTATTGGGGAAATTCCCGGTTTCAGCTTCAACAACATCAAGCACGGACACTCTCATGCAGCCATGTTGGGCTGGGCTTTTCTGATAGCCGGGGCGATCTTAATGGCTTTTTTTGTCCAAAAAACGAAATACCTGCGGTGGTACCAATCGGCACTATTTCTAAATGTAGTGGCAGTCCTGGGAATGACCTTCAGTTTCCCATTCGAGGGATATGGATTTTACAGTATTTCCTTCAGTACGCTGCATGTAATTGCGGCCTATATTTTTGCCTATGCTTTTTTAAGAGATTTGAATGCCCGGGAACAAAAGGGAATAGCAGACCGCTTTGCCAAATGGAGTGTACTGTGGATGTTAGCGTCCACTGTAGGTCTGTGGTCAATAGCCCCAATAAGCGCGATGTTGGGTGCATTGCATCCCCTGTATTATATGAGTATTCAATGGTTTCTGCATTTTCAATTTATAGGTTGGTTTACCTACGCAACCATAGCGGGATTGCTCAAATTTATGGAATCCCACGGTCGGGAATTGGAAATTCCAAACCATACCTTTTTGATCATTCAGGTTTCCACCATACTGACCTATGCGCTGAGCATCAGTTGGAGCACTCCTTCCTCTATTTTATTTTACCTCAATTCACTGGGTGTAACTTTACAGGTGTTGGGTTTCTATATGTTGTTAAAACCCATTATTCTCAGTCTTAGAGGAAAACGGGTCACCGGAAACAGTTGGATGCTCAGTCTGCTCCAATTCGGGCTGCTTATGTTGATGGCGCGCATACTCATTCAATTTGCAGTAGTGATTCCCGCAGTAGCGGAGATTTCCTACACTTTGCGCATGTATGTCATCGCATTTATTCATCTGATCATGATTGGTACATTTACTTTTATGGCAGCGGGTTTGCTTGGACTGTCCCGGTATTTATCGGTTCGAAAAGTAGCTGTTTGGGGATGGAAGTTGGTATTGGTGGGATTTATACTCACCGAAATACTGATGTTTGGTCAGGGGACCATGCTGTGGGCAAAGATGGGGTTTATACCCTCTTTTCATCACTATATGTTTTGGGCCTCTGTGCTTTTTCCGATTGGACTTTTAGGAATTGCAATCGGACAATTAAATCATCACAGACAAAACTTTCAATTAAAGAGCATTTTTTTAACTTAATAAAATTTATACGATATGAAAAATTTGATCATTGTTTTAGCGGCTTTTTTAACCCTGTTTATGATTTCTTGCGGGGGGGAAACCACCGACAGGGAAAGAGAAACTACTCAGAGGGAAAAGCCGGCTGAAAAAGAGAGAAAGGCTGATCCCCGCGGAATAGGCCCCTTTACCAATGTAGAACTCACCGATCCGCTGGATCCCAATATGGTGAGAAGGGGCAAGGCGATCAGCGACGTCAAATGCGCTTCTTGTCACAAATACGAAACCGAAGACCGATTGGTGGGACCGGGATATCTGAACATTACCAATAGGAGGTCTCCGGAGTGGATCATGAACATGATTACCAATGTAGACGTCATGTTGGATGAAGACCCGGAAGCCCAAAAGTTATTGGAAGAGTGTTTGGTCCGCATGCCCAATCAAAATATATCAGAGGACGAAGCCCGAGATATACTGGAATTCCTCAGGAATAATGACGAGGAAAACGCAGGAAAAAGAGATGGTGCTGCCACTTAATTAATAAATGGAGCACATTATTTAATAAATCTTAACCATTAAATTATAATAAAATGAAAAAATCAGTTTTGTTTTTAAGCCTGGCAGTCTTCTTTTTGATTGCCCTGTTATCATGCCGGCCTCAGGGACCGGGTGTGGCTGCCACCAGCGATGCAGCGAGTAAAGTTTATGTGCCACCGGGCGAACACGACGAGTTTTACAATATCGTTTCCGGTGGATTTAACGGCCAGATCAGTGTGGTGGGCCTACCCTCAGGTCGAACTTTGAAAATATTACCTGTATTTTCTGTAGACCCTGAAAGCGGGTATGGTTTTTCGGAGGAGAGCAAACCGATGTTGAACACCACTCACGGCCACATTCCATGGGATGACCTGCACCACATTGCAATATCTACCACGGATGCAGTACACGATGCGCGATGGGCTTTTGCCAATGCTAACAATACGCCCAGAGTAGCCAGAATTGATCTCACCACCTTTCAAACGGCTGAGATTTTGGAAATTCCCAATAGTGCGGGTAATCACTCTTCGCCTTTTATTACGGAAAATACGGAATACGTAGTAGCCGGAACCCGGTTTAGTGTTCCCCATGGAGAGGATGCGGACAGGGATGTACCTATTTCGACTTATAAGGAAAACTTTCGCGGTGCCATAACTTTTATATCCGTCGATGAAAATTCCGGAGAAATGGACATCGACTTCCAGATCGATGCTCCACCCTTTGCATACGACCTCGCCAGGGGAGGAAAAAGAGTTTCCGGGGATTGGTTCTTTTTCTCCACCTACAATACCGAGCAGGCGCATACTCTGCTCGAAGTAAATGCTTCTCAGCAAGATAAGGACTTCATCATGGCTATCAACTGGAGAAAAGCAGCTGAATACGCCAAACAGGGAAGAGGGGAAAGAATAAAAGCCAAATACGCCCACAACATCAGGGATAAAAACAGCCACATCGCAACCTCTACGATAAAGGAGGACATACTGATGCTGGATCCCACGGAGCTCAAGGACATTATGTATTTTATCCCCTGTCCCAAGTCTCCTCACGGTTGTGATGTGAGTCCGGATGGCGAGTATATCGTAGGCAGTGGAAAGCTTGCGGCCCTGATTCCCGTGTTTAGCTTTTCCAAAATGATTGAAGCTATAGAAAATGAGGACTTCGAGGGAGATGTCAATGGAATGCCCATATTGAATTACGAGTCCGTTCTTCACGGAGAAGTAAAAAGACCGGGATTGGGTCCACTTCACACCGAATTTGACGGTAAAGGAAATGCTTTTACCACTATGTTTGTATCTTCTGAAATAGTGATGTGGGACATCGAGACCTTGGAGGTAATTGATCGCGCTCCTACTTATTATTCAGTGGGTCACCTCATGGTTCCCGGTGGCTGCACAGCTGAGCCTCACGGAAAGTATCTGGTCGCTTATAATAAAATTACCAAAGACAGGTACTTACCTACCGGGCCGGAATTGTGTCACTCCGCACAGCTATTCGATATCTCCAATGGAAAGTTGGAGTTATTACTGGATTTTCCAACCATTGGCGAGCCTCACTACGCCGAAGCCTTCCCCGCTTCCTTAATCAAGGACAAGCAGGTGCGTTTCTACCGAATTGAGGATAATTCACATCCTCATATGACCAGTGGTCCGGGAGAAGCCAGGGTGGAGCGAGAAGGAAATGTAGTGAGAGTGTACATGACTTCTATTCGCTCTCACTTCCGCCCCGATAACATCGAGGGTATCTTCGTGGGAGATACCGTGTATTTTCACGTGACCAATATGGAACAAGAGTGGGATATTCCCCATGGATTTGCCATAAAAGGAGCCAACACTGCTGAAATTCTGGTCATGCCCGGTGAAACCGCTACTTTTAAATGGATGCCGGACAAAGTGGGTATAGTGCCTTTTTACTGCACCGATTTCTGTTCTGCTCTCCACCAGGAGATGCAGGGATATGTAAGAGTTTCTCCTGCGGGTAGTGGAGTGCCTCTGCTGTTTTCAACAGGTGAATAAATTTCGTTTTCCTACCCTGAATAAATATTGAGAAATTGCAGAACCGGTTTGGTCAGACCGGATCGGTTCTGCATCATTTAAATAAACTCTATATGACAAAGATCAGCACCACCGGTAGAATAGTCACTATACTATCAGCCCTGGCCCTTTTATCGGCATATTTTTATCCCATATGGCAAATCAAGCTTTGGGCCCCGCAGTACCCTGAAGGGCTTTCCATGCAAATTTGGATTGACCACCTGACCGGAGACCTGGCGAGCATCAATAAAATGAATTTTTACATCGGCATGTCGGCTATAGACGAGGATATGTTCCCCGAATTTGATTACTTAAAGTACATCGTGGGATTTATTATTATGGTGGGGCTGGCAGCTGGGATTTGGGGGAGAAAAATCGGCCTCTATGTATTCTTTGGGCTTTTGGTGTTATTGGGTATAGGTGCTCTCGCGGATATGCACCTCTGGGGATATCAATACGGTCACAATCTGGATCCAAAGGCTGTAATAAAGGTTCCCGATATGACCTATCAACCGCCATTGATTGGATACAAACAACTTCTCAACTTTTTGGCCTATTCGGGACCGCATACTGCCGGTTGGATTATCGGAGGAGCTTCGTTTCTGGTTTTTCTAGTAGTCCTTTTTGAGTCCAAAATACTGAACCGATGGAGAAGAATTAAAAATCAATAATTTTCAAATCAAAAAATTTATACTAATGAAATGGTTTATTTCTTTGCTTTTTTCAACAATGCTATTTATGGGGTGCACGGTCGAGCCGAGGCCCATCAATTTTGGTCACGACGAGTGCGAATTTTGTAAAATGAAATTAATGGACGAGCGTTTTGGCGGTCAATTGGTTACGGACAAAGGAAGGATCTATATGTTTGACGACGTCAATTGCATGGTCATGTTTATGGAGGACGAAGAAAACCAAAGGCACGAGTACGCCTACGAATTGATAGTGGACTATTCCAATCCCACTGAACTACTCGATGTTCATTATACGTATTTCATTAAAAGCAACGATGTCCGGACTCCCATGAACAGCAAAATCATTGCGCTGCCCGATGAGGAGACCAAAGATCATTTTACAAAGGAATTGGACCATTCCATATTTCTGGGATGGGGAGAAGTGAAAACACAATTTAAATAAAGTAGCTTACTCCTATGATCAACCAAATTAATCTCACTATACCACTAACAACCTCCGGGAAAGGATATATTCACTGTTTCTTGTGGGTATTTCTGATGGCTGTTTTTATCCCCTTTGACCTTGTGGGACAAAAACCCAAAGTTTTGGAGGTAAGGGAAGGTGAGCAGATTAAAAAAGCAATTGAAAAAGCGCAGCCGGGGGATACCATTGTCGTTTATCCGGGTATTTACCGCGAGCATGAAATTATTGTACAAAAATCCTTGACCCTTATCGGAATTGACTTCCCGGTAGTGGATTCCGAAGAAAATGGGGATATTTTTCTCATTGCAGCGAATTCAACAACCGTAACTGGATTTGAATTGATCAATACCGGTCATTCCAATCTAAACGACCACTCTGCCATAAAGGTGTTTGACTCCAATCACCTTCGCGTGGAGAACAACAGAATATTAAATTCCTTTTTTGGCATCCACATTTCAAACTCCAAAAACATCACCATCAGAGACTGTTTCTTGGAAGCTTATGAATTAAGTTCTCAGCGAACCGGAAATGGAATTCACTTGTGGAAGTCCGATACTGCATTGATTGCAAACAACTTCATCGCGGGTCATCGAGACGGGATTTACCTTGAATTTGCCACAGAGGTAGAAACATCGCACAACATCGTAGAAAAAAACAATCGCTACGGATTGCACTTTATGTTTTCCCACGACAACTCCTATTACCACAACGAATTCAGAAATAACGATGCCGGAGTGGCGGTAATGTACACCCGAAATGTCGTAATGGAATACAATCTCTTTGAGGATAATTTGGGGTCCGGCTCCTACGGAGTGCTATTAAAAGACATCAGCAACAGTACCATAAGGTACAATCGCATTGTCAACAATTCTATCGGCATTTACATGGACGGCTCCAACAACAATACATTTGAACACAATCTTTTCAGAAGAAATGGCTATGCCATTAAATTATTGGCCTCCAACGACGGAAATTACCTGGGCAAAAATAATTTTATCGGCAATACTTTTGACATCAGTACGAGTGGAATGATAATCACCAACGAGCTTCACAAAAACTACTGGGACAAATACGAGGGCTACGACCTGGACAGGGACGGCTATGGGGATGTTCCCTTTCGGCCGATCAATATGTACAGCACCATTGTGGAGCGAATCCCATCGGCCATTATACTGTGGCGGAGTTTTATGATTACCCTGCTGGACCGGGCAGAGCGGGTTATCCCCGCTATTACACCGGAAAATATGAAAGATGAAAAACCAAAAATGAGACCACATGATATCGATTTCAAGCTTGAATAAGAAGTTCGGAAAACTCCACGTACTCAAGGATATTAACATAACTTTTGAGATGGGGGTTTCGTATGCCATGATGGGCCCGAACGCCTCGGGTAAAACGACTTTAATCAAATCTATCCTGGGAATGGTAATCCCCAATTCAGGGACAATTTTAGTCAACGGAGAAGACATTAAAGACCAATGGCTATACCGCTCCAATATTGGATATATGCCTCAAATTGGAAAATATCCGGAAAATATCAAAATCGGTCAGGTCTTGAGTATGATTCAAAATTTACGAAAAGACAAAAATCAATACGATACCGATCTGGTAGAGGACTTTGGGTTGCTTCAAATGTTGAACAAGCCCATGGGTACCCTATCGGGAGGAACCCGCCAAAAGGTGAGCGGAGCCCTCGCCTTTATGTTTGACCCGGACATTTACATTCTCGATGAGCCCACTGCCGGGTTGGACCCACTGGCTGTGGAGGCTTTGAAAAAGAAGATTGCCAAAGAACGGGCAAAGGGAAAACTCATCATCATCACCTCTCATATTTTAAGTGATTTGGACGAGTTGACTTCCCATGCCATTTATTTATCAGATGGAGAGGTTTTCTACAACAACAGCATTGAAATTCTCAAATCCGAAACAGGTGAAGAAAAGTTCTCTTCATCTATTGCCCGATTGATGGAATGGAGTGAGGAAAAAATAAAAAAAACAAGCATTGAACTATGATTAAGCTTTTGAAATACTCGCTTTACAATATTTTGCGGACGAAATTTACTTTGTTGTACACCGCATTTTTGTTGTTGGCAACTTTTTCTATATACAATTTAGACCCCGATCTGGCAAAAGTGAGTTTGAGTTTGCTCAACGTTGTATTGCTGGTTGTTCCTTTGATTTGTATTATTTTCGGCACGGTTCATTTTTACAACAGTTACGAATTTATGGAACTCATGCTCTCACAGCCCATCAACAGATCCACCGTCTTTATAAGTCAATATCTGGCGGTCGGACTTTCCCTCTGTTTGGCCTTTGTAATAGGGGTGGGGATTCCCATGATCCTATACGGGGCGGATTTAGCTTTACTTGTGCTGCTTGCCGTGGGCGTAATGCTCAGCCTGATTTTTACCGGTCTGGCTTTTTTAGCAAGTGTCCTCACTAGAGATAAGGCTAAGGCCATAGGTATTACCCTGCTTTTCTGGGTCTATTTTTCACTTATTTACGACGGCCTAATCCTTTATTTAATCTATGTATTTTACGATTATCCATTGGAGCACGCCACGCTGGCTATGGTGATGCTCAACCCGGTCGACCTTGCCCGAATCATTATGTTAATGCAATTGGATATATCAGCTTTAATGGGTTTTACAGGGGCTTTTTTCCAAGACTTCTACGGCAGTATGAAGGGCAATTTAATTTCCTTTGGAGTGCTGTTGATTTGGATATTAATTCCCTTTTACTTTTCAAGAAGGGTATTTTTGAAAAAAGACATTTAATTGAAATGATATTTATTTACTCTTTTAAAATTAAAAATTATGAAAAACTTATTGCTATTATTCGCCTCTACACTGGTCCTGTCATTTGCAGCTTGCGGAGATGCAACTCAGACCAGTTCTACCGATCAACCCGATAAAGAAAGGAGATCAGCAGGACAGACCGCTATTCAAGATGAGGGTTCAGACCCCAATATTGTCCAAATTGCTCTTGGTTCTGAGGATCACACTACTTTAGTTGCAGCCCTGGAAGCTGCAGATTACGTTGATTTTTTAGGTAATCCGGGACCCTTTACGGTGTTCGCTCCCACCAATCAGGCCTTTGAAGATCTGCCCGACGGAGTGGTGGACAACCTACTCAAACCGGAAAATGTAGACGACCTGAAAGACGTGCTCGAGTTTCACGTACTGATTGGCGTCTATGAACAACCATCCATTAAGGACGGCCAGCGAATCGGGACCGCCAATGTAGGATTGAGACCATTGGAATTTACAAAATCTGAGGACGGGTCTGTTCAGGTAAATGGTCACAACATACTGGCATCAGTAAGGGCTGCCAATGGGGTAGTTCATGTGATCGATGGAGTGCTCGTGCCTTGAGAGAACAATGAAAGGATATTAACCATACTGTATATCAGTTAATTTTGTGGTTGATTTTCGCTGATAATATGGTTTACACCCTCCGGGTGAGGGTGGGAAGAGGTGTCCCGTAAGGCACCTCTTTTTTTTCTCCCACTCAAAAAACGTCAAATAAATCCTTATTTTTGCACCTGGATAATATTTTAATGAATTCTGCGTAATTAATTCTTAAATAAGAAAACAAATTTAGGAAACCATTGTCCCAACTGAGACGTACCGCATTTTATTTAGATTGAACCAAATTTTAAAATTTAACTCAAATTATGTTTTTTATAACCACTGAGATTAAAATACAATACCTTATGAATGTGCTATTTATATTCCTTTTAGGTGCTGCTGTGGCAGCCTGTAGTGGAGAATCCAAAGCCAATCACGACAGCAATCAGGACAACCCCACCGCCCTGGAGCTCAATAACGAGCTATTAGAGGGGTTTGATCCGGGAAAACACATTCCACAGGGATTGACTCCTACTTATTCCGATCGCACGAGGATAAGTGTCGAGGTAGAGAACTTCACACAGGGCGGTGAAGCGGTCCTAATCGGTTATTTCGGTGAAAACAGGTACCGGGCCGCCGCTGCCCCAATCGATGAAAATGGACGCTTTGTATTTGAACAAGATGAGCCGTTTAGAGAGGGAATTTACGTCGTGGCACTTCCCAATAATCAGGGATTTCAAATCTCACTCGCAGAAAGACAGATGGATTTCTCCTTAAAAACCCAAAATAGAAGATTGGTCGAATCTCTTGAAGTTAGCAATAGTTTGGAAAATGAATTGATGGCCGCTGTTGCCCAATACGAAAATACCAACAGGTCTCAAATCGACAGTGTGAATCGCATAATGGACAACCTGGAGGAAGGTACCGAAGAATACAAAGAGGAGGAAACTGCGAGGTTGAGATTGGCGGCAGAGCGAAGAGCAGTGATCAATTCCCTTACGCACTATTATCCCGATGCACTCTACGCCAGTTTTAAAGTAGCAGGCCAAAATCCTGAAGTGCGAAGAGACCTCGTCCTGGAGGACGGAAGCCCCAATACCAGGAAACAAGCCTACCACTTTCGAAATGAATTCTGGGACAGTGTAGATTTCAGTGACGAGAGGTTACTCAATACACCGGTCATCATCAATATGCTCAAGCGGTATATGGATGAGCTGGTTCCTCAAAATGCAGATTCGATCAACAAGTATTCCAATTTATTGGTAGATCAGGTATTGGACCATCCCACCTATTTCCAGTTTTTTGCCAACTGGATCACCAATAATTTCGATTCCAAAAACACTACAATAATGGATCCACAAGCTATTTTCGTAAATATGATCCAAAACTATTTTACCTACGAGAGAGCTTTTTGGTCTGATTCAGCCAATATCTACGGCCTGCAACAACGGGCTAAGGAAATGGAAAAAAGCCTCGTTGGACAACCGGCTCCCGATGTACGGGCCAATGACCCTGAAGGCAACCCTCATTCTATTTATGAATTAGATGCGGACTACATCATTGTGTATATGTACAACCCCACCTGCGAACACTGTATGAAGGAAACCCCCCAGTTGGTTGAATGGTATCGGGAGTGGAAGAACAAAGGGGTCGAGGTTTTTGCAATTGTAGTGGATACCGATCGCAAGGAATGGACCGATTACATCCGAAAAACCAACATGGAGTGGATCAATGTGTTTGATCCCACCAACAGGGCCATATATGGAAAATACTATGTGGATATTACACCGGAATTATACGTCATTAATCCCGAGCGCAAGATAATCGGCAAGAACCTGAAAACATTCCAGATTGAAACCATCATTAACAGAGATATCCAAAAAAGATCTGAATCTTAACCCATTCAATCCATAATAATCAGACCCAAATATTGAGATCTATAAAACAGCTTGTTTCAGCCCAGTCTGGAACAAGCTGTTTTATTTAATGTTACCTTTCCAGACAAATTCTTTTTTTTGAATTTTAAAACTTAAAAATGACACATCAATACTCACTGAAAGGAATGACTTGTTCAGGTTGCGAGGCCAATGTAAGGGACGCACTGTTGAAATTACCTGAAATTGAAAGCGTGGATTTGTCCCATGAAGAAGATTCCGCCGAGATAAAAATGTCCTCCCATCTCCCCTTGTCTACTCTGAAAAAGGCTTTAAAACCGCTGGGGGGTAAGTATTCCATAACTGAGAGAGAGGGGGCAAAAATGCCCCTTGATGATGAAAAGGATACCCGCTCCTGGCTGGAGACTTATAAACCCATATTGTTGATTTTTGGCTATTTAATGGCCGTCACCTTATTGGTGCAGTGGTACCGTGGTGAATTCGTGCTGATGGAATGGATGCATCATTTTATGGCCGGGTTTTTCCTGATTTTTTCATTCTTCAAAATGCTCAATTTGAAGGGATTTGCAGAATCCTATAGCATGTACGATATTGTCGCCCGAAAATTTCCGGCCTGGGGTTATATATA
>JAGTVA010000171.1 GCA_018224445.1 Saprospiraceae bacterium
CGAAAGTCGAAAGTCGAAAGTCGAAAGTCGAAAGTCGAAAGTCGAAAGTCGAAAGTCGAAAGTCGAAAGTCGAAAGTCGAAAGTCGAGAGTCGAAAGTCGAAAGTCCAAAGTCCAAAGTCGAGAGTCGAAAGTCGAGAGTCGAAAGGCGAAAGTCGGAAAGTCGAGAGTCGAAAGTCGAGAGTCGAAAGTCGAGAGTCGAAAGATAAATTCATTTACATGTGTTTTATCTCGTCCGGTAAATTGTAAAAAGTGGGATGCCGGTAAATTTTATTGTCCGCGGGCTCAAAGAGAGAATCCTCGTCTTCCGGATTGGAGGCTTTGATGTGTTTGGATTCAACTACCCAGATGCTGATGCCCTCGTTTCTCCGGGTGTAGACATCCCGCGCATTTTCAATGGCCATATCTTCATCGGCAGCGTGGAGACTGCCGACGTGTTTGTGATTCAATCCCGCTCGACTTCTTATAAAAATTTCCCAGAGGGGCCAATCTTTTTTTTCACTCATGTTTTTAATTTAAGTTTATGCTACTTGTTCTTTATTGGATTTTCGTTGACTTTGTTTTTCTGCAAAGGCAATGGCTGCATCTCTGACCCATTCCCCATTTTTAGCCGCATTTTGCCTGGCCTCTAAACGCTCCTTGTTGCAAGGACCATTTCCCTTTACGACATTCCAAAACTCCTCCCAGTCAATTTCACCGAAATCATAACTGTTGCGCTCTTCGTTCCAAACCAGATCGGGATCGGGTATGGTGAGGTCGATCAACTTGGCCTGTGGGACGGTGGCGTTGACAAATTGCTGTCTGAGTTCGTCGTTGGTTTTTCTCTTGATCTTCCAGGCCATAGACTGTGCAGTGTGTTTGGATTCGGCATCAGGTGGGCCGAACATCATAAGTGACGGCCACCACCATCTGTTCAGGGCATCCTGAGCCATGGCTTTTTGCTCCTCAGATCCCTTGGCAAGGGTGAGCATTATTTCGTATCCCTGTCTTTGGTGAAAGGATTCTTCTTTGCAAATGCGCACCATGGCGCGCGCATAAGGACCGTAGGAGGTTCGGCACAACATCACCTGATTCATAATGGCCGCTCCGTCTACCAACCAACCAATGGCACCTATATCTGCCCAGGTGATGGCGGGGTAGTTGAAAATACTGGAGTATTTTGCTTTGCCGGTGTGGAGGTCGTCTATCATTTCCCCCCGGGTGGTACCCAGGGTTTCTGCAGCACTGTACAAATACAATCCGTGCCCTGCCTCATCCTGAACTTTGGCCAGGAGGGCTACTTTTCTCCTCATGCTCGGTGCACGTGTAATCCATACCCCTTCCGGCAACATTCCCACAATTTCCGAATGGGCGTGTTGGGAGATTTGCCTGATTAAGGTCTTGCGGTATTTATCGGGCATCCAATCCCTGGGTTCAATTTTTATCTCTTTTCGAATCTTTTCATCGAACTTTTCTAACATAGAAGCTTCTGAAGACATGACAATCGGATTTTGCTCAAAATTAAGGAAAATAAATCATATACCTTATTAACGCAACTAATAAAGTCAAAGTTTAGTCTGAATGCGATTCATATTATTTTGTAAAAAATGGGTTTTGGGAACGAAATAGTATTAGATCAATTAAGGAGGACGGATTGAGCGAGTCGTTAGCCTGGAAACAAAAGAGGAGTAGACGAGGAATTAAATATTTCTCAAATCGAATATTACAACGGATGTACCTCAGGTAGAATTAAAAATACTAATCTTTACGACGCAGACCATCGGTTGAAACAAGCGACCAATTATATGTACACACCTACCCGGGTAAAGGACAATTACAGTTCGCATTATCATTACGATAAAGGCGGGAACATAACGCATTTAAGCAGAAATGGGTATTTGGGTTTGGATGCCAATCAGGAGCCGTTGTATGGCTTGATGGACAAAGGAAATTGGGTTAAGTCTGATTTTGAATTTCCTAATGAATATAAGCTAAAAAGATAGCTGCTATAGGTTAAGTGAACTTTTCTGGTCTAGGAAAAGTTTTTTAAGGAATTTGAAATAACTTTTAAAAATTTCTAGCAAATCTGACAATTTTACCTATAATTTTGTAATTTTGAAATGCAGTTTGATGAAAAGATTAAGGATCTTGATTCAAAATTACTTTTAACTTGAGTTTGTTACAATTCAAATTGTTTTTTCCATTGAAAGGATTCTAAGGAGATAGAGTTAAATAACACGAAAATAGTTTATTATGATTGACTGGAAATTACATTTAGAATCAAATCCGTCAATAATGTACGGTAAGCCTGTAATCAAAAATACAAGAATTCCAGCAGATTTAATTCTGGGAAAATTATCAGAAGGTGAGTCTATTGATGATTTGTTGGAAGCCTATCCTCGCATAACCAGGGGAGATATTCTTGCAGTACTTGCATTTGCAGCTGATTCTATTAAAAACGAAATTGTTCATTCTATAGCTTCTTGAAGTCCATGAAAACATTGATGGCGGATGAAAGCGTAGATTTCAGAATAGTTCGAGCACTTAGAAATAAAAACTATGTGGTGGATGCGATTGTTGAGCTAAATCCTGGTATAAGCGATGATGAAATATTAGAAATAGCTACAGAATCTGAAGCTTTACTTTTGACTGAGGACAAAGATTTTGGTGAATTGACCTTTCGATTGCGAAAAAGAAATAAAGGAATAATACTTATTCGAATGAGTGAATTGCCAATTGAAAGTAGGATTTTAAAGCTTAATGAGGTTCTTGACAAGTACCTTCAATCGCTAGAGGATAAATTCACTGTAATATCCTCGAATAAAGTAAGGATAAGAGAACAAAAACAATAAATTTTTGTCAATTACACTATTCTTTACGACGCAGACAATCGGTTGAAACAATCAACCAATTATATGTACACACCTACCCGGGTCAAGGACAATTACAGTTCGCAATATCATTTCGATTCTAATGACTGGAGTGAATCCGCTGGCGGAGAAATATACTTCAATATCACCTTACGCGTATATGGCAAATAATCCGCTAATTTATATTGATCCGGATGGAAGGGAAATAATAATTTCTTTTAAGGGTGTTTTTAATAGTAGGGATCAATAAATGGTTTTTGCTTCAAATGTGATTGAGGGTCTGGCTATTTCCGTTCGCTTTGTGCCAGTTGTACCCTATAAACTTTTTTAATTTTTCTCGTTCTACTTGTGTAGTTTTGTTTTCACAAGGTCATTGTAAAAAAAAGCTTAATTTAGTGCTATGATACTAATATCAGACTGCGGCAGCAGCCTATGTAAATGGTCCCTTTTTGACAACCGGGGAGAGAAAATAAAATCCTGGCAGAGTTTGGGGTTTAACTTTTCTATTCATTCCGAAGCGAAGATAATGGAAATGGTGTACCATCCCAAATGGCCCTTTGAACGATCGGACATCAGTGCATTGTGGTTTTTTGGAGCAGGATTGAACAGTCCTGAGCATCTGGATAAAGCATATAATTTGTTTTCCGGAGTATACAGCAGGGCGAAAGTAGAGGTGGGGTCAGATATGGTACTTGCGGCTTTGGCTACAGCGGGCAGCGAAAAGGGCGTATGTTGCATTATGGGAACGGGATCAAATTCCGCGTTTTGGAATGGGTTTGAAATGATAAAAAATACACCCTCTCTCGGTTACCTTCTCGGGGATGAGGCCAGTGGAAATTATTTTGGAAAGGAGATACTGAGGGATTATTACTACCGCCAGTTACCAAAGGAATTATGCGAGGTTTTAGAGAACCGGATGGAGATGGACCTTAACACTGTTACAGATGAATTGTACAGAGGAGACAAACCCAATAAGTTTTTGGCGGGGGTGTTCGGCTGCCTGACAGATCGCTTAGATCACCCGTATATTAGATCTATTGTAGCCTCGGGACTTGAGAAATTTTTTGTAAAACACATTGATGTTTACGGTGAAAGCAGAGAGTGGCCCATACATTTTTCGGGTTCTGTAGCTAAAGGGCTGGAAGAACAAATCAGGAAGTTTGCCACCACAAAAGGGTATGTAATTGGTCGTATAGTGAAAAACCCATTGGAGGAAATAAACTTGAAAGATCTCGAGGGATATGGCGACAGAAAAAAACAACAGAAGTAGACTTCTGTTGCCTGAATATGCTTTAGTGTAACAGCCATTTTACCTTCCCTTCAATGCCGGGGGTAAAAAGTGATTTAAAGACTATTGACGTGTTTGGTTAATTTGCTCTTGAGGTTGGCGGCTTTATTCGCGTGCCATTGGTTTTTCTTTACCAGTTTGTCAATCATCTGGATTACCTTTGGCAAGAATTTCTCTGCATCTGACTTCTTCTCAATCTCTCGCAACTTGGCAATAGATGATCGGGTGGTCTTTTTGAAAAACCTGTTGTGCAACCTTTTTTTCTCGTCTTGTCTAGCTCTTTTCTTAGCTGATTGGTGATTTGCCATTCTTATTACTAATTTTAAATTTCGGGCTGCAAAGATATATTATCTTTTTAATTAAGTGGTACTATTTTTGGGATTTTTTTAATGAAAAATTCAGGGGAGAGAAAGAGAACAGAGTAAAAAAAAGGTCGGGCAATCGCCACAGCCAAAATCGGGAAGCGGGAAATAACTCAAATCAGAGCGGTGCAAAATCGGAGATGAGTTCAATTGTAGTCTTTCTTTGGCTTTTGTTCCTGCGCCTGTCTTGTAAAGTCGCACAGACTTCTGGAAATTAAAAAAGAAAACCACAGGGTTCACAAAGTACACGAACCTTACACAGAGAAATAAGGGGGGCAATTCTAAATATCTCTGTGCAAATTCTCTGTGGTCTCTGTGTGCTTAGTGGTGAGTTTTTTAAAGGTTAATCCGCAATTCAATAAACACACAATCGAATTAAAGGAAATTTATCCTAACTTTTAAAAATTGTCATGTACTAAGATAAAAAGTATTTACCTGTTTTGTTTAATTTTTTGTCATCCACAAAGAAAACGGACAATAGGTTTTCCACAGTACCGAATAACCTTATATCACGCCGTTTGTTAAAAGGATGTCACCTTGCACTTTTGCATCAAGTTGGATATAATTCTTAAAAAAAATAGCAATTAATTAAATATTGTGGATATTTGCAATACAACAGCTTACGCCCCTGTTATTTTGGAGTAATTGCTTAAGGGAAATCGAATCGTAGATAAAAATTTAAAAATAGTAATGTCACAGTATTCATATGTGTTTAATGCGCATCCCCAATTTATTGAATCCATGTATTTGAAATTCAAGGAGGATTCTGCATCTGTAGAAGAGGGGTGGCGCGTGTTTTTTGAGGGGTTTGAATTTGCTGCCACTGCCAACGGGGAATTGAAAAGCGAAAATCCCCTGATCAAAGAATTTGGAGTGTATTCCATTATCTACGGCTTTAGGGCGAGAGGGCATTTGCTCTCCACTACCAATCCTATAAGACAGCGGAGAGACAGGAAACCCCGGTTGAATTTAAAGGACTACGGACTGGAGGATGGAGATCTGAGTAAGCGTTTTGTGGCCTCTAAAGCCCTGGGACTCGATAATGCAACCCTGCAGGAGATAGTCGACAGATTAAACTTTATCTATTGTGGGAATATTGGATTTGAGTATACCCATATCAAGGATCGGGAAATTCGCCACTGGTTGAGGGATCAAATTGAGAACAGAACCAGTGGAGAGGATTACGGACTGGGTATAGAAACGAAAAAATTTATTCTCGAGAAGCTCAATGGAGCCGAAGTATTTGAACGCTTTCTTCACACGAAATACATCGGACAGAAACGCTTTTCACTCGAAGGGGGAGAGTCTGCGATTCCCGCCTTGCAAAGTATTATTGATGAGGGAAGCAGGCGCGGTGTAGAGGAGTTTGTGATTGGCATGGCTCACAGGGGGAGATTGAATGTGTTGGCCAATATCATGGGTAAGACCTACGAACAAATTTTCAATGAATTTGAGGGTACGGCTGTTCCCGACCTGAGTTTCGGTGACGGTGATGTAAAATACCACCTGGGGTATTCCTCACAGGTTGAGATGGAAGAAGGGAAAAAGGTTCATTTAAAATTGGTTCCCAATCCCTCCCATCTGGAATCCGTAAACCCGGTAGTTATTGGATTCTCCCGGGCAAAAGCCGATATATTATACGATTCGGACTTTCAAAAGATTTGTCCGGTTTTGATTCACGGTGACGCCGCCATTGCCGGTCAGGGAGTGGTTTATGAAACTGCTCAAATGAGTCAATTGTCCGGTTACTACACCGGTGGTACGATTCACTTTGTGATAAACAACCAAATTGGGTTTACCACAGATTTTGACGATGCCAGAACTTCCATATATTCTACAGGGGTTGGAAATATGATTCAATCCCCTATTTTTCACGTCAATGGGGACGATCCGGAGGCCTTGATTTACTGCGTAAAAATGGCAGTAGAGTACCGGCAAAAATTTAAAACCGATGTGTTTATCGATATGGTTTGCTATCGCAAGCATGGGCACAACGAGGGCGATGACCCCAAGTTCACCCAACCCGAAATGTACGGAATTGTCAAAAATCATCCGAATCCCAGAAAGGTCTACAGCGAAACCCTGATCAAGAGAGGGGATGTAGAGCGGAAACTCGCCAGTGATATGGAGGAGGACTTTTGGTCTACACTCCAGGACAGATTGGATTTGGTGAAGGAAAAACCGCTGGATTACGAATATCAGGAACCAGAACAGGCCTGGAGGTCACTGAATAAAAGGCCGACTTCAAAAGATTTTGAAGAATCACCCAAAACGGGCATAGTCAAAGATAGAGTCATTGAGCTATTGAGGAAGTTAATCAATATTCCCGAGGAGTTTTCTCCTCTCGGTAAAGTCAATCGATTGATTAAAGGTGTAGAACGACTGAAAAAGGACAATACTCTCGATTGGGGAATGGCGGAGTTGCTTGCATACGCTTCCATACTCACGGACGGTCGCGACATCAGAATGAGCGGCCAGGATGTAAAAAGGGGTACTTTCTCCCACCGTCACAGTATTTTTTACGATAAGAATACTTACGAAGAATACAACCGATTAGATAATTTATCAGAAGATCAAGGCAAGTTCAGGATTTACAACTCCCTGTTGTCGGAATTTGCAGTGCTTGGATTTGAATACGGTTATGGCTTAGCTTCTCCGGAGACCCTGGTAATCTGGGAGGCTCAATTTGGAGACTTTTACAACGGAGCTCAGGTTATAGTCGATCAGTACATTTCCGCAGCGGAGAGTAAATGGCGGAGAATGAATGGGCTTGTTATGCTGTTGCCCCATGGATTTGAGGGGCAGGGACCGGAGCACTCCAGCGCCAGATTGGAGCGA
>JAGTVA010000172.1 GCA_018224445.1 Saprospiraceae bacterium
TCCCAATACAATAGTTTTCAAAAACTGACCACCGGGGATTTGCCAACGCTCAAACACTAAGTGAGTCTTTTCGGCTCCACCATCGAATAGCTTGCCTTGTCCTTAGACGAGGGATCCTCAGAAAGAAGCAAAAGGCCCATTTTAGATTAAGAGTGGGGCTTCATGCTGTAGAACACACATTAGATTGGATTGTCCTATCAGAACTGTTTTTTCTATATATCACCGGATCGGCATTTTGATAATTTTTCGAGGTGAACAAACGACCCTGAAAGATGGAGGTCCGGGGGACATTCAAGTAAGTGAGGGAATGAACCTGAAAGGTGGAGATCCAGGTTAAACCAGCGCGATATCCAGTACCTCTTTCATGGTTTTCACGTAGTGAAACTCCAATCCCTTTAAATAGTCGGCTTTGATGTCCTCGACGTGTTTTTGATTTTCCGCACACAGAATGATGTCCTTTATTCCCGCCCTTCTTGCGGCCAGTACTTTTTCTTTGATTCCCCCGACTGGCAATACCTTGCCTCTGAGGGTAATTTCACCCGACATGGCCATATAGGGTTTAACCTTTTTGCCACTCATCGAACTGGTGATGGCTGCGAGCATGGTAATTCCGGCAGAGGGGCCGTCCTTGGGTATGGCACCTTCCGGTACGTGTAGGTGAATATCTGTTTTGTCGAAATCCTCCCGGTCTATATTGAGTGCTTCTGCATTGGCTTTAATAAAACTCAGGGCAGTGGTTGCCGATTCCTTCATTACATCCCCCAGGTTGCCGGTGAGGGTAAGTTTTCCTTTTCCTGAATTCAAGGAAGTTTCTATAAAGAGAATATCTCCACCCACTGCGGTCCAGGCCAGACCGATAGCCACACCGGGTATGCTCACTTCCTGATACAGGTCCATCTGATATTTTTCAGGTCCCAGTATTTGAGGGAGAGAATCTTTTTTAACCGTAAAACCGGACGCACCGTCCATGGCAATTTTCTTAGCGACGTATCTCATTATACCCGCGATAACCCTATCGAGGGACCGCACACCTGATTCTTTGGTATAAGAGGTGATGGCGCTCTCAAGAACCGGCTTGGAGATACCTACCCTATACCCCTTGAGTCCGTGAATTTCTCTTTGTTTGGGGATGAGGTGCTTTTTAGCAATTTCGATTTTTTCTTCAGTAGAGTAGCCGCTGATCTGTATGATTTCCATTCGATCCCGCAATGCGGGCTGTATGGTGGACATGGAATTTGCAGTGGCGATAAAAAGCACTTTGGAGAGATCGTACTCCAACTCGAGATAATTGTCGTGGAAGGTGTCGTTCTGCTCCGGATCGAGTACTTCCAACAATGCACTGGAGGGGTCTCCCCTGAAGTCCTTTCCTATTTTATCCACCTCATCGAGTATAAAAACCGGGTTGGAGGTCTTCGCTTTTTTCAGGGATTGCAAAATGCGCCCCGGCATAGCGCCAATATACGTTTTCCGGTGCCCTCTTATCTCCGATTCATCGTGCAGTCCACCGAAGGACATTCGGACAAATTTTCTCTTTAACGACCTGGCTATCGATCTCCCCAGAGAGGTTTTCCCCACACCCGGAGGTCCAACGAGGCAGAGTATAGGGGCTTTCATGTCCCCCTTGAGCTTGAGTACTGCGAGGTGTTCGAGAATTCGCTCTTTCACCTTTTCAAGTCCGTAGTGGTCCTTGTCCAAAATCTCTTTTACTTTCTTCAGGTCGAAATTGTCTTTGGTGTATTTTTCCCAGGGAAGGTCTAGAAGAAACTCAACATAGTTAAAAGTTACCGAATATTCAGGTACTTGCGGATTGACGCGCTTCAGTTTAGAAATTTCTTTGTTGAATGAGTCCTGAACCCGCTGCGGCCATTTTTTCTTTTCGGCTCTCTTGATCAAGTCTTTTATATCCATTCCGTGGCCGGACTGTCCGAGTTCCTCCTGTATGGTTTTTAGTTGCTGATTCAGAAAATAATCGCGCTGTTGCTTTTCGATATCCGAACGCGTCTTGGATTCTATTTTGTCTTTAATTTCTAGAAGTTGGAGTTCTTTATCCATGTGTTCCAGCACCGTAGACCCCTTGTTTACCAAGTCGTTGTCATTGAGTATTGCCTGCTTTTCACTCACTCCAATATTCAGGTTGGAAGCGATAAAATTGATGAGGAAGATGTTGTTGGTAATGTTCTTGATCATCATGATGGACTCGGCGGGAATATTGGGAGAGAGTTCTATGATTCTCTTTGATTTTTCCCTGATAGATTTGACCATGGCTCGAAACTGAACCTTATCGGAAAGTTGCTCGTATTCTATGGGGTTAATTTCTCCCATTAAATAGGGGTCTTCACTCACCATATTCCCCAGGGAAAAACGCTTCCTTCCCTGAAGAATGGCAGTAGTAGAACCATCCTGCATTTTCAATAATTTAATGATTCGGGCTACTGTACCCACCTGGTGCAAATCGTCCTTTACCGGGTCTTCGACTTTGGAATCCAGTTGAGCCAAAACCCCAATAAATCGGTGCTTTTGAAAGGACTCCTGAAGTGCCTTAAAGGATTTGTCTCTGCCTACATTAATGGGTATTACCACCCCGGGAAACAAAACGGTATTTTTTAGTGCAATAAGGGGGGAAACTTTGGGGTACTTTTCATCCTGTGAGGGCTCCTCTTCATCTGTCACGGAAATTATTGGCAAAAATTCCGGCTCTTCACTCTGACCGGCCTCGTACGTCATATCTTCAAACATATATAGTTGACTATTTTTTAAATTTATCAATGCTTCGTCCATCTGCAAAAAAAGAACAGCAAAATCAATTCTCAGTTTATTTTTATCGGAAGAATCAGGTGCAGTGCGTATTCTATAAAATTTATGAAAGAACTCATCCTGACTTACATCCAATAAAAAATTATCACTCTCTGCAACAAATTGACCGACTTCTCTCCCTCAAGATCAACTACCATGCCACTGCAATGGAGTACCTTTTTTGACAGAAAGGTCTTCTACAGAGGCGACACACTTGAGGTTTTATCTTTCACTTGACTGTCAAAACGTCAGGCAAGTGCCGCTTGTTCTTCTTCCACCGCCACATTTTGGAGTTCATCTTCGGCCAGTAATCTATCAATTTCCGCCCTGAGGTTTCCAATGATAAATTCCTGCCTTTCGGGAGTGTTTTTACCCATATAGTAAGTGAGAATGGAGTCCAGGTCAGTATCCTCATTAAAGATTACCTTTTCCAATCGAATTCCATCGCCAATAAAGTCCTCAAATTCATCGGGTGAAATTTCTCCCAACCCCTTGAATCGGGTGATTTCGGCCTTACCCCTGAGACTCTTAATCGCCTCTTGTTTTTCCTTTTCATTGTAGCAATAGTAGGTGGTCTTTTTATCCCTGACTCTAAAAAGTGGAGTTTCCAATATATACAAATGGCCCCCTCTGACCAATTCCGGAAAAAACTGCAGGAAAAAGGTGAGCAGCAACAGGCGAATGTGCATACCATCCACATCGGCATCGGTGGCAATTACAATTTGGTTGTACCTCAGGTCTTCCAGGGAATCCTCAATATTCAAGGCGTGCTGAAGTAAATTGAATTCTTCATTCTGGTACACCACTTTTTTAGTAAGTCCGTGGCAATTGAGCGGCTTTCCCCTGAGAGAAAACACGGCCTGACACTGAACATCGCGAGCTTTGGTCAAGGATCCACTGGCCGAGTCTCCCTCGGTAATAAAAATAGTGGACTTCATTCTCATGTCTTCGTCCTTGCTGGTCTGATTGAAATGAATTCTGCAATCGCGGAGTTTTTTGTTGTGCACATTGGCCTTCTTGGCTCGTTTATTGGCCAGCTTTTTAATGCCCGCCATTTCTTTTCGCTCCTTTTCCGATTGTTGAATCCGCTTGAGAAGTGCCTCGGCCGCTTCAGTGTTTCTATGCAGGTAATTGTCCAATTCTCTGCCTAAAAAATCATTGATAAAGGTGCGAATGGTGGGCCCGTCTCTACCGACATCATTGGATCCCAACTTCGTTTTGGTCTGGGATTCAAATACCGGTTCTTCAATTCTAAGGCTGATGGCAGCAAAAACAGAAGACCGGATATCTTTGGGCTCAAAGTTTTTATTGAAATGGTCCCTGACTACCCTCACCAGTGCTTCTTTGAAAGCCGACAAATGGGTTCCACCCTGAACGGTGTACTGCCCGTTGACAAATGAGTAATACTGCTCTCCGTAGCTGTTGCCATGAGACAGCGCAATTTCTATATCTTCGCCCTGAAGGTGAATCACCGGATAGCGCAGGTTTTCCTGAGCTGTCTTTTTCTCCAAAAGGTCCAGCAACCCGTTTTTAGAAACGATTACTTTGTTGTTGAACCGAAGTTTTAGGCCCGCATTCAAATAGGCGTAGTTCCACAACTGACTCTCAATGATCTCGGGTTGGAATTCAAAATTTTTAAAAATGGTAGAATCCGGGGTAAACTCTATTAGTGTTCCATTTCGCTCCTCGGATTTCTGAATTTTACTGTCCTCCTGTATAATTCCCCTTTCAAAAGCGGCTGTCTTAAATTTATTTTCTCTAAAAGCAGAAACCCGGAACTGGTTGGACAATGCATTGACTGCCTTGGTTCCAACTCCATTCAATCCCACCGACTTTTTAAAAGCTCTGGAGTCGTATTTTCCCCCGGTATTGATTTTGGACACACAATCCACCACTTTTCCCAGTGGAATGCCCCTACCGTAGTCTCTGACCGTGATGGTGTCTTCATTCAGTATCACTTCTATTTCACTTCCGTAACCCATTACGTACTCGTCAATAGAGTTGTCCAACACCTCTTTCAGCAATACGTATATTCCGTCGTCGGGAGAACTTCCGTCTCCCAGTCTACCGATATACATGCCCGGCCGGATTCGTATGTGTTCCTTCCAATCCAGGGACTGGATATTGTCTTCTGTATATTTTACCATTAATAACCAATTTAAATACTGTGCAAAATAAGTAAGAATTACTCATATTCAACAGTCATATAACAAATTTAACAGATAAAAATGTTTCATGATATAAAATGCCGCGGTATTGACTCCTGCAATAAGCCATCGGCTGAGGTCAATTTACATTTCTATATTCACGTGCCGTTAAACTCCCTTAACCTCTCTGTTTCAGGCGTTTACTTAACATTCCATAATTTACGGAGACTCTGTAATTCCATTGCAGGATACTTCAAAGTACTATTAAAATATTAGTAGTAAAAGTGTTTGAGCGCCTTATTTAGTACCTGACTCAAAAGCATTACTCTATAAATAGGGCCTCAGGATTTTCAATATAGTCCGCAGAGGTGAAATCACCGCACGTGTCAGTCCCCAACTTGCCGCGCCCCCTACTGGTTGGCGGGTTGGTGGAGAGTCGCAGAGATCGCACGTGTCCCTCCTTTTTCCAGTTTGCAGGAAAATTGATTAATTGTTTCCGCGTAGTGACTAATTTATAAATAATACAAACATATAATGAACAGAAACCACAGAGCGATAAAATGAGCAGTGCAGGTCGAAATAGTGACCGGTAGAGAGGACGATCAAAGGGCGTTTCCAGCCATTCTGTCACTTTCTAAACCACACCACCACGGGCTTGTGATCAGAGAATTCTCCGGGTATCACTTCGTGTTTTACAGTTCTTAGGGAGGGATCTAAAAAGACACAGTCGATCCGCAACAGCGGTATGGCACCGACATAAGTGGTACCCAACCCCTTCCCAGCCTTCAAAAATGAATCCGTTCTCCCCCGCGAGAGTTTTCTGTAGGTGTAAGAAATAGGTACGTCATTGATGTCACCGGTGATGATCACAGGGTGGGGAGAACTCTCCAGGTGTTGGAGCAATTCTTCTACCTGGTCCACCCTCATGGCTGAGGCCTTACTGTAATTTTTCAAAATAATCCTAAAGGACTGAAAGGTGGGCGAATTCCAATCCAGTCCATCCTTTGCCAGCTTTTTGGATTGATCGGTCACTCGATTGGACTGTAAGTGCAGGTTGTAAACCCTGATGGCTCCTGCATCCGGTAGAACTAAATCTGCCCATAAACAGGAGTTCTCGTAGTTGCCAAACAAAATCGCGCCCCAATCAATCACTTCAAAGTTGGTGTAAATGGCCGTTCGGTAATTCTCTTTTTTGATCAGGTTCTTATATTTTACTCTACTCGATATCCAGTGATTCAGGTTTGCTGTGTGCTCCTGTAAACACCATATATCGGGCTTTCTTCCCTCGCTCAAAAGGTGCACCAAGTCTCCGTTGGAATCATTTTCCCCTTCGAGGCCGTATCCGTAATTGGCATTAAAAGTCACCAGTTTAAAGTCTGTCTTCAAAGGAACAGAACTGCTGGCACCCAAAGGCACCAATTTGGAGTGAATAGGCCATCCCGCAATAATAAGTATCAGCGGAAAGAGCGCATACCAGAACTTACCCCGTTGCAAATAGAAAAGAAAACCCAGGAAGTTGAGTCCTAACACCAGGGGGTACAACAACAATATTGCTATGGCAATGCCGGTAACCTTGGGATTGAGCAGGGGCCCCAAATAGCTGACAACAGTAATGATTGCCCAAAATAAAGGAAACCACTGAAGGTATTTTACTTTTTTTTTCTTCCTTTTTGTCATCGGCAAAACATAAGAGGTCTGAGCAAAGATACTCCGGATTCAACGTTTTAATCCCTTAAAATATTCAAAAAAGATGAATACGCACAGTAATTCGCATTCAATACATTATAGTCGTACTACTTTGGTAAATTTTTTCTTTTCTCCTTTCAAATAAGAACCACACCAGTCGGGTTTAAACTCAATCTTTTTTACTCGCCTGAAAGAGCGTTTCTTTTTCCTCTTCGGTCAGACTTTCATAGCCCGATTCTCTGATTTTATCTAGAATTTCATCTACTTTTTCCTGAAGGCTGGCAGATCGAATGGGCGGGTTTTGTGATTCGGATTTTTTACCTCCCCTAACGGTCCTCAATTTGGCTCTCTTGGGCTTATTCTCTGAGCTCAGCCAATCCAGGAAGCTATCGATGGCTCCATTTACAGGTTTGGACAAATCCACTCCTTGTCTGAGGGAGTAGATAAAATACCAACCAAAAGCCACTCCTCCGAGATGGGCAAAATGGCCACCGGTATTGATGTTGTTGGCGATGGAGATAATATCGATAAAAATAATGGCTGCCACTATGTACTTTAGCTTTACCAGCCCAATAAGCAGGAGCCTCATTTGATAGTCGGGTGCCAACACACCTGCGGCCATCACTATGGCCATAACTGCACCTGAGGCGCCCATTGCAAAATAGGAAGAGGCGGTAAACATCGGCAATAGGTTGGCGGCAGCAAAAAAACCGAGCGAGCCGGCAAGACCACCCATGAGGTAGAGTGGGAATATTTTGTTGTCGCCTATGAAGTCGCCGATAATTCTTCCAAACCAGTATAGAAACAGCATATTCCAGAGGATATGCCAAAAGCCTTCGTGTAAAAACATACTGGTAAAAATCACCCAGGGATGGGTGAGGTTGTGCCACCAATCGTCGGAGATACTGAGGCCGTAGAGTATTTTGAGAAAAATGGGTGAGGTTTCCCCCGCATTCAATCCATTCAGGATCAACTTTACTATGTTGATCGCTACAAAAACTCCGATATTAATTAAGATCAACCGGGTAACCATGTTACCGTATCGAAATTCTCGTTTTATATCGGACGATATTGATTTAAACATAGTCTTTTAACGTTCCATCATATCTAATGTTTCGCACCGTATTTACTCCAATACCATATCAACAAAAATCCGAAAAGGGCACCTCCCAAATGCGCAAAATGAGCTATTCCAGTACTCATTCTACTCACCCCTAAAAACAGTTCCAATGCTGCTATGATCAAAACAAAATACTTTGCCTTTATCGGTATGGGAGGAAAAAGCAGCATTAATCTGGTTTCGGGAAACATCATCCCAAAACCGATCAGAAGTCCGAATATAGCTCCGGAAGCTCCGAGCATAGGTACGTTAATTTCAAAGCCCGAGGCGCCCAGGTAATGCATTTCCAGGTATTTTACAATCAGGTGGAGGAGAAGTGCTCCAAATCCGGCAAAAAAGTAGAAGAAGAGAAACCTTTTAGGGCCCCACAACGCCTCCAGAGGAGGGCCGAACATAAACAAAACAAACATATTGAAGAAAATATGTACTATACCCGAATGCATAAACATGTGGGTCACTATTTGATAGGGTCGAAAATAATCAGAAGTCGGGAAAAACATCGCGAGCTGAAATTTGCCCCACTGGGAGAAATCCGTTATCTGTTCATTGACCAATTGGTTCATTAATCTGCCACCCGGTTCTCCCATCAAGAAAATAGTGACTATAAACAACCCAATATTGATAATCAGTAAATGCTTAACCACATCGGTAACTCTGTACATATTTTACTTTTTAAACAATTTCATCATTCCCTCTGCATTGACCACCACTGAAGAGTTTAGGTGCAAGGCATCGGATTCCGGCTCCTCATTCAGGGCCTGTTCAATGAGGGTTTTCAATTCTTCCTCCGACAGTGTTTTTCGCTCAGTTATTCCGAAGGACCTGGCCATGGAAGCCGAAATTCTCTTATTCAGGTTTTTTACGTCCCCACTCAGGCGGTAATTTTCCAGTAAATGGGAAAGCATTTCGTCCGGTTCTATGTCTTCTGTCCAAATGGCCGGAGTGCCGTGAATGACAAAGGTATTTCCACCGAAATGTTCAATTTGCAAGCCGGTCTTTTGCAAAGTAGGGAGTAATTCATCCAGAATCGGCACCTCTGAGGCTGGAATTTCCATACTCTGGGGAAACAGCAAAGTCTGAGTATTGCCACTGTCCGATTCCAGCGATTTCAGAAGATGGCGGTACAGCATATTTTGGTGTGCTTTGCGCTGGTCAATGATCAACAGGCCCATCTTAGTTTGAACAGCTATAAACCTGTTGAAAAGTTGGAAGTATTTTCCATAGGGCCGTTCCTGGCTCTTCCCGTCAATGGTAAATTGTTCGGGCAGGTTTGAAGTCGACATCTCTTTTCTCACTCCCTCAAATATCTCAGCCCAGTTGTCCGAATCCCTTTTCTCCGGTTGTTTGGGAGAAAACGAAGAAGTACGGCCACCGGTCTGATCGGAATCTCTTTGAGGAGAACCGGAGGAGAGGATTTGGTGTCCTCTATCCGAATCAAAATCAAGGGTAGGAGTGAGCTGGTGTTTACCCAAACCGTGTCGAACGGTTACGCGCAGCATATTGTACATCATGCGCTCGTCCTGAAATTTGATTTCCTGTTTAGTGGGGTGAACGTTGACATCCACCAGGGTGGGATCCATTTCCAAATAAATAAAATAAGAGGGTTGTTCGTCCGGCTGCAACAAACCTTCATAGGCCCCTTTTACCGCGTGGTGGAGATAACCACTTTTAAAAAATCGCTTATTCAAAAAGAAAAACTGTTCCTTTCTGGATTTTTTACAAAATTGAGGCTTGACACCGAACCCCGTCAATTTAAGGTAATCGGTCTCCTCATTAAAGGGGAATAACTTGTCGTTTAAGTTTTTTCCAAAAACAGCGAGGATGCGGTCTTTTAAAGTGGCTGCGGGGAGTCTCATCAGTTCTTTATCGTCATTGAATAAGGAAAAGGAAATTTCGGGAAACCCCAGAGCTATTCGCTCAAATTCCTGGATAATTCTCCTCAATTCCACCTTGTCTGATTTGAGAAATTTCCGTCTGGCCGGCACATTGAAGAAAAGATTTTTCACGGCAATAGAAGTTCCCTCTACTGTGGCGTGGGGTTCCTGAAGAGTCACCTCGGACCCCTCGATCAAAATTCTGGTCCCCAGCTCCGCCCCGGGCATTTTCGAGATCATTTCCACCCGGGCGACCGCAGCTATGGAAGCCAATGCCTCTCCCCTGAATCCCATGGTTTTGATGAAAAAAAGATCTTCTCCTCTGGAGATTTTACTCGTGGCGTGTCTTTCAAAAGCGAGCCGGGAGTCTTCCGGATTCATTCCCTTTCCATTGTCCACCACCCTGATCAACATTTTTCCCGAATCTTTAAGGATGAGTTGGATCTTTTTCGCATCGGCATCGATGGCGTTTTCCATCAATTCCTTTACAACTGAAGCCGGGCGCTGAATTACTTCTCCGGCCGCAATTTGATTGGCGACGTGATCAGGTAAAAGCTTAATGACATTGCTCATAGGGTCTAAATTCAGTTTTGAGGCCTACACATCGGTAAGCTCGGGAAAATAACCCAAAATCAGTATGGCGATCACCATCAAAAGTCCCGCCAGGATAAAAACCAGTATTCTCGAGCGGAGCATGGCCTTCTTGGCGTAGGGGCTCTGACTGTAATACCTGGAGCGCATTCTCCTTAATACTCGGCTTTTGATCCGCTCTGCATCTATCTCTTCATCGGGATTGTGCTGGGCTACCACATCGTCCAAATCCTCCTTTCGCTCATCGTAAAATCTGGGCAGGTATTGAAATTTTAAATGACTCTGAGTTTTAAAAAGCGACTTCATTCCGGCAATTTTACATCTTTTTCTGAATAGCTTATATACGCAAAAATAGGGTTTATATTTCATTTTAGCTACATAGTGAAGCCAATAACCCGGATTATTCATGACGGTTTCGTTGTGAAAGGTTAGTGTCAAGTCACGCATACTTTACCCGGCCCATGTCTTGGCCTTTTATCCCTTTTCAGCGTTGTAAAAGCCTCACGTAGCTATACTTCGGCTAAAACGCTCAGCAACCATGGCTATGCTACGTTTTTCCGCCTTGAAAATGAATAAAATACCGGCAACTTAACCGACACA
>JAGTVA010000173.1 GCA_018224445.1 Saprospiraceae bacterium
CCTCATCGCGGGAAAAGACTTTGGACTCCAGGCTGCAATCCACCACTTCGTTATCGATCCTTGAGAGATGGCCTATTCTCACCACATTTACTCCCTCCCGGTGTAAAAGGGCCGTAATCCAATCTACCGCGGCATTAGAAGGAGCGGTAACCAGTATTTGATCTCCCCGGTTCACCAGTTCTTTTATCAAGTACTTGAGTGTGGTGGTTTTTCCGGTACCCGGCGGCCCGTGGATGACAGATACATCTTCACTTTGTAGTGCGTGATTAACGGCTTGTTTTTGAGAGTCGTTGAGGCCGGAAAGTGCAAATTCCTCTTTTGTGGCTCTGGGCTCCGTCGGCAATTTTTCCCCGTAAAAAATACCAGCCAATCTGTAGGTGGAACTGCTGCTCTTTGATTTCAACAGGGCTTTCATGGCCTTTTCCATCTGATTGAAAGTGCGCTCGTCGTAGAGCAAATCGACTCCGATGTGACTTTCGAAAACCCAATCCGGGATATCCTTGAGGTGAAGAATGATTTTCATTTGCCCCTTGTTTTTCCAGTGGATGATCCCCTTGCACTCGTTGATCACCTCCTCCCGGTCCAGTCTGAACAACCTGACGGGCTGTCCCGATTGAAAGTTGTCTTCGTCGTTTTGGCCGCGGCGGAAGTTCACTAGGACAAAGGGTTGTTCTCCTATGGCATAGCCGGTAGAAGGGACGTGAATGGGATACCAGCAAAAGCCCTCATCCACTCTTTTAGATACGGGTTGCTCATTTAACAAAACGCTAAATTCATCTTGTTGATGGATGCGCTCAATCTCCAAACATTCAAGCCAGTGGACAATTTGATCTCTTAACCTGAGTTCGATTATTCTATCTCCCATAAAAAATTGAAAATCAATATTTAAAAAAAACAGGAAAACTAGACCTCTTATAGTTATCCCTTATATATTTTATACCAACCAGTTTAAAACAAAATATTCATAGAATTCCTCCCAATACGTCGTTCCTTTTTCTTGATGTAGCCCGCTACATCTTCAAAAAAGAGCCTAGTCTAGGGAGTTTTCTATGAATTATGTTTCGCAATAATAATCGAGCTCAGGTTCTTATTTTTTCAGTCATAGTGGATGGTAAAAACTATAGAAAGTTAGGGAGCGGAATTCAATTTTTCCAGGCTAAAAAATAAAACCTTCATTTAATTCTTTGGTTAGAAGCACCGGCAATATTTTTTTATATCCCAGAAATTGGTCATGCAGTAATGAATCACATGGGATTGGTTTTGATTTATAAGAGACTATTCAGAGTTTCTGTCATAATTATTTATACAAATAATTTTATTTTTCTTTTCAATCCATTGCCTTTATTAAATGGAATTACTCCCCGATGTTGCAGCCTGCCGATGATAACCCCAGCCGGTGTTCTGAATTTACTGGCAAAGTCGCGAATTCGATGGTCTGTTGGTGGTCCTGATTTAATTACCTCCATGTAATGAATCTCTTTTAGCAAAACCTTTTCAGCAAAGGCATTGGCCTCCTCTTCCTTTTTTTGGTCTGTAGAAACACCCTCCACATTTTCCAAAAAAACATCCTTTTTACCATGTAAAATGAGGTGGGCTGCTTCATGAAAAAAAGTAAACCAAAAATGGTCGTCTGTCTTAAATCTATCAGAAAGTTGAATAATTGGTTTGTTGTGAAACCAACGAGTGGCTCCGCTAATAGGAGCTTTAGGTAAGTTTTTCGTATATACGACCAATACACCACTATGGGCACATATATTTTGAAGCTGTTGGGTGAAATCTTTCGGCATCAGAAAGGCGAGCTCTTTAATTTCCTCCAGGGCTTTTTTAAACTTCATTTTATCGAAGGGGTTTACTTTTAATTCCTGTGACTGCAACTCCCCCATTCTCAACCAGGCAGAAATTGCATGCGGGCTTTGGGTATGAGCCAGGGAAACCCTAAACGCCACTGAAACTTTTTGAGCTATATAAATGGTTTCCCATTCTTCGGTTGTGGCCACTCCAAAAAAGGTTAACAGTCCTTTTACCAGTTCATGCTTCTTCCTTGTATTTGGCATCCAACCCAGTTTTTTTAATTCCCTTACAGGGAATTCAGCCAACCATTTAATTTGAGACTCATAGGTTTCTTCTAACTCCAATTCGTACAATTCTCTGCGGTAGGTGCTTTCTCTGTTGAGCCAAAAGGTGGCAGGAATGCCCAATACCTTTTCTAATTGAAAGGCAGTTGGAGTAGTTATGGGCTCCTTCCCTTTAATAATTTCATTTATTTTTTCTTTGGGCCTGCCCATCCTTTCAGCTAGTTCAGCCTGAGACATACCCATAAAATCCAGATGATCCTGAATAGTATCTCCGGGTGGTGAAATCAGTGATTTTGCTAATTTAATTGTCGTGACCATAACTCTCAATTTGACTTGTCAATGGTCGTCATCCACTTGATTAATCTGGATTTTGGTTACTTCCCCCCAATTTAGCCCTCCGTCATCCTTCTTAGGAATTGGGGTGTTTTTGGGTTCAAATATCAATCTGTAATTTCCTGAAATATCAACTGCGAGCTCGCCCCTTCGGTTTCCCTTCAATTCATGGCATCTTGCAGCCGGCAATGTCTTCATAATAGCTAAATTATCAACAGCTTCTAGTTCTTTAAGTCTTTGATTCACTTTTCGGGCGAGTTGCCCAAAGGTTTTTACCAGTTCCTTTGGGACAGTCAATTGCTTTTTTAGCTTTTTACTTTAGTAACTTAATTCCACTGCAAAAATACATTTTATTAACGAATAAAGTTAATAAAAATTATTTTTTATCAAAAAAGTCCTTTATGAGAGGGTAGGTCGGTACAGGTATGATGAATTCACATAATCTCAAACGTTTTTAATGTTTAGCGCCTGAAACTTATTAACTCCCCTACAATCTCAATATCACTTCACACTTTTACAAACTACCGAATCCATCACTTCAGGGTCTCATCAAGCCAACGGATAAATTCGCGGTGCCACAAAACAGAATTCTGGGGTTGGAGCACCCAGTGCCCCTCCGTGGGAAAGTACAGAAAGCGACTTTTTATACCCTGCAATTGCGCGGTGTGAAAAGCCTGAATTCCCTCGTTGACAGGTACCCGAAAGTCATTTTGTCCATGGATAACCAAAATAGGCGTATCCCAGTTGCCCGCATACAGATGGGGAGAGTGTTTCTTGTAGCTCTCCGGGACGGGATCTTCCCAAAAAGCACCGCCTATATCCCAATTGGCAAAAAACTGCTCCTCGGTGGACGCATACCAGCTCTCCAAATTGAACAAACCACAGTGGGAGATAAAGCTCTTGAATCGCCCCTCGTGATTGCCCGCCAACCAAAAGACCGAATAACCGCCAAAACTGGCACCGACAGCGCCCAATCGATCCTCGTCCACATAGTCCTTCTTCGCCGCGTGATCGATGGCGCTGAGATAATCTTTCATGGCCTGTCCTCCCCAATCGCCACTGATGTCCTCGTTCCACTCCAGTCCGAAAGAGGGCAGTCCTCGTCGGTTGGGTGCCACCACTATGTATCCGTCAGATACCATCATCTGAAAGTTCCATCGGTAGGAAAAGAACTGACTTACCGGAGACTGAGGGCCACCCTGGCAATACAGTATGGTGGGGTATTTCTTGTCGGGATCAAAACCGGGGGGATAAATCATCCATACGAGCATTTGTTCACCATCGGTGGTCTCTACCCATTCGCTCTTAACCTCTCCCATTTCTATGCTGCTCAGTAAGTCGGTATTGGCTTGTGTCATCTGCTTTTCTTCGCCTGTACGAATATTCACTCTAAACAACTCATTGGGCATAGACATGGTCGACTTTTCACCGATCAAAAAATCACCGTGAACTGCAAATCCGTAGTAGTTGTGCACCCCATCGGTAATTTGTTTCTTTTCCCCATTTTCAATGTTTAATGAAAAAATCTGAAAGGTGGCTTCTACCCCACTTGTAAAGTACAAATGACGACCGTCTTTACTGAACTGCGGACTTCGCGCATTCATTTCCCACCCCTCGGTCAATTCAATTTCCTCGTCGGTTTCCAGGTCCAACAGTACAATGCGGTACCGGTCGGATTCATACCCATCTCTTTCTAGGCTGTTCCAAGCGAGGTACTTGCCATCCGGGGAGAAAACCGCGTCTTTGTCGTACCCCATGTTGTCCTCAGTGAGGTTGGTAGTAAGTCCAGATTCGATATCGTACAGATAAATATTCGAATTGGTAGAGAGGGTGTAATCCACTCCACTCTTCTTTTTGCAGGTATATACAATCTGGGTTCCGTCGGGGCTCCAGTTCACCTGAGAGAGCCCTCCAAAGGGTTTCATCGGGCTGTCGTAGGGTTCTTCCATGATATTGGTAGATTCTCCAACCAGCTCGCCATCCTTATAGTCCATATAAAAAACATTCCTGTGTTTTCCCTCGTACCATTTATCCCAATGTCTGTACATGAGGTCATCTATAATTCGGGCCTCTGCTTTTGGCAAATCGGGATGATGGTCTTCGGTAGTCTTTCCGTACTGCACCTCTTTATAATAGAGGATTCGGTCACCTGAGGGTGCGTACTTAAACCCCTGCATAGTGAAATCAGATATTTTTTTCTTATCTGTCCCGTCGAGGTTCATTTCCCAGAGGTAGCCGTTGCTTAAAAATCCGATTTTCTTTCCGCCCGGACTAAACTGCGCATTGCCCTCATAAGATTCAAAGGCAGTAATTCTTTTTGAACTCCCGTCTTCTGTGGACAACAAAAAGAGGTCCTGTTGTCCTTTGTTTTCCGACACCTCAAATCTCGCCTGTCCGTAAACTACCCAATTGCCATCGGGTGACATATCCTGGAGGCTGAGCCGCTCCAGTTTCCAAAGGAGTTCAGGCGTGAGTGTATTTTGTCCAAAAATAGTGACCGATAAAAAGGTCAGCAAAACGGTAAAAAGTAATATTTTTTTCATTGGTTTAAATTTTTAATGAACCTAAATCTGCCGACGCAATAATAAAAAGTAAAAACTTAATGTCCGGCAGTAAATCTCAAGATCAGAGACCATTTCATTGGTTTGAATATTAATAAACGATTGGAGGGCTGCGGAAAATTTAAAACTCATCTACTTTCCAATTCACTCCTTGTTTCACAGTGGAGAACTTTAACAAAATTAAAACCACCGATATTGACTTCAAATTCACCAGGCCGACTTTCTAATTAACTACAAATATAAAAAAAAGCGGGAAGGGTGTATTGAATTTTTAACTACTTCGGTAATTCAGGGGGGAGCAGTCCGCAGTTGCCAGTCGGCAGAGGGCAGTCGGCTGTAATATTGAGTGTTGAGGGATGAGAAGTGGGTTCCGGTCGCCTAACCCACCCATTGTCTAAAGCGCTGATTTATGTGATTTATGGATTTCGTTGATTTTTTGGGATTTCATTTCAATTTAGAGGGTATCGGTTAATGGATGTGGATGAATTAATTTTTTTAAGAGTCACACGGCCGTGTGAATTTACTGATTATGTCATTTAATACTTTAGCGGGTTTAATCTGAAATATGCTTTACGCCTGCTTTCCCTGATCAATCTCTCACTATAAAATTCTCAAATTGCTGATCCAGTAGGAATGGTTAGTATTGTGATGGAGAGCAGCCTCGTAGAGGCGACACCTTTGTAGAAAATGATACCAATACCTACAAAAGCCCCAGAGGGGCGACATCTTAGAATTTTTCCAAAAGTTTAGTTATAGGAGAAAGCTGGGCGAATGAACCCAAGCTAGAATTTGCTCACCCGCACAGCCCGCCCCATTGTCTGGACCGTTGATTTTTTTGATTCTTGGATTTCTCTGATTTTTCTTTTTCGAAGGCTTTTGATGACTGATACGGGAGTCCATAACTCGTTCACCAACAATAATTTACAATGTCACCCCTTCGGGGTTTTTTCCACAGTGTCTATTTAATACAATCTCGCGTTATTCCACGCGGGAAGTTTCCAACCTTCGGCACATTACCCCTCACCCCACCATCCCAAAAATTCAATTCAAATACATATTGAACATCTTGCGGTATTTCTGATTGGCAGGTTGTGAGTCTCCCAGAGAGGCAAAGAAGGCCACCCCTAATTTTTTCAGCTCTTGCTGTTCCTCAGTGAATCCCTTAGCGGCGTATTCCGTTATTTTCTCCGCGGCTATCTCCATCTTTCCCTCTTTTACCAGGCGGTAAAAAGTCGAAAGCGGTTCGCCTCCCTGGTCTTGAATTTCTGCGGCTTCAGTTGAGAGGAACTCCGCCAGGAGTTGGAAGTGCTTGCTCAGCCAATTCCCCTCCTCGGTTTGCCCGAATTTTTCAATCGCATCCTGACTCTCCTTAGGACTGGAAAATACGAGACTGCGCAGGTACTCCAATAGAATTTCCGAATTATCCGGGTTTTCGGATCGGACCCTATTGAGTATTTCCAGTCTCTGCTCATCGGGTATGGGGGGCAAATTTTTCAGGACTTCATCGAGATCGCTCTCATCTACATTTTCCCTCAGGTCCGGAAGCTCTTTTTTCAACCACTGCTCAAGTTGAGGAGCAGACATCGCTCCCTGTGAAACTCCGGCTACTTTTCCGTCCTTCAACAGGACCAGAGTGGGAATACTCTGCACCCTGAATTGTGCCGCTGTAGCTTGATCTTTGTCCACATCTATTTTTTCCAGGTGAATCAGATCTGAATATTTCGAGACGATTTTTTCCAATACGGGTGTAAAAGTTTTACACGGCCCGCACCACTCGGCCCAAAAGTCAATCAATACCGCTTTTTCCAGAGAGAGCTCAGCCAATTCCTGTACAGTCATAAAGTTTTTTTGGGCTGCTAAGGTAAAAATTATATCGGTATTTCCAGACCGTCAGGATACTTCTTTTCTCCTTCGGAGGTGGTACCATTTCATAAGGTAGCCGTAAAGCAGTCCGCCCATCAAACAGATCGTCAAAAAGGCGGGGGAAAAACTCCAATCCATAGACTCTCCCGTCAGCAAGGGAAATCCCATCAGGTGGATCAGAAATAAAAACAGTCCCAATCCCAGTCCTTCTAAAATCCACTTTTTGCGTTCGAATCCGCTTTCTATTTCTTCAATGTTGACATCTTCATACCTGGCTGGTTGTTTGGCCAGCCATTTGGCCTTTCTGGATGAGTAAGACCAGATCCGGAAGGGAAAAGTAATACCCAACAGCAGGGCGGCAGTATAATTTCTGATACAAGGAATAACACCCCCGCAATCGGGACAATACAAGCCGTACCAGTTAC
>JAGTVA010000174.1 GCA_018224445.1 Saprospiraceae bacterium
AGGGCTTTGATGAAGTGGTGTTTGCCCGGATGGAAATTCAATTGCTTGAATTGGAAAAGGCAGGTTATAGTGCGGGCGATATCGCTGTGCTGACGCGCGAGAAAAAGCAAATTAAAAAACTCATTGGTAAATTGACCGAATGGGAAATCAAATACCCGGACAGCACCATTTTTGATTTTTATTCAGAAGAAGTGCTTTCCATAGCCGATTCCCCTGCGGTGGAAATGGTACTCTCGGTCATGCGGATGTCTGCTTACGGTGAGCACAACCGCAAAGAAATGAAGCGCATGTTATTGCAGTTGCAGTACTTTTCCGGCAAATTGGAGTTGAATTTACCCTTTTTACCGGACAGCGAATCACTGTTCGTACCCCATGCGGTGTCCTTGCCGACGGAACTCAGAGAATTGATGGATAAAGGGCAGTCCCTCGGTCTCCTGGGTTTTTACAGCAGTATTGTAAAAGCACTGCAGTTGGGAAGCAAAACGGCAGGAGGACAGTTCTATTTTCTCTCCGGATTTGGAGACGAAATCGAACAGTATGTGGACATGGAGGGAAACGATTTGATGGGATTTTTGAAATACTGGGAGGAAAGGGGAAGTGAAAAAAACGTTGAGCCGCCTTCGGGAAGCAATAAAATTCAATTGATGACCATACACAAAGCCAAGGGATTGGCTTTTCCCATTGTGTTTCTCCCCTTTACCGATCACGATTTGATGCCGCGGTCTTGGGGAACCAACACCTTGTGGGTGAGTGACGACCGCTTTGCCGACAAAAATGGCCGGTCGTTTGATTTTCCTCTCAATATGGGGAAGGGGTTGTCAGATACTTTGTACAAGGCGGATTATTGGAAGGAGGTTTTTAACAATTGGATTGATCGGCTCAATGCCTTTTACGTGGCAACCACGAGGCCGAGAGAGGCCCTTTTTATATACTGTTTCAAAAAACTCAAAAAAGACAGTGGCGAAGATCTGGCCTATCACTTGTCTAATTACGCAGCGTCAAAATTGCATTTGCAGGAGGAAACAGAATATCCGGAGGGATTAAAAGTATTTGTCAAAGACCCGCGAGCTATGGATCAATTGAAGAAGGAGGGGGAACCCAAAGAAGGAGGGGAAAAGGATTTGCGAATACCGGCCTTGTACGCCAGTTCCGAATTGCCGGATATCAAGAGTCAATGGATGGACACTCGCCTCAGTTCTGCCCCCTCAGAGGAGCGATCTGCAGTGGAAGAGGGGCTGCTGATGCACCGAGTACTGGAGCTGGTCGTTCGCAGGGAAGACCTGCCCAAGGCAGTTCTTACGGTAGTAGAAGAGGGGCAAATTCCAGCCGCAGAGTTCGATCACTGGATAGAGCGAATCGAGCGGGCTTTTGCCATCGAAGAAGTTAATCGTTGGTTTGCCGATGGGGTAGAAGTGCTCAATGAAAGGGACATACTGCTTCCCGACGGGCGGAGGTACCGTCCCGACCGGGTGGTGCTGGAGGGAAGCAAGGCCGTTCTGATAGACTATAAAACGGGAAGTCCGGGCCGACACTACCACCGACAATTGCAAACCTATGCCGATGTAGTCTCCCAAATGGGTTATACCGAAGTCGAGGGCTGGCTTTTTTATACCGATGTACTTCAGGTTGAAAGAGTCGTCTGATATCCACCAATTCCTACAAACTAATTTCCTTATGCGCAAACATTCTTTTTTATATCAGGTAGCTGAAAAAATTAAAACCAAAGATCCACGCGATATGCGCAATCTGGTGATTGTTTTTCCCAACAGGCGAAGCGGGCGGGTTTTTCAACGACACCTGGCCACGCAAGCCAACTCTCCACTCTGGTCTCCACTCATCACGACCATAGACGATTTTTTCAAAAACCAAAGCGAATTGACGGTGGCCGACCCCCTGACCCAACTCAACTCACTCCATCGAATATGGAATCGGATTGCGGACAAAGGTGAGTCGTTTGAACAGTTTTATTTTTTCGGTAAAATATTGATAAAGGATTTTGACCAGCTAGACAAATACCTCGTAAACGCTGATAAATTGTACAGCCACATCAAAGACCTCAAGGAAGTGGAAGCGGCTTTTCAGATGACAGCGGAAGACAGCGAGGGGCTCAGACGGATCATGGAGTATTTTTCCGGTGAATTAAAAGAGGGAAGCGCAGGGGACAAATTCATGAAAGTGTGGAGACAACTCGCAGAAATTTACCACCGATTTAACCGGGAAATGAGGGAACAAAAACTGGCTTACTCCGGGATGATTTACCGCGACTTGGCTGAGAATTTATCCCAATTTCGCACGGAGAGCGATACGAGATATGTCTTTGCCGGATTCAATCGAATCAATCGCTGCGAAGAAAAGTTATTCGCTTTTTTGCAAAAAAACCAACTCGCCCAATTTTACTGGAATCAGGATCCTTATTTGACTGGAACCCTTGCCGGAGAGGCGGGTAAGTTTTTGGTTTCCAATTTGAGAAAATTTCCCCCGACATCCTATACCGGTACCGATTTAAAGGCGGACCAAAAAGAATTTAGGATCATTCCTACCTCTTTTCAATCCCTTCAGGCCCAAATGGTAGTCCGACTGATGGAGGAGAGAAATACAGCAAATATGGGAACTGAACAAAAGGCGGGGGTGGTGCTCAACGACGAGAACTTGCTCCTTCCCCTTTTGTGGGCATTGCCCAAAGACCGGATCGAAATCAATGTATCCGCTGGATTGAATTTAATAAAAACCCCGGCTTACGACCTGATGCGCGATATCATTTTATTGAGGGAAGAAGCCCTGCGGACCAATGGTGAATTTCACTACCGAAATGTCGAGAAAATCTTTTTTAATCCCTATTTGCCGGGGGGGTATAAAAAATGGATGGAGGCAGTTCAATACACTGAAAAGGGTAGGGTTGTAGACCGAAGAGATCAGGTGTATTTTTCCGCTGGAGAGTTACTGAACATGATGGAGGAACCCATTATGGAAGAGATTTTTAAAAGCGATTGCAGGGCTGTTCAGTTGATTCAATCCATTTTGAAGGTATTGGAATACGCCTACGAGTTGCAGCAATCTGAGGAGGAGCAGAGCGACTTAATAACCGTTCAGCAGGAGGTGATGCGCAGCGGACACCAGGTTCTAGTGAAGCTGAGGGACCTTTTAACGGATTGGCCCGGTGAGGTGAAACCTGCTTTGTTGAGGAATATGCTGAGGGACATCGCCCAAAACCGGAGAATCCCATTTAAGGGAGAACCTCTGAGTGGGATTCAATTGATGGGGGCTTTGGAATCCCGGAACGTGAGTTACGACCATCTCATCCTCCCCTCCTTGAACGAGGGCGTACAACCCTCTGCTCCCGGACAGACTCTCATTCCCTATTCCCTGAAAAAATATTTTGGACTGCCCGTAGTGGAGGACGAAATGGCCGATCAGAGTTACTATTTTTGGACCCTGATCGCGGGGGCAAAAAGTGTGGATATTCTCTACGACAACTCCTCCTCCGGCATGAAGAAAAGCGAAAAAAGCCGATTTGTGCAACAAATTCAATTCGGCGACTTCAACAACTGGGGCAGTTTGGAAGAGAGTAAACTTAAAATACCTCTGGAAAACAACAAACCCGATGAAATTGTCATTCAGCGAAGCCCCCGGATTCAACAGCAACTCCTGGAGCAATTGCAGCAGCGAGGGTTGTCGCCCAGCAGTTTGATAAAATTTCTCCAATGCGAATTGCGGTTTTACTTCCAATTCGTATTGGGTGCCGACGAATACCAGGATATCCCCGAGGAGGTGGATGCCCGGCTTTCGGGAAGCATTTTGCACAAGACCATGGAAAAACTGTACGAGCCCTATAGCAATCGCGAGCTGAAGCAGAAGGATTTTAAAACCCTTAAAGACCGATTGCCCAAACTGTTGAGGGAAACCCTTAAGGAGGAGCGGCGGTTGGAGGGAAAGGAAATTGCCGGTCACGATTATGTGGCCGAGCGGTATTTGTCGAAGATAATCGGTAGGGTGTTGGACTTCGACAGCAGTCGCAGTTCGTTTACCATGGAAGAACACGAGAAAAAAATTGATCAGCGGGTTGAAATTAAGGGACATGAAATTAAGTTTGGAGGCTTTGTCGACCGCATCCACCGCGATGAATCGGGTTACCGGATTGTAGATTATAAAACCGGAGGGGACCAATTGGATTTTAAAAAGGAACAAGTCATGCCCCTGCCCGGAAACGATGTGGAAAAGGCATCCAGTCTCAACACCGCTGCTATCCAGTTGTTGGTTTACTGCTGGTTGCTGGAAAAGGAAGAGGAGCGGTTTGAAAAGGCGGCCCTCTATCCCGAATTGTATTTGACCCGAAAAATTAAAGATGACTTCAATCCCGGATTGTTGCTCAAAGGGAATAAATACCAGGAAATTGTGAATACGGAATCCGAATTTTACAGGGATTTTACCCTCCATTTGGAGTCCACCCTGGGGCAATTACTCAACCCAAACCGGCCGTTCAGGCAGGCTGCTGACGAAGTCGTATGTAGGTACTGTCCCTTTAATAATATTTGCATGCGGTGAGAGAAAAGGCTGTTCTGGTTTCGAGTCAAATGTACTTTATTGAATTAGAACCCTATCGTTCCCGCTGCCATCTGCTCACTACCACATGCCCGGTTTTGAACCTTTTATAATTTTTTGTGTTGTTATATTAGGTATCTAGCCAAATAAAAATCAGACTATCCATCTAGCTCCTGGAGATAATTTACTGATTTTGCCGCAGATAGTTTTTCCAAGCGTTAATTTTTCTTAGGTAATAGTTTTGGCCCTAAATTTTCGATAATATTTTCGCCGCCTTTGATTGGATTCGGTATAATTTGTAAAAGCACCAATGTGGGTTTTGGCAATATTTCAGATGTATTTTTTAATTATTAAAATAAATTAAAATGAGTAAATTAATGAGTATTCTAAGTGTGTCTGCCTTTTTTATTGCTTCACTTCTATTTGTTCAATGTGGTGAATCCTCTGAGGATGCAAAATTAAAAATGGAAGAGGACCGTCAACAGATGGTAGAGGAGTTTAATGAGGAGCGGGACCAGCTGTTAAGTGAACTTCGTGAGCTCAGGGACGAAATGGATGAGGAACTAAGAGAATTGGGAAGTAGAATGGAAAGTGCCGGAGAAGAATTGAATGAAGGGGTGGAAGATGCATATGCTGAGCTTACGGACGATAGATCTGACCTTCAACGCGCAATCGACGATGTTGAAAACGCGACAGTAGAAAGCTGGGAAAAGGTAAAATCCAAAACAGAAGAAGTTTATTCAGATATCTCCACACAATTTGCTGATTGGAGAGATTCAATAGAGGAGTCCTTTTAAGCTGACTCTTTTTATAATAATCA
>JAGTVA010000175.1 GCA_018224445.1 Saprospiraceae bacterium
ACAATTGGATTGTCTGGAGGATTTAAACCGGATTGAGTTAAAAATGTTTCTTCGGTTGCCACCTTTTCAACTCATCTAAAAACCTGAGTTCGATTTTTATTGCGATGTATAATTCTTAGAAAACTCCATGGACTAGGCCCTTTTATGAAGATTTAGGGAGATAAATCAAGAAAAAGGAAAGACATGTAGGGAGGAATTCTATTAAAAGTTAGCTTTCAAAAGTCTAAAATGTTAAAAAAATAGGTACATCAATTCAGTTTTAGCTTTACAATATTTATAAAACATTGATTTACAATATTTTTATGCGAGTTAGAATAAACGAACTCAGGTTAAAAATAAACGCGAATTATACGCGAGGTTCCCTACCGCCTTCTATAAACAAATAGAGGGGGCCGGATATCCAGCCCCCTCGTTTACAATTTCAATAATAACTTTATTAAATCTGCCGTTTTGAACGACCTCTAATCTTCGTCTTCAGAGATGTCTTTGGGCAACACGAGAATATCGTCGAATTCTCTCATACCAGTACCTGCCGGAATTTTCTTACCCACGATAACATTTTCCTTCAGTCCGTTTAGAATATCCTTTTTGGCGGACATGGCTGCAGTACTCAACACTTTGGTCGTCTCCTGGAAAGAAGCCGCTGAAATCCAGGACTCGGTTCCCAATGAGGACTTGGTAATTCCCTGAAGAATTGCACTTGATGTAGCCGGAACAGCGTCCCTGAATTCAACTGTTTTAAGGTCTTTGCGCTTCAACAGTGAGTTCTCTTCTCTCAACTGTCTCAAGCTCACTATTTGACCGGGTTTCAGGTTGGTACTATCTCCGGACTCTGTAACCACTTTTTTGTCAAAAATCCAGTCGTTTTGCTCGAGAAAATCGTATTTCTCTACAGCCTCTCCTTCAAGGAATGTTGTATCTCCCTGATCGACAATTTGCACCCTTCTCATCATTTGCCTCACTATCACCTCAATGTGCTTATCGTTGATGTCGATACCCTGTGAACGGTATACTTCCTGTACTTCATTAACCAAATACGACTGAACTGCATAAGGCCCCTTGATACCGAGAATATCGACTGCTGCAATAGCACCTTCCGAGAGTTGCATTCCGGCACGTACGAAATCCCCTTCCTGTACCAAAATATGTTTAGACAACCCGATCAGGTATTTGCGTTTCTGATTGGTTCGCTCATCTTCAACAAATACTTCTCTGTTCCCTCTTTTTATCTTTCCAAAACTCACGATACCATCAATTTCAGAAACCACTGCTGGATTGGATGGATTCCGAGCCTCAAACAACTCTGTTACTCTCGGCAGACCACCGGTAATATCCTGAATAGCTCCCAGCTTACGAGGTATTTTTGCCAGTTTTTCTCCAGATTTCACCTCGTCTCCCTCATCCACAGAAATATAAGCTCCCACAGGCATGTTGTAGCTCTTCAAAGTTTCTCCGTCGGGGGAAAGGATTTTAATTTCCGGAATTTTTCTTTTGTTTTTGGATTCAATTATAACCTTTTCGGCATAACCTGTCTGATCGTCCTTCTCTGTCCTGTACGTAACATTTTCCTCTATGGATTCAAAACTGACAATACCGGAAAATTCGGAAATAATCACACTATTAAACGGATCCCAATCACACAATTTTTGACCTCTCTCTACTTTTTGACCTTCTTTTACATACAGAGTGGAACCGTAGGGAGCATAATTGGAGGAAACCGTTTTTCCAGTTTCGGGATCGATCAACTTGATTTCTCCAGACCTGGAAAGGATTACTGAATGGTTTGAATCCGACAACTCAGTTACCCTGAGGTTGTCAAACGCAACCACACCTTTTTGCTTGGCAACCAGTTCAGATTCCTGCTGTGAAACCGAAGCCACACCACCCACGTGGAAAGTTCTCAACGTCAACTGGGTTCCCGGCTCACCAATACTCTGAGCGGCAATAATTCCAACGGCATCGCCCATTTCAGCAACTCGTCCATTGGCCAGGTTTTTACCATAACACTTGGTGCATACCCCGCGCTTGGTCTCACAGGTCAGTACCGACCGAATGTTTACTGCATCAATGCCAATCGACTCTATTAACTCGGCCGTCTTTTCGGTAATGTACTCTCCTTCGCCTACAATTATATCGCCAGTATCGGGATGATAAACATCGTTGAGCGCAAAGCGCCCTCTTATTCGATTAGAGAGTATTTCAATAGTTTTATCCTTATCTTTCAAGGCGGTCATTTCTATTCCCCTCAAAGTATTGCAATCCTCTTCTAGTATAACCACATCTTGAGAAACATCGACCAACCTTCTGGTCAGGTAACCCGCATCTGCAGTCTTAAGCGCTGTATCCGCAAGACCCTTACGCGCACCGTGGGTAGAGATAAAGTACTCCAATACGGACAACCCATCTACAAAATTTGAGAGGATTGGGTTTTCAATAATAGCTCCTCCTGTATCACCGGACTTCCTGGGCTTGGCCATCAGGCCACGCAATCCACAAAGCTGCTTAATTTGTTGCTTACTACCCCTTGCTCCGGAATGCAGCATCATGTATACAGAGTTAAACCCGCCTTTGTGCTCTGCCAATTCCTGCATCAGGGTATCCGTAATGGTATTATCCGCAAAAGTCCATTTATCAATAATCTGATTATACCTTTCGTTGTTGGTAATCAACCCCATATTGTAGTTTTCCCACACCTCATCAACTTCAGTCTGAGCCTCAGCCAATACCTTATCTCTCACGGTGGGTTCAATCATGTCTCCCAAATTGAATGACAATCCACCCTTGAAGGACCAATAAAAACCCATGTCCTTTATCTTATCCAGGAAAAAAGCCGTCTTGTTAAAACCGGTACGACTGATAATATCAGCAATTACTTTCTTGAGGTTCTTTTTCGTAAGCAGGTCGTTTACATAGGGCAAATTCTCAGGTATTGCCTCATTAAAAATGATTCGTCCTATGGTCGTTTCCACCCTTTTGCTAACCAATTGTCCCTTCTCGTCCTCAACCTTTACCCTTACGTGAACCCCGGCGTGCAGATCTACTTTTCCTTCATTGTAAGCGATTCTCGCTTCCTCAGGAGAGTAAAAAGTAGAACCCATTCCCTTGACCTCAACCCCTTCTCCAGGTTTTCTCTCTTTGGTAAGGTAATAAAGTCCGAGTACCATATCCTGAGAAGGCAGGGTAACCGGAGATCCATCCTGTGGATTCAACATATTGTGAGCAGAAAGCAACAGGACAGAAGCCTCCAATATTGCGGCGTGGCCGAGAGGCACGTGAACAGCCATCTGGTCACCGTCAAAATCCGCATTAAACGCACCACAAACCAAGGGGTGCAGCTGAATGGCTTTTCCCTCAATTAATCTCGGTTGGAAAGCCTGAATAGATAAACGGTGAAGGGTTGGCGCCCGGTTCAATAAGATGGGGTGACCTTTCAATATATTTTCCAGTATCTCCCAAATAACAGGATCTTTCCGATCAACGAGTTTTTTGGCAGATTTTACTGTTTTTACTATTCCCCTTTCAATGAGCTTTCTTATGATGAAGGGCTTAAATAACTCACTGGCCATCCCTTTGGGCAAACCACACTCGTGCAATTTCAGGGTAGGTCCCACTACAATAACAGACCTCCCGGAATAATCCACCCTTTTTCCCAACAAATTTTGACGGAAACGGCCCTGCTTTCCCTTGAGTACATCACTCAATGATTTAAGAGCTCTTCCTCCTTCTGCTTTTACGGCATTTGATTTCCTGGAGTTATCAAACAGTGAATCCACGGCTTCCTGAAGCATTCTCTTCTCGTTTCGAAGGATTACTTCGGGAGCTTTTATCTCCATCAACCGCTTGAGTCTGTTGTTTCTGATAATTACACGGCGATACAGGTCGTTCAAATCCGAACTTGCAAATCGACCGCCGTCCAGTGGAACCAAGGGCCTGAGCTCGGGTGGAGTTACAGGCAAATAGCGAATCACGGACCACTCCGGTTTGTTTTCCATTCTGGTGTGGCCATCCCTAAAGGCTTCCACCACTCTCAATCTCTTAAGGGCTTCAGATTTCCTCTGTTGTGATGTTTCCGTCGCCGCCTGATGTCTCAATTCGTAGGAGAGAGATTCCAATTCCAATCGCTCGAGCAAATCACTCACAGCCTCTGCACCCATCTTGGCGATAAATTTATCGGGATGACTGTCATCCAGGGCTTGGTTTTCCTTCGGCAAAGTCTCCAGCATTTCCAGGTATTCCTCCTCGGCGAGAAGGTCCATTTTAAATACCCCCTCGGGCTCTTTAACCCCGGGCTGAATAACGACAAATCGCTCAAAATAGATAATCGACTCAAGCTTTTTAGAAGACAAACCAAGCAAGTATCCAATCTTATTAGGCAGGGACTTAAAAAACCAAATGTGGACCACAGGGACGACAAGCTTGATGTGCCCCATTCTCTCGCGTCTCACCTTCTTTTCGGTCACCTCTACTCCGCATCGGTCACAAACGATTCCTTTATACCTTATCCGCTTGTACTTTCCGCAGTAACACTCGTAGTCCTTTACAGGCCCGAATATTCTCTCGCAAAACAATCCGTCTCTCTCCGGCTTATAAGACCTGTAGTTAATGGTTTCTGGTTTGAGAACCTCCCCATAAGACCGCTCCAGGATATCATCGGGAGAACATAAACTAATAGAAATAGAATTGAATGATGTATGCGTCGTTAGACTTAAACTTTTTGAAATAGCCATGATAAAAATTTAAAGAATTTTTTAACTAAATGAGGTTGATCCAGCCGATGTGAAACTATTCAAAAGTCACTTCCAGCGCCAACCCTCTCAGCTCGTGAATCAGCACGTTGAAAGACTCGGGAATATTGGCCTCGGGCAAATTATTTCCCTTGACAATGGCTTCGTACGCCTTGGCACGCCCCTGAATATCGTCTGACTTAATGGTCAATAACTCCTGAAGAATATTGGCTGCTCCAAATGCCTCCAGTGCCCATACCTCCATTTCTCCAAAACGCTGACCACCGAATTGGGCCTTACCTCCAAGAGGTTGCTGAGTAATGAGAGAATAGGGACCAATTGACCTCGCGTGCATTTTATCGTCTATCATGTGAGACAATTTCAACATATAGATAACCCCAACCGTTGCTTTTTGGTGGAATCTGTCACCTGTTTCACCATCGTATAGATAGGTTTGTCCCAATTCGGGCAATCCCGCTTTTTTCACATATTGGTCAATTTCACTCACGGTAGCACCGTCAAAAATTGGAGTGGAGAAGTCCACCCCTAACTTTTCACCGGCCCACCCGAGAACCGTTTCAAATATCTGGCCGATATTCATCCGCGAGGGAACACCCAGTGGGTTAAGTACAATATCTACCGGTGTGCCATCTTCCAAAAAGGGCATATCTTCCATCCTAACTATCTTGGATACAATCCCCTTATTACCGTGACGTCCGGCAAGTTTGTCACCTACCTTCAATTTGCGTTTTTTCGCCATATAAACTTTAGCGAGTTTTAGCACTCCGGCAGGCAGTTCATCTCCAATACTGATGTTGAATTTTTCCCTTTTGTAACGGCCGACTTCCTCGTTTACTTTGATGTTATAATTGTGGAGCAATCTCGAGACCAATTGATTGATTTCTTCATCCTTGGTCCAGGTCGAATAATCCACCTGAGTAAAATCAATTTCGTTGAATACTCTCTGAGAAAATTTACTACCCTTCGAGATCAATTCCTCTCCGTATATGGTCTTCACCCCTTCTGAGACTTTGCCGTCAAGCATGGTGAGCAACTTATCTATCAGTATGGTTTTCAACTCATTGAGAGCTACTGCATGTCCATCGTCCAGGGTTTTCAACAATTCCTTTTCCTTGTCCTTCTGAGATTTATCTTTTTTGGCTCTGGAGAACAATTGCTTGTTGATTACCACTCCCTGCGTTGAAGGAGGTGCTTTGAGAGAGGCGTCTTTTACATCTCCCGCCTTGTCTCCAAATATAGCTCTCAGGAGTTTTTCTTCAGGCGTAGGATCGGATTCTCCTTTCGGGGTAATTTTCCCGATAATAATATCACTTTCATTAATCCAGGCACCGATTCTGATAATTCCATTTTCATCCAGGTCCTTGGTTGCATCTTCACTTACGTTGGGAATGTCATTGGTAAGCTCTTCCTCTCCCAATTTAGTATCGCGAACATCCAACTCAAAATGCTCTATGTGCAAGGAGGTATAGATATCCTCTTTAACCACTCGTTCCGAAAGCACAATCGCATCCTCAAAGTTATATCCCTTCCAGGGCATGAAGGCTACCTTTAGGTTTTGCCCCAATGCCAACTCACCTTTAGAGGTGGCGTAGCCATCGCAGAGTATTTTACCTTCAGAGACTCTTTCACCCTTTTTTACAATGGGTTTAAGGTTGATGCACGTACCCTGATTGGTTCTGAGAAACTTGGTGAGTTTATAGGTAGTGGTGTTGTCTTCAAAAGAAACCAATTGATCTTCTTTGGTCCTGTCGTACTTGATAACAATTTTTTCAGCATCAACGTATTCCACAACTCCATCACCCTCGGCGTTGATTAACATCCTGGAATCCCTGGCTACCTTTCCCTCCAGGCCGGTGCCCACGATGGGTGCTCTCGGCCTCAAAAGGGGGACAGCCTGCCTCTGCATGTTAGATCCCATCAATGCCCTGTTGGCATCATCGTTCTCCAAAAAGGGTATCAAAGATGCACTCACCCCAACAATTTGATTGGGGGCCACATCCATGTATTCAATTTCATCCGGAGTAAGCACGGGGAATTCACCGTGTTCTCTACACTTAATTCTATCCGTAACAAATGCTCCGCTCTCTTCAATTTGAGAATTGGCCTGAGCGATCCTCATATAATCCTCACCCTCTGCAGATAGGTATTTTATTTCACCCGACATATCGACTTTTCCATCGTTCACTTTTCTGTAAGGTGTTTCCAGAAAACCCATTTTATTCACCTTAGAATGCACGCAAAGGGTAGATATCAAACCGATATTTGGCCCTTCCGGAGTTTCAATAGTACACAATCTCCCGTAGTGAGAATAATGCACATCCCGCACTTCAAATCCTGCGCGCTCCCTGGAGAGTCCACCGGGCCCTAGTGCTGAAATTCTCCTTTTGTGAGTAATTTCGGAAAGGGGATTGGTCTGGTCCAAAAATTGGGACAACTGAGAGGTTCCAAAAAAGGAATTAATCACAGAGGAAAGAGTTCTCGCATTGATCAGGTCCACTGGAGTAAACACTTCGTTGTCTCTGACATTCATCCTCTCTCTGATCGTGCGCGCCATTCTGGCGAGTCCCACCCCAAATTGAGAATACAATTGCTCTCCTACCGTCCTGACTCTTCTGTTGCTGAGGTGGTCAATATCGTCCAATTCAGCCTTTTGATTGATCAGCTGGATCAAATACTGAACAATTTCTATAATGTCTTCTTTGGTTAATACCTGTACTTCGGGATCGATGTCCAAAGACAACTTTCTATTGATTTTATATCTTCCTACCTCTCCTAAATTATACCTTTTATCAGAGAAAAATAATTTATCAATAATCCCACGAGCTGTTTCTTCATCCGGTGGGTCGGTACCTCTCAATTGACGGTAGATGTGCTGAACCGCTTCTATTTCTGAGCTTGAAGGATCTTTTTGAAGGGTATTGTAGATAATGGAGTAATCCTCCTCTATATCTTCTTTTTGCAGGATTACGGTTTCAGTATCTGCTTCAATTATCATATTGATATTGTCGGCGTCCAGAACCATGTCTCTCTCCAATATAATTTCATTCCGCTCAATGGTCACCACTTCCCCAGTATCTTCATCTACAAAATCTTCTGTCCATTTCCGCAGAACTCTCGCCGCCAGTTTCCTTCCGATGGCTTTTTTCAAAGCTGTCTTATTGGATTTAATTTCCTCAGCCAAGCCAAAAATAGTTAGAATTTCTCTATCGGAATCGAATCCAATAGATCTCAACAAGGTAGTAACGGGAAATTTCTTTTTTCTGTCAATATAAGCGTACATCACCATATTGATATCGGTAGCAAACTCCATCCAGGCACCCTTAAATGGAATTACTCTGGCAGAGTATATTTTGGTACCGTTGGGGTGAAAACTCTGGCTAAAAAATACTCCAGGAGACCTGTGCAACTGACTCACAATCACTCTTTCAGCTCCGTTTATCACAAAAGTACCTTTGGGAGTAATATAGGGGATATTGCCGAGAAAAACATCCTGAACAATGGTTTGAAAATCAATGTGTTCTTCGTCGTTACAGGACAGTCTCAATTTGGCTTTGAGGGGAACGCTGTAGGTCAATCCCCTTTGTTTACATTCATCAATCCCATACCGAGGAGGGTCAATAAAATAATCGAGAAACTCCAGGACAAAAATATTCCTGGCATCGGTAATGGGGAAATTTTCCTGGAAAACCCGATATAATCCTTCGTTAATTCTATTTTCCGGGGTCGTATCGAGTTGAAAAAACTCTTTAAAAGATTGCAGTTGAATTTCTAAAAAGTCAGGGTATTCGTTTAATAATTTGGTTTTTCCGAAGTCAATTCTAGAAAGTTCTTTTTTTAATTCAGTTACTGTGGATGCCATTGGAGAAAATTATTATGCAAAAAATAAAATCAATATACTACGCACTGAACGCAAATACAACAAACTAGTTTAGCCTGCGTATAAATAAGCTTATACGCAGGCTTCACCTTGTTTAATTTACTGGAAGTAATTCGATCAACGTATGACCTCCTGTATTTATTTCAATTCAACAGATGCACCGACTTCTTCCAAAGCACTTTTTATTTGCTCTGCTTCGTCTTTAGAAACACCTTCTTTAACATTTGAAGGAGCACCATCAACGAGGTCTTTTGCATCTTTTAGTCCGATACCCAAAAGGTTTTTAACCTCTTTAACTACCTTCAGTTTTGCACCTCCGGCACTGGTAAGGACTACGTCAAATTCGGTCTTTTCTTCAGCAGCTTCGCCACCACCTGCAGCAGCACCAGGTGCAACTGCAACAGCAGCCGCTGCCGGCTCAATACCGTATTCTTCTTTCATAAATTCAGCCAACTCATTAACTTCTTTTACTGTGAGGTTAACCAGTTGTTCTGCGATTGCTTTTACATCAGCCATATCAAAAAGTTTAATTTTGTTCAAAAAATATGTTTGAGTGTCGTAAACACTTGGAAGCCAATCCTATTAACTATTCTGCCCTAGGCAGACTTTTTTTCAAGCGCAGTCAACAATCCTGAAATGGTATTTCCACCGGATTGGAGTGCACCAATAACGTTCTTAATCGGGGATTGCAATATTAAAATTACATCGCCGAGTAAATCTTCTTTGGATTTTAAATCGGCCAATGAACTCAATTGTTCGTCGCCGATATAAATACTCTCTTCTATATACGCAGCCTTTAAAATGGGTCTGTCGTGTGTTTTTCTAAACTCCTTTAAAATTTTTCCCGGAGAATTTGCCGTATCGGTAAAAAGGATAGCAGTAGGACCCTTGAGTGCATCGAACAAGGATGCGTATTGATCCCCGTTTTCAACAGACTCCATGGCTATTTTTGCCAGGGTGTTTTTAACTACTTTCATTTCCACTCCCCTACTGAAGCAAAGGGCGCGAAATTCATTTACCTCTTCCACCGATAATTTTGAAGCATCCGTCAAATAAAAGAAAGGAGTATTCGTAAATTTATCTTTTAGAATTTCTATCTGTTCAGATTTTTGCTCTCTTCTCATGATCTTTAATTTTTAAAAATTATTTGATACCCTTGGGATCAATTTTAATACCGGGACTCATAGTCGAGGCCATAGTAATCGATTTAAGATATATTCCTTTAGCTGAAGCGGGTTTCATCTTCACCAGAGTTTGTAAAAATTCATGTGCATTCTCATAAATTTTTTCTTCCTCGAACTCTACCCGTCCCACTGTTGAGTGAATAATTCCGAATTTATCGACGCGGAAAGCAATTTTTCCTTTTTTGATATCCTCAACCGCTGCCCCCACATCATTGGTAACAGTACCGGTTTTGGGGTTGGGCATCAATCCACGAGGTCCCAATACACGGCCTAAACGCCCCACTTGAGCCATTACTCCGGGCATGGCTATCACCACGTCGAAGTCAGTCCAGCCTCCCTGGACTTTTTGCACAAAGTCATCCAGTCCCACGTAATCGGCACCGGCACTTTTTGCCTCTTCCTCCTTATCAGGAGTACAAAAAACGAGAACGGTTTTTGTTTTTCCCGTTCCATTGGGCAGAGTAACAGTACCTCGAATCGCCTGATCTGCTTTTCTGGGGTCTACTCCGAGATTGACATGCAAGTCCACTGAGGAATTAAATTTAGTTGTATTGGTTTTTTTAACCAATGCAGCTGCGTCCTTAAGAGAATAGAGTGTTTCCGGATCAACCAGCTTATTCGCAGCCTGCCTTTTTTTAGTAACTTTTGCCATATTAAATAATTTTGAGGTATAGCGTAGTAAAAACTACTCCCTCTATAAAAAAATAAATTTAAGCTTCCGCTTCTGCACCACCCCACGGTGGAGTTCCTTTGACAACTATTCCCATACTTCGGGCTGTCCCTGCCACCATTTTCATTCCCGACTCAACCGTCATAGCATTTAAGTCTTTCATTTTAATTTCAGCAATCTCTCTCACCTGATTCCAATTGACTGAACCAACCTTGTCCATGTTGGGCTCTGAGGATCCGCTTTTAAGTTTTGCAGCTTCTAATAGTTGTGCAGCTGCCGGAGGGGTCTTAATCAGGAAATCAAAAGATTTGTCTTTGTATACAGTAATCACCACGGGCAACAATTTGCCCTGGCTCTCCTGAGTTTGTGCATTAAAACGCTTACAGAATTCCATTATATTTACCCCTTTTGCACCAAGGGCAGGTCCTACAGGAGGAGCGGGATTTGCAGCGCCACCTCTCACCTGGAGTTTAATAAAAGTTTCTACTTCCTTTGCCATTTTTGTTAAATTTAATTTCCGAAATATTTAGGAAGCGATCCGATAAAAAGTAACGGACTAAATATCTCGATTCTTTATTAGTTAATCTTGTTTTTCCACCTGCATAAAGTTGAGTTCCACTTCGGTTGGTCTCCCGAATATTTTAACAGAGACTTTTAATTTTTTCTTTTCCTCAACTACTTCCAGAATATCCCCCACGAAATTACTAAAGGGACCATCTGTAATTTTAATAGATTCACCTACTATAAAGGGCTCGATTAAAGACTCTCCTATATCCTGTGAATCATCCACTTTGCCCAGCATTCGGTTGGCCTCATTTTCATTCATCGGTATCGGATTATTCCGCCCTAAGAAATGCATCACATTGGGTATATTTGATATCCCCTGAATAATTTCTCCGGTCAATTTATTGGAGTCGGCCTGAATGAGAATATACCCAGGCAAAATATTTCTATCCTGAATAATTTTCTTGCCCGCTCTAATTTTATAAACCTTCTCACTTGGAACTAATACTTGAGTAACGACGTCCTGCCAACCGGAACGCTTGACCTCCATATCAATCCGCTCCTTTATTTTCCTCTCTTTACCACTAATTACTCTAAGTGAATACCAACGTTTATCCTCAGCCATTCTTAAAATTTCAATTTCTATAAGTTACAATCCGTAAATAGTCTGTAACAATTGATTGGAAATAAAATCCAGTACAAAAACAATAAGAGTAATAATGATCGATGCGACTATAACTACTCTGGTGCTGTCCAATAGATTGGGCCATGTAGGCCACGTAACTTTATTTACCAGCTCGTTGTAACTTTCTTTGACATGCTGCACAAATGCATTCATAATTTTCCTTTTTGCACGGGCAGAAGGACTTGAACCCTCAGCCTACGGTTTTGGAGACCGTCGCTCTACCAGTTGAGCTATGCCCGTATAGAATTATTAAACGAATGTTTTAAAGCAAATATCAATAATTAAAGATTTAGCACCCCTAGACAAAGAAGGGGTGCTAAATCAATATTAAACTATCAATTTTACCTGCTTTAAAACAAAAGCATCAAAATTAATCAAGTATTTCAGTCACCTGGCCTGCACCTACCGTACGACCACCTTCACGGATTGCAAAACGAAGACCTTTCTCCATTGCAATGGTATTGATCAATGTTACAGTTAAAGTTACGTTGTCACCGGGCATAACCATTTCTACACCATCAGGCAAGAACACATCGCCGGTAACATCAGTAGTACGGAAGTAGAACTGCGGTCTGTATCCCTTCATAAAGGGAGTGTGACGACCACCTTCCTCTTTACTCAATACGTACACTTCACATTTAAATTTCTTGTGAGGTTTAACAGAACCCGGCTCGCAAATTACCATTCCACGACTCACCTGATCTTTGTCAATACCTCTCAACAACAGACCGGCATTGTCGCCAGCTTCACCTCTTTGAAGAAGTTTTCTAAACATTTCCACACCGGTGATTGTAGAAGTGATTGGCTTAGCTCCCTCTTCCATCATACCGATGATTTCAACAGGGTCTCCCACCTTAATAACACCTCTTTCAATACGGCCTGTAGCCACTGTACCTCTACCGGTAATTGAGAAAATATCCTCAATAGGCATTAGGAACGGCTTGTCCACAGCTCTTTCCGGTTGCGGAATGTCGTTATCGACAGCTTCCATCAATTTTTTAATGGCTTCAGAAGCTTCCGCATCGCCCTCAAGTGCCTTGAGTGCAGAACCGGATATAATACTGATATTATCACCATCAAACTCATATTGAGTGAGCAGTTCTCTAACTTCCATCTCCACAAGCTCAAGCATTTCCTCATCGTCCACAAGGTCAACCTTATTCAAAAATACAACGATGTTGGGTACACCCACCTGTCTGGCCAGAAGAATATGCTCCCGGGTTTGGGGCATGGGGCCATCTGTAGCCGCAACTACCAAAATAGCACCATCCATCTGGGCTGCACCAGTAACCATGTTTTTAACATAATCGGCGTGACCGGGACAATCCACGTGAGCGTAGTGCCTGTTAGCAGTTTCGTATTCAACATGAGCGGTATTAATAGTTATACCTCTCTCTTTTTCTTCCGGAGCAGCGTCAATCGCATCATAATCCATTTTACTGGTAAGACCATCAGCTGACAATACAGATGTTATGGCTGCAGTCAATGTAGTCTTTCCGTGATCCACGTGTCCAATTGTACCCACATTTAAGTGGGGTTTTGTTCTTTCAAACGTTTCCTTTGCCATCAGTTAAAAATTTTAAGCAGATTTTATAATAAATTAATAGTTTACAAATTTTAAAAAAACTAGAGCCAATGAAGGGATTTGAACCCCCGACCCCTTCCTTACCATGGAAGTGCTCTACCCCTGAGCTACATTGGCAATTATTCGGGTAATTGCAACTTTCTCTTGAAAAACAACCTCTCCTAAACACATTAAAATGCCAATGTCATTACCCCTTCTATACAGCTCCTATCGAGAACAAATAAGAGCGGGAGACGAGACTCGAACCCGCGACCCTCAGCTTGGAAGGCTGATGCTCTACCAACTGAGCTACTCCCGCTTA
>JAGTVA010000176.1 GCA_018224445.1 Saprospiraceae bacterium
AAACATCGGGATGCACGTATTCTGCAACTTCAATATGCATTTTAGTGGGTTGTAAATACTGGCCTATGGTGAGCACATCACAACCGTGTTCAACCAGGTCGTCCATGACTTTAAAAACCTGATCGTGGGTCTCTCCCAATCCGACCATAATTCCACTTTTGGTGCGTTTTCCGTAGTCTTTGGTTTTTTGGATTTGCTCGAGGCTTCGGTAGTATTTTGCCTGTGGACGCACTTTTCGGTAGAGTTCTTCCACCGTTTCCATATTGTGAGAAACTACTTCCTGCCCTGCGGAAATCATTCGCTCCAATGCAGTCCAGGTGCCGCGTACATCCGGAATGAGAGTTTCAATAGTAGTCTCCGGAGATTTCTCCTTAATTTTCACTACGGTTTGATACCAAATTTCAGCTCCCCTGTCTTTGAGTTCATCCCGATTTACACTGGTCAGCACGGCGTGTTTGACCCCCATTAGCGCAATAGCTTCAGCAACCCTTTGAGGTTCGTCCTCATCGTATTCCGGAGGGCGTCCCGTTTTTACTGCACAAAATGAACAGGAACGGGTACACGTATTGCCCAAAATCATAAAAGTGGCGGTGCCGGCTCCCCAGCATTCTCCCATATTGGGACAACTGCCGGATTGGCAAATGGTGTGTAGATTGTATTCATCTACGATGTTTCTCACTTTTTTGTAGTTCTCTCCAATGGGTAATTTTACCCTGAGCCAATTGGGCTTTTTGCGCCGTTGTTTTGGAGATTCTACTATTGGCAATTCAAGCATCTATGATTGTTGTTTTTATCTTTTCCAATTATTAAAGAACCGGATTGGAAGTCTATTAATCAGTTATCACAAAGCCATCCCGGTAAAAAATATATATTTTGAGAGGGCAGTGGATGGAAGTAAAATTACTTCCTCTTTCCAAACTGCAAAGTTAAGTAAAGGTTTATGAAATAGGGCTTATTGTCCTCGATTATCATAATATCTATATCACTGAAAAACAAATCTATCTGCAGTCCCAGTTCCAATGCTCTGACTCGTTCTTCAAAAGCTCCCCAGGCAAAGTGCATTCCGCCCTTTACATGCACTCCGGGTGTAAATCCCAATTCGGAAATTCCCTTAAAAAAACCGGAATGCCCCTCAATTAAATTTCTATCTAAAAACCGATCCCGATTGTTTTCGGAGTAGCGCTCACTTCTCACCTGGCCAAAGGGGCCGTCTCTCTCAGAGCGCAATTCCAGGTAATAGGGTTTCAATATTCCCAGGGTGGCCCCGTACTGATAACTCACTCCCACCGCAATTCCCCTTCGCCTCGCTTTTTCCGAAAAATATCTTTTGGTTCCCATCCCCGCCCTGAGGGTATACAGGCTGTTTTGCTTGCCGTAAATATAAGGCCTGGAAAGAACACTGAAGAGGCTGATTCTATTGGATTGCCTCACTTCTTTAGGGTGCTTCATCGTACCAAATTCAATGTGGTAAAAAGTGGTGCGGTGATAGGCTTCGATTTCGCCGAACTTTACCCCTGCGCCTATGCCGGAAGTGTGAATAAAAAGGTCGAAGACCGTCTCCTCGCTATACATCACCCCAATCGCCGGTTCAACGGGTGCCCTGGGTTGAAAGGTAGTTTGCCCAACCAGTAAAAACGGCAGGAAAATTACAGCTGCTATTTGCGCAATCCGGGATAATATATGCTGAGAAATTGTCATTGTATATTTAATGAAGTTATTGGTAAATTGGTTCATTCCAATAGAATTTTATATAGGCTATCCCTCAGCTTCTCTCGTTCAACCCTTCTAAGATAGGGTATAATTACATTTCGTCCCGCTTTTTATGTATTTTTTTATAATCACATTAAATTCTTTTTTAATTTGCGAGCTGAAAATGACTAAATTTCAAATTTCCATAGTCACTGAGTTAAATTCCGACAGACTGAACTACTGTTTGGAATATCTTTTTTCAGATATTAAAAATGTTTACTGGTCAACCCATTTGCCCAAAGATGAAATAACTGCCGATCTATATATCAAATACGGGGGCAAAGGATCGGAAAAATTTCAGCTGTGGATACCCTCTTCAGACTACCTGAAGTCCGGCTATATGAATTCCCGCTTAGAACTTTCCGCTCTGGTTTTTGAAAATTTGTTTGTTGCCATCGACGACCATCGATCGGCATGTGAGTTCGATTTTATAGGTGCCATTTTCTTTTTTCTAAGCAGGATGGAGGAGTATGAATACGAATCTTTAGACCCCTACGACCGGTTTTCCGCTTTTGATTCAACACTTCACAGAATTGAAATGGATTTTACCGCAGTAGTGGACCGTTGGAAACGCGAATGGCACGAGGTTTTGCTAAATTTTTTACCGGAACTTCAGATGCGATCCAAAATGCCATCAGTAATGGCCAGTTGTGATGTTGACTCTGTTTTTGCCTATAGGGGAAAAAACTGGGTACAATTGATTGGCGGGGGAATGAAGGAGGCCTTACAGTTTAAATTTGACCAATTATCAACGCGATTTAAATGGGCAGTTGGTAAAAGCAAAGATCCATTTGATACGCTGGATATACTGTTGAAAAGAGCCGCTGAATGCAACAGTTCCCTGTTGTGTTTTTTTCTCTGTCCGGAGGAGGTTTTGCACAGCGAAGACCGGAGTGGTGAATTGCTGAAAGGTCTAACTGCCCAGTGGTTTGAAAAATATAAAACTCGCGTTATTCCCGGCCTGCATCCTTCCCTTTCCGCCGGTGATAAGTCCGATCGGATTTTGGGAGAGAAAAAAATACTCGAAGGACTCTGGAATCAAACCGTAGAAAATTCGAGACAACATTATTTGAGGATGTCTTTACCCGACACCTACCGCGCATTGTTGAAGTGCGGGATAAAAAGAGATTACAGCATGGGCTTTTACGACCAGCCCGGGTTTAGAGCCGGGACTTCCCGTCCTTTTTTTTGGTATGATATTCAAAATGAGGAGAAAACAGATTTGTTAATCCATCCTTTGGTATTGATGGATGTTTCCCTGAAAAAGTATTTGGCACTCGATAAGGGCCAGGCGATCGAAATTATTGAAATTTTACTCCGGGAGATCAAAGATACAAATGGAATTTTTTCATATCTTTGGCACAACAGTTCAATTTCAGATTTAGATGGGTGGGCAGGATGGAGGTTTGTTTTAGGCGAACTGATTGTCAGGGCCAATGAAATACTCGAACTCCCGAAACAGTAAAGGGGAGTGTGGATTCCTTTAATTTTATCAAAACTACTATTTTTGTATGGTATACGATCTTTCAAAAAGTGCTTCAATTTTAAACCATTATGTGACTCAATTGCGCGACGTCAAAGTGCAGCAGGACAGAATGCGGTTTAGGGAGAATATTAAAAGATGCGGTCAACTACTGGCATACGAGATTAGTAAAACCTTTAATTACGATAAATGCGAAGTAGATACCCCACTCGGAGTAGCTCCGTGTAAGCGTTTGGATAAACAAGTGGTTATAGCCTCGATTATGAGGGCGGGTTTGCCCTTTCACAACGGCTTTTTGTCCATTTTAGACGAGGCGGACAACGCCTTTGTTTCCGCGTACAGAAAACACCACAAAGACGGAACCTTTGAAATCGATTTACAGTACCTAACTTGTCCGAATCTGGACGACAGTATATTGATTATAGGTGATGCAATGCTCGCTACGGGAGCCTCCATTCACAAAACCATTCAATCCATGGGTGAGTATGGAAAACCCCATAAAATTCACATCGCTACGGTGATAGCTTCTACCGAAGGGATTAAATACATTCAGCGATTTTACCCCAATGTCAATATTTGGACCTGCGCCATAGATGAAGAACTTACTGCAAAATCCTATATTGTCCCCGGATTGGGAGATGCGGGTGATTTGAGTTTTGGTGAAAAAATGCAGGATTAATATATTTACATCATTAAATCATTAATTGCTTATGAGATCACATAATAGAGAAATAATAGTTTATTACGATCCCGATTCCAACAGTGGAAAAATGACGGCTGCATACGCCAGGAGCCTGAGTCAAAATGTTATAGTGTATTCCTACGACCAAGCCCCACCTACCATTACAGGGTGGAGAATGATTTTGAATTCCCTGGCTGTCGACCCCAAAGAATTATTGGATAAGTCCAAGGAGTACTATCAAAATGAAATCAAAGGCCGAGATTTCGATGATGAGGGCTGGTTAAATGTAATCAAGAGAAACCCCAAGCTCATCAAATACCCGATTGCAATCCACGGAAAAAGAGCTGTTTTTTGCCAGACTCCAACAGACATATTAAAACTGATTCCGCCCAGAAGGGCTGAAACAGACTATGAGAAGTAAGGGGTTTTTAATATTGGATTTACAGTTAATTTCTTTTTTATTTCTACATTCTATTAATATGGGCTCTGTACAAATGGATGTATTTCAAAATGCGATCGAATGAGTGAAGGCCTGACCCCTGTTTTGATACTGGGAATCATAGGGGTGTATTTTGTACTGTTGTTGATTATCTCCTATTTTACAGGAAAAAAGTCAGACAACGCTACTTTTTTTCTGGCGAACAGAAATTCTCCGTGGTTTGTAGTGGCTTTTGGCATGATAGGTGCCTCCCTCTCGGGGGTTACCTTTATCTCCATACCCGGGGTGGTGGGAGGAGACGGATTGAACCAGGCCTTTTCCTATATGCAGATTGTTTTGGGCTATCTGCTGGGGTATGTCGTCATTGCTCAGGTACTGCTTCCCCTGTATTACAAATTGCAGCTCACGACCATCTACGGTTATCTGGGGCAGCGATTCGGTCCTGTCTCCTACAAGACGGGTTCGGCCTATTTTTTGCTCTCCCGTACCATTGGGTCGTCCTTCAGGTTATTTCTGGTAGCCATTGTGCTCTATCACTTTGTGCTCAGTCCTTTTGGAATTTCTTTTTTAGCTACCGTTGCCATTACTATTTTGCTCATTTGGGTTTATACCTTCAGAGGGGGCATAAAGACCATTGTCTACACAGACACGCTTCAAACCTTCTGTATGCTGACGGCAGTAATTCTCACTGTTTATGTAATCACCTCTGAATTGAGTATAAGTGGAGGTGAGATGGTTCAGATTATCAGGGACAGCGGATACGGACAGGTATTCTTTTTTGAGGGGGGGTGGGCCGATCCCAATAATTTTTTCAAACAGTTTTTTAGCGGAGCGCTCATTACCATCGTAATGACGGGCCTCGATCAGGACATGATGCAAAAAAATCTGACCTGTCGCTCGTTGCGAGATGCTAAGAAAAACATGTACACCTTTAGTTTTATTTTGGTTTTTGCCAACCTGCTCTTTTTGACCCTGGGTGCCATGTTGTACATTTACGCCGGTGAAATTGGGGTCGACATACCCGGTAGAACGGATGAACTCTATCCTATGCTCGCCTTGCAATTTTTGCCCGCTGCGGTTGGGATTATGTTTGTCATTGGACTCATTGCCTCTGCTTACTCCTCTGCCGACTCCGGCCTGACAGCCCTCACCACTGCATTTTGTGTCGACTTTTTGGGATTTAAATCTGAGGAAAACGGCCCCTCGGTAAAGAAAAAGCGGATGCTGGTACACATCGGTTTTTCCTTGGTCTTGTTGCTGATGATATTAATGTTCAACGCCCTGAATAACGATGCGGTAATCAACGGTCTTTTCAAAGCCGCAGGGTATACCTATGGTCCTCTTTTGGGCTTGTTTGCTTTTGGGCTTTTTACCAAAAGAGTTGTAATTGACAAATGGGTAATATGGATTTGTTTGGCTTCTCCCGTCCTGTCCTTTTTGTTGGATTTTTACAGCACCTATTTATTTGCGGGCTTTCAATTCGGGTTTTTAATTCTGGCCGCGAACGGTCTGCTTACCTTTACCGGACTGTATCTGATATCCCGGAATCCAATTTTAAAGGAAGACCCGGCTTAAATGGGTTACCCGTGCATCAATCCCGCTTTTTGCAGTACGGTAAGTTGAGGACCAAAAGTCTCTTGTAGTTTTTTCATGGTAAATACCTCTTTAACAGTACCTTCAGCGATCAATCGTTGATTGAGTAAAACCAGACGATCAAAATACGAGGTTACGGTGGCCAGGTCGTGATGCACTACCAATATGGTTTTTCCCTCTTCCTTTAATTTGGTCAGTACCTCTATAATTCTGTTTTCAGTCAGGTGATCCACACCCACAAATGGCTCGTCCAACAAAAAGAGGTCCGCCTCCTGACAGAGGGCTCTCGCTATAAAAACACGCTGTTGTTGCCCTCCGCTCAATTTTGAAATTTGCCGGTCTGCCAGGTGCTCTATGTGTACCCATTGCATAGCTTTTTGAGCCAAATCCCTGTCTTCCGCATTCAACCATTGTCCCACTTTTTTGTGGGGGTAGCGGCCCTGCATGACCACTTCCCTGACATTGGTGGGGAAGTCCCAGTCTATTTTATCCTTTTGTGGGATATAGGCGATTCTGTGTCTGTGGATGTCTACTGGATCGCCAAAAACTGAAATTTGGCCGGACAGGCTTTCGACCATTCCCAAAATCGCATCGAAAAGGGTAGATTTGCCAGCTCCATTGGGGCCTATAAGACCGTATATGAAACCTTTTTTTACTTCCAGGAAAATGTTGGTGAGCACTCGATTTTTGCCGAAGTTTACGGAGAGTCCTTTGATGTGAAGTACGATTTCCTTCATGGGTTTAATTTTAATCCTTGGGTAAAACTGCCGGGGTGAAATTTAATTTATACCACATCAACACAAAGCTTCCCAGGAGGACCAGGGCCACGAATAAGGTGAGGTAAAGGTTGGTGTTGTTATCCCCGTGAGCCAGACTGCTGTTGGTCACTGCTGTTCTTTTTCCGGTGAGCCCGTTGTAAATTTGATTGGCGTTGTGATAGAGCATGGAGATATAATCCGGTGCACCTTTACCGGGCTCACTCAGGGAGTCGGAATACAGTTTTCCACCCAGTATCAATTGATTGTCGGAGGCAATTTGATTGACGATTCTGGGATTGATGGTGCTCTCGGGAAAGATGGCTTTCACTCCACTTTGTTGGATAACCTGACTTAAAGCAGCCATGTCTTTTACCGTGATTTCTGCATCGGGTGAGCTGGGAAAGACTGATTTTACCACAAGACCGTACCGCTGTCCGAAATATCTGAATGCATCGTGAGAGGTTATGAGAATACGCTGCTCGGGTGGTATGTCATTGAGTTTCTCAATGGTGTAGTTGTGTATATTGAGCAATTCCTCCTGCATTACCCGACTGTTAAATTCAATGGTCTCCCGATAATGGGGCAATAAATTGGAAAGAGAACGCTCCGTATTTTTCACGTACATTATCCCAAGCAATGGATCCAGCCACGCATGGGGATCCACCACAGATTCGTATTTTCCGGTTAAAATAGGTTGAATTCCAAGAGTAACGGTATCTGTGGGGATGGAATATCCTGTCCTTTTGATAAGGGACAGTAACCAGGATTCCAGGTTTAAGCCATTGGTGAGTATTAAATCTGCAGAAGCGGTGAGTTTGATGTCGGCAGGACTCGGATCAAAATTGTGCGGATCCATCCCCAGAGGTACCAGGCTGACAACTCGGGCTTCGTCTCCTGCCAACTGAAAAGCGATATCTGCTAATATAGTGTTGGTAGCGATGACCAATGGCTTGTTCTCATTGCAGAACAACAGGTAAGGCAGAAACAAAAAGAAAGTCCAAAGACAATAAATTTTACAGGTCATACAGCAAATTTACTAATTATCCTGATAACCATCCACAGTGATGACTCTTTGTTCCGTTGCTCTTTGGCTTATTCCCGGACCGTTTTCCAACCTCAGCACGCCTCTTGGACAGACGGCGGCGCATATACCACAACCCACGCAGGAAGCACGGATGATATCCTGCCCCCGCTGGGCATACCATTTTACGTCTATTCCCATTTCACAATAGGTGCTGCAATTTCCACAGGAGATACATTGACTTTTGTTGGTGGTTATTCTGAATCGGCTGAAAAATCGCTGTTGAATCCCCAATATGGCCGCTGCAGGGCATCCAAATCTACACCAAACTCTGTTGCCCATGAGGGGATAAAAACCGACACCGATTACCCCTGAGAAAGAAGCTCCGATCAGGAATCCATACCACGCCCTTACATCGTAACTGTCCAAAAAGAGTACTTTCGAATTTCCGCTGAAATAACTGTACAGCACCATGGCCGTCATAACTACTGCGAAAACCAACACGAGGTGAACCATCCAGCGCTCAATTCTCCAGGCTTTAAGCGACTTATCTGACAAATGGCGAAAGGGATCTCCCGCTGTTTCGGCCAGCCCACCGCATCCGCAAACCCAACTGCAATACCACCTTTTTCCGTAAAAATAGGCCAGCACGGGCGAAATGATCAAAACCAGGGCGATCCCCCAGACCAACATAAAAATTCCCAGGGTACCACCTTCTATCATTTGATTGATATTCCAATCGAAAAAGAAATAGTAATTCAGTGGCCACATATTGAAAAAGTTGTTGTAGGGTAGATTGAGACCCATCAATATTTCGGGTATGGTGAAGGCAAATGCCAACTGAAAAAACACTACAGATACCGTTCTCCACTTGTGATAGGTGTTGTGCCTGTACTTGACAAAAAATTTAACACCTAAAACCAAAATGGCCAGGCTGTAAAAAAAACCGTACATAAACCACTCGCTGGCAGGTTTTCCTTTTATCCAATAACTCATGGGGTCAAAAACAGCAACCAATCCGGTATTGCTTCCGTCTGCTCCCATCCCAAGGCCCAGCGTGGAGGGATACCAATAGAGCAATACATAAAAGGTGGTAAATACAATTCCCACCATCCAACCAATAGCCCCTCTTGCAATTAAGCTGCTAAACCAAACGCCGTCGTTTTTAATACCCGCAGATTTGTTACGGTATGCGCGCCAGGTGTATAATAGCGATGCAAAGGTAAAGGAAAGGGTAATTAACCAAAAGGAAGCGATGGAGGTTAAGGGATCGGAACCGACGATGAGCAACCCAATGTAAACTACAGTCAGTGCTGCAACCGTCAGTGCAATCTTTTGGTAAATGTCCGTAAAGAAAGGAGTGGGATTGGAAATAGATAAACTCTGATCATTCATAAAGTCAAATATTTTTTAATTTTCGTAATACTTTCAAGGCTGAGCCCCAACCTCTGGTGCTGGTAGAGGGTATTTTGGTTCCCGTTTCAATCTCGTATTGTTTTACCAGGTTTTTCTCTGGATTTGATGTAAGTTCGGGATCAAAGGCCGCGGCTGAAATATTTTTCAATACTTCTGTAATTGGGGTTTTGTGTGCAATCCATTGTTCACAGATTTCCTGCCTGAATCGCACTCCCATTAAGTTAAACCCCGTCACACACTTTTCTTCTTTCAGGTAATTGATTCGTATGGATTTTTTTCCGTTTTCAGATTCCCAGTAAATGGATTTTATTTCCGGTGGATTTTCAGGGGGCACATTTCCGTATACCTGATATTCTATATCAAAAAATTTAGCGGAATTAAACCATATTCCGGGGTTGTATACCTGCGGTTTTCCACAGATGGTGTGTGCAGCGGTTTCGCCCATGATTCGACCGGTATACCAAACCGGCTCAATAGGTTTTCTTCCCTCCGGCGGGTTTTTCAATTGGGCGCAATCCCCGATGGCGAATACTCCTTTAAAATTGGTTTCTAAGTACTCATCGACAAGTATGCCCTTGTCGGTTTGCAGACCACTGTTCGATAAAAAATCAATATTGGGATGTACTCCTGCGGTGAGCCCCACAAATTGACAGGGTACTTCATCTCCCTTACTCGTGATTACTCCGCTACACCGCCCGTGCTCATCTGCTGTAATTTCCTTTAATTCGGTATTCAATCTTAAATCTATTCCATGACTTTTTAGGTGGCGGCTAATTAATTCTGCCTCTTCTTTAGGGAGATTGTTGGAGTAAAAGGCGGATTCTCTCACCAGAAAAGTTACCGGAATCTTTCTGCTGGCCATCATTTCGGCCATTTCTACTCCAATGAGACCGCCGCCGACGATTACTCCTCTTTCAATGCCCTCCGTGTATTGCTCCATATATTGCAGATCCTGAAAGCTGTAGAGACCATTGACGCCATTTAGGTCCTGTCCGGGCCAGTTAAATCTATTGGGTTGAGAGCCTACCGCAAGAATTAAATAGTCGTAGGTCAATTCAGCGGGGGCGGGAAAAATGGTATCGAATTTTTTATCGGGGTCAAACAGTAAATTCTTATTGTCAAAATCAATTTCCTTTACCCTGCCCCGGATGAGATTAAGTCGGTTTTTTTTCCAGAAAAAATCTTCATAGGGCTTGGTATGCTCGTATTTCATGTGCCCCATGTAAATGTACATGAGTGCTGTGCGGGAAAAAAAATGATCGGTTTCTTCTGAAACGATAGTAATTTCATAATTGCTCAATTTTCTAATGAATCGCGCTGCCGTAGTTCCACTGATTCCATTGCCCAAAATAACTATTTTCTTTCTTTGCACTGCTCGTTGTTTTTAAACCTATTGTCCCTCCTATACCGCAACATCAATAAAAACGGGTGAATCCCATTCTCCTTACAGGAAATATTTCTCTGTATAATTACCCCTCATGAATAATTCGGGTAAAGGAAAGTAAAGTTTAATAAATTTATCATATTTTTTTCGGATTGGGGAAAGAATAAGCGAATATTTTTCTACCTTGGTTTATCAAATGACTGACCTCCTCAGAGAAAGTTTTGATTTTAATATTTCCTTTGATTAATTATTTCAAATATGAAGGTTTATTTAATTTTTATTGCGTATTTCCTAACGATATCGCTTTCTATCGGTCAGAGTGATTATCCAACTCTTGACGAAATTAGGGATCAATTGGAAACTCTGCGCGCTGACCATTCGGACTATTTTGATTTTTCAAGTATTGCCACCTCACCCGGAGGGAATGAAGTGTGGCTCGCCAAAATGGGTAGTGGAGATGAAGACCTTACCCCCGGATTGATGTTTGTATCGGGCGTTGACGGAAGGCATCCTGCAGGCACCCAGATGACCCTTCATTTAGCCAAAAAACTTTTGGCAGAGAAGGATGAATTTCTTAATCGGTTTTATTTTTACTTTGTTCCGGTTTTGAGTCCCGATGCCTATGAACAATACCACGGAGATCTGATTTACGAGCGGTTGGGCAATGCCAAAGAGACCGATATAGACCGGGATGGGAGAATCAGCGAAGACTCCTACGACGACCTCGATGGAAACGGTTTAATTTCACAGATTAGAATAACAGATCCCACGGGTAAGTACACAGCTCATTCCTCAGATGACCGGGTGTTATTCTCCATTGAAAAAAGACCGGTGGAGGAGGTGATTTACCGCGTGATTTCCGAAGGCATTGACAACGACAAAGATGGACTGTTTAACGAAGACGGTCCCGGGGGAGTAAATTTAAATAATAATTTTTCTTTTAACTACCCCGCTTTTCAGCCCGGTGCAGGGGAACATGCAGTTTCAGAAGAGGGAAACCGCAATCTCGCTGAGTTCTTGTTTGAGCGTTGGAACATCTATGCGGTATTTACTTTTGGACTGGAGAACAACCTGTCCCATCCCGTATCTTTTGATCGGGCTAAAGTGAGTCAAAGGGTGATCACAGGTCCTCTGGAAAAGGATGCAAAAGTGGCCTCTCAAATTGGTAAGCTTTATGAAGACAAGGTCGGATGGGAAGATGCTGTTAAGTTGGAGCAGGGACCCGGCAGTTTCAGCAGTTGGGCTTATTTTCACTACTGCAGGTACAGCTTTGTAAGCCCTGCCTGGTGGGCTCCCGTTACCATTGAAAAAGAGGAGGAAGTTGAAGGGGACGATAATTCCGTGGAGGAGAGTGAAAATGGAGTTGAAGAGGAAGGTGATCGATCCAAAATAACAGCTAAAGACCTGAGGGAAAATTACGATTTAAGGTATATTCACTGGGCTGAATCCGAAGGAATAACCGATTATTTTATTCCCTGGACGTCCATCGAACATCCCGATTTTCCAGGCAGGGAAGCTGAAGTGGGGGGCTTTAAGCCCTTTGTGAGAAACAATCCTCCTTTAACTTATCTCGAAGAAGTAGCCGACGGATATCTGGATTTTATTAAATCTTTTGGAAAAAAAATGCCGGTACTGGAGTTCGGTGATGTGAAAGTGGAAGAAATAGACCACCGCGTTTTCAGGGTGTCGGGACGTGTAATAAATTCAGGCCAGTTGCCTACAGGCACTGAGTTGGGAGACCGAAGCCGATGGGTTCGGGACATCCGGCACCGCGTATTGCTCAACAGCGATCAGGAGTTGCTGACGGGACACTATCGGGATTTTCACAAATCGCTTCAGCCGGGTGAGTATTTTGAATTCAGCTGGCTGATTTCGGGCAGGGGAGAAGTAACTCTCGATGCGGCCAGTCCCATGACGGGTGTTGCCACTGAGGTTATTGAATTAAGGTAAAAAATTATTGGGTTTTAAATCATACCATTATGCAGTTTAAGTTTGAGAGTATTTTTTTAACTGTCGTCGTGTTGTTCACTCTGGTTTTGATACCATCGGGCTTAATGTTAGCTCAAAATGAGGCGGCCGGTCTCAGAGCCATAGGTACTCCTCACGATCCTAAAGTACCCATGAGTTGGAACAGGTATCACGACAATGCAGCTATTCTGGATTTTTGTGAGCGTTTGGTGGAGGCCTATCCGAATTTGGCGAAATTAGAGGTAATTGGACAGAGTTACAAAGGAAACGACATACTCGCACTTACCCTCAGCGATTTTTCCCATGGTGATCCGGACCGCAAACCCGCCTTTTTTATTCAGGCCAACATTCACTCCAATGAATTGCAGGGTACTGAAATAGCCATGTACACTGCCTGGTATCTGGCTGAAAACTACGGCAGTGTTGAATTTATTAACCAATTGCTGAGGGATCGCACTTTTTACATCCTGCCCACCATTAATCCCGATGGAAGAGACTATTTTATTTATGAACCCAATAACCCCAACAGCCCGCGATCCGGTTTAATGCCCTTCGACGACGACGGAGACTGGGAGGTGGAAGAAGATAAGTTTGATGACCTCAATAACGATGGACACATCACCATGATGAGAAGGAAAAACCCCAACGGAAGGTGGAAGGTAGACCCGAACAACCCCCTGCGTATGGTGAGGGTACCCGATGGAGAAACCGGGGATTACGAAATGCTCGGTTATGAAGGAATAGACCGGGATGGGGATGGAAGAGTAAATGAAGACCGCACCGGTTATTACGATCCCAACCGGGACTGGGGCTGGAACTGGCAGCCCGACTATGTTCAGAGAGGGGCATTGATGTATCCCTTTTCCACTCCCGAGAACATAGCCGTCAAAGACTTCGTCATTTCCAGATCGAATATTGCAGGAGCCCAGAGTTACCACAATTACGGTGGTATGTTTCTAAGAGGTCCCGGAGCGGAGGAAGACAAGGGGAGTTACGACAGGAACGACATCAGGGTTTATGACCTGATCGGTGAAAAAGGGGAAAAAATGGTTCCCGGTTATCGGTATCTGATTGTGTATAAAGACCTGTATTCTGTATTTGGTGGAGATGTGGATTTTTATCACGGAGGAAGGGGAGTGTTTGCCTACGTGAATGAACTGATGACTTCCTACCTGCTTTTTAACGACGAAAGTCAGATTGGCAGATGGGAGGATACTCAGTTTTACGACTTTGATAAATACCTGTTGTTTGGCGATGCTTATGTCCCCTGGGAGCCTTTTGACCATCCTCAATTCGGTCCTATTGAAATAGGAGGACCCAAAAAGAATTACGTGAGAAATCACCCCGGCTTTTTGCTGGAGCAGGACGCCCATAGAAACATGGCCTTTACCCTGTATCACGCTCACCAAATGCCCAAATTGCAAATCCGAGAGCCGAGGGTTCGGTCCATCGGAAGGAACCTGACAGAGATTACAGTTACGGTTGATAATGTGAGGGCTACACCCACTCATTCCAGTCACGATTTAAAAAACAAAATTACCCCTCCGAATATCATTTCTATTCGCGGAGCGGAGGTGATCAGTGGTCTGCTCATGAGTAATCCGGATCTTGGAGTGGGAAAAGAACAGACTCATGAGCCGGATGCCCTGCGGGTGAGCAATATTCCCGGTACCGGCAGCGTACATCTCAGGTGGATCGTAAAGGGAAGTCCCGGAGAGATTGAAATAGAGGTCGATAGCCCCAAGGGGGGACTTCACCGGGCTTCATTTCCTTTGCGGTAGGTTAGTGTTAAGTTAAGCATACTTTAGCCGGCCCAAGTCTTGGCCTTTTATCCCTTTTCAGCGTTGTGGTTAGAAAATTCAATTATTAATACCGGAATTGAAATCTTTTTTTCACGTAGAGGTCGCCGAGAAATTAACCTCTCCATATTTTATAAAACAGAGCGAAATATAGTTTTAAAAGGTTATTTATTTAACCATGTTCTATCTCGCAGAGATCGCTGAGTGTCCTCTACTATTTACCTATTTTTGAACAAGCATTAGACCCTTTGCGGTTCTTTGCGTATTCTTACCGCCCTTTGCGTGAAAACTTTTTCTCTGGTAGGAATATTCAATTATAAAAACCGGAATTGAAATCTTTTTTTCACGCAGAGGTTACGCAAAGATTTTAACCTTTCCTTTATTAAATAGCCAGGCGAACTATAGTTTTCTAAAGGTTTTTTATTGTGTCCTGAACTTTTACGCAGAGATCGCTGAGTGTCCTCTACTATTTACCTATTTTTGAACAAGCATTAGACCCTTTGCGGTTCTTTGCGTCTTCTT
>JAGTVA010000177.1 GCA_018224445.1 Saprospiraceae bacterium
ATAGCAAAAGCTCCTATGGCAATAATGGCGAAGGGAAGAAAAACCAGTATGACCTCTGATGTTTCGGGGGAGAAGTAGACTAAAAAAGCGACCGGAATTAATAATGATCCCAAAAATACACTTTTCGCTCGTTTATTCCTAAGGATGAGCCGGATTTCATTCAGTACTAAAGTCCCGGTAATGCCCCGGTTTACCAGAAATGCCAGCCGGTTTTTTCCTACGGAACTACCGGTTTTTACCTGTCCCCGGTCTTCGTAAATAAAGTAGAGCATCAATTTGGTGTTCCACCAATAGAGTCCAATGGTTGCCAATACAAGGACAGCAAACCCAACTGAGCTGTGAAGCAGGGGAGTAAATATGGAGGCGGAAAGGGACATTATGGAAATCCAGCCGAAGTACTCCAGACTTAAAAGCAGGGCGATCAAAGCCGCTGTAATCAATACGGGTCGAAAATTCAGTGTCCCCCACCTTTTGATTAAAATGGCTGTAAAGTGATTGATGGCAATGATAGACAGCATTCCCAACAGCCAGGCGATGGACGACCACAATTCATTTTCACTTCTGATCACCCTATAGAAAAAAGGGAGTACGAGCAGCAGACCAAAGAAGTTGAAAAGATTAAATACCGATATATTGAGCAGGAAGCGAACCAGCCTGTTTTTTCTGATGGGCAGCAATATGTAGTGTTTCGCGTCCATGCCCGGCAGCTTTTGGAAAAAATACCGGATCACGAGGTCAAAAATCATATAATAAATGATGACCCTGCTGAGGATGGGGCCCACCTGTTCTGCATCTCCTGCAACGCCCTGAAGTATCTCCGGCAGAAACATACCCATTACCCCAATGACCACCACTAAATAAAGAGCCACTAACCCTACCCAGATGGCAGTGAGTACACTCTGATCGAATGTCGGAGAGCGAAGGAATTTCTTCACCCGGTGGTCGATGAGGTATTTATTCATTTTTTTTAGGAGACATTTTCACAAAGTCCAAAGGTAATTAAATTGGTGAAATACGATGAACAGCTGATTAACCCGGTTGCGAACTTTTAAGCAGAGGTAATAAATTGGACTTTTGTGCCATTGAATTTGCTAAGTAGGAATGGGATTCCTGAGACTACAAAAAGTGTGATTATCAGTTGAAGATTAGTCCAATTCAAAACCCGGGTCTCCGACCTATCGCCTGACTGAAAAGAGTTTACCACTGAGTTCACGGAGGACACAGAGCGATGTATTGAGCGTTGCCGAAATACCTTCACAGAGAACTAAAAAAAATCCTTTTCTTTACTTTGCATACTCGTCGTATTTCCTTCAATAGTGCCCAGGTTTAGCGAAATTAATCAATAAACCTCCTGCCAGTTTAACAAGGCAACAAGGTATGTTTTCTTTTATAAATTCCACAAAGGCGTTTATACTCTCATTTTAAAATTAGGAACCAATTACTTCCAATTTTTCCTTCCGGAAAATATAACTTGTGAAATACCAGAGGGTAAACTTTAAACTTTTCACATGGACCTCTTCACCTTAAATATCGCCCTGTTTTGATATTCATACTCCCTTCAAAACACATATCTTATCGTTTTTCTTATTTTTGCATTTCTCATTTCCACCAATAATTAGCGTTGATGAAGATGAAGGTTTAAATTATTGAAAAAGAGTGAAGTAGATATGATAGATCAGAAATTTAAAGAATTCGAGAAACTCGACCTGCCCGCCATAGATGCAGAAATGCTCAGGTTTTGGGAAGAAAACGATGTTTTTCGGAAGAGCATAGAGGAGAGAGACGAAGACAATACCTACGTTTTCTACGAAGGACCTCCATCCGCCAACGGAAAGCCGGGCATCCACCACGTGATGGCGCGAACGGTCAAAGATTTGTTCTGCCGCTTCCACACCATGAAGGGAAAAAGAGTGGAGCGAAAAGGCGGATGGGATACCCACGGCCTGCCGATAGAACTCAGCGTGGAAAAGGAACTGGGCATCACCAAGGAAGACATCGGAACCAAAATCTCCGTGGCAGACTACAACAAAAAATGCAGGGAAACGGTAATGAGGTTCAAAGACCTCTGGGACGACCTCACCCGGAAAATGGGGTACTGGGTAGATCTAGACAATCCCTACATCACTTTTGAAAACGAATACATCGAATCTGTATGGCACCTTTTGAAAAAGCTATACGACAAGGGCTACCTCTATAAAGGGTATAGCATTCAGCCTTTTTCTCCGGCGGCGGGTACCGGATTGAGTACGCACGAACTCAACCAACCGGGTTGCTACAAAGAAGTGAGCGACCTCTCTGCGGTTGCACAGTTTAAAGTGATTCGCGACCAAAAATCGGAATTTTTATTCGCTCAATCGCTAGAGTTGCCCGTGTGTTTTATCGCATGGACCACCACTCCATGGACACTTCCGTCCAATACGGCTCTGGCTGCAGGCGCCAAACTGGACTATGTCATGGTGCGCACCTACAACCGGTACACCCATCAGGCGGGCAATGTCATACTTGCGAAAGAACTCTTATCTGCCTGGTTTAAACCCGAACAGTTGGAAGCAAATTTCTCGGACTACCGTGAAGGGGACAAATTGGTCCCGGCTGAAGTGGTGGCAGAGTTCAAAGGAGCGAAACTGGAAAACATTCGCTACGAGCAATTGCTGCCCTATGCCGAACCGGAGGAAGGTGATGCTTTTAAAGTTTTACTGGGGAATTTTGTGACCACTGAAGAGGGTACCGGAATCGTTCACATTGCTCCTTCATTCGGTGCAGATGACCGCATGGTCGCCGCCAAATACGGAATGGGACACCTCACACTGGTGGACAAACAGGGCAAATTCGACGACCGCATGGGCGACTTGGCGGGGAGATATGTAAAAGATTACAAGGACGATCCCGATTACCAAAGCGTGGATGTAGACCTTGTCATCAAATTAAAGACAGAAAACAAGTGTTTTCACTCTAAAAAGTACCTTCACAACTACCCGCATTGCTGGAGGACGGACAAACCCATTTTGTATTATCCCCTGGACAGTTGGTTTGTAAAAACCACGGCAGCCCGGGAGAGAATGGTAGAGTTGAACAAGACCATCAATTGGAAGCCCGAACACACGGGAACCAAGCGCTTTGGCAACTGGCTGGAAAACCTTCAGGACTGGAACCTGAGTCGCTCCCGATACTGGGGCATTCCGCTCCCCATTTGGAGGACGGAGGACAGCGAGGAGGAACTGATCATCGGCTCGATGGATCAGCTTTCAGAGGAGATTGAAAAAGCCAATAAATCTTTGGGTCTGAAGCAGACTTTGCCGGAGGATATGCACCGTCCGTTTATCGATGAGGTGGTGTTGGTTTCCCCTTCCGGAAAAAAAATGATTCGCGAAACGGACCTGATCGATGTTTGGTTCGATAGCGGATCTATGCCCTATGCGCAGTGGCACTATCCCTTTGAGAACAGTGATAAGTTTGAGAAAAACTATCCCGCCGATTTTATCGCCGAGGGCGTGGATCAGACGCGAGGCTGGTTTTTCACCCTGCACGCCATAGCCGCCATGTGTTTTGACAGCGTAGCCTATAAAAATGTAGTTTCCAACGGCCTGGTACAGGATAAGGACGGCAGGAAAATGTCCAAGCGACTGGGCAATGCGGTGGAGCCTTTTGAAACCATTGCAACTTATGGTGCCGATGCCACCCGCTGGTATATGATGGCCAATTCCCAACCCTGGGAGAACTTGCGTTTTGATTTGAACGGCCTGGCAGAAGTGCAGCGAAAATTTTTTGGCACGCTTTACAACACCTATTCGTTTTTTGCCCTTTACGCCAATGTCGACGGGTATCGCGCCTCGGAAGAGGCCGTGCCTGTGGCCGATCGCAGCGAACTCGACCGCTGGATACTCTCTATGCTGCACTCCCTTATTCGGGAGGTGGAAGAGGACTACTCCAATTACGAGCCGACTTTGGTCGCACGTAAGATTCAGACCTTTGTCAACGACCACCTCAGCAACTGGTATGTTCGCCTGAGCAGAAGGCGGTTCTGGAAAGGGGAGATGTCGCAGGACAAACTCGCAGCCTATCAGACGCTCTACGATTCTCTTTCTATCATTGCAAAACTGATGGCTCCCATTGCGCCCTTTTTCTCGGAATTTTTGTTTCAGAACCTCAATAAAGTAAGTGGAAAAGAAGCTTCAGTCTCTATTCACCTGAGCGATTTTCCATCGGTGGAAAAAGGAGTGGTCGATAAACCTCTGGAGCGAAAAATGGATTATGCACAGCGCATAACTTCACTGGTTTTTTCACTGAGAAAAAAAGAAAAAATCCGCGTTCGCCAGCCGCTGAACCGAATCCTGATCCCGGTCATTCGGGACGAGTTTAAAAATGAAGTGGAGGCCGTTTCAGAATTGATCCTCTCCGAAGTCAATGTGAAGGAAATTGAATACGTGACCGATGCCTCCGGTTTGATCGAGAAAAAAGCCAAGCCCAATTTTAAAACCCTCGGCCGAAAGCTCGGCAAGGACATGAAAGCCGCCAATCAACTGATCAGTGAATGGGGACAGGAGGAAATCGATAGCCTGGAAAAAGACGGAAAAATAGTCATTGCGCCCAACGGAAATACCTACGAATTAACTCAGGAGGACATCCTCATCAGTTCAGAGGACATCCCCGGATGGCAGGTAGCTCAGGACGGAGACATAACTGTGGCCCTGGATACCACCCTGACGGATGAACTCAGAGAAGAGGGACTGGCGCGGGAGCTGGTCAATCGGGTGCAGAACCTAAGAAAAGACAGCGATTTTAACGTCACCGACAAAATCGTGATCCGGTTGTCAGAAAACGAGCTCCTTCAAAAAGCCCTCGAAAATTTCGGCGACTATGTCAAATCTGAAACCCTGGCCCGCGAGATCACCTTTACCTCCGAAACCCGGGGAGAGGAGGCCGAACTGGCCGAGGCTGGAGCGGTGCGGATAGAGGTGGAGAGAGTGAGCTAAGTACTCTTTCCGGTAGACTTGTAGTGAGATATAGTTGCCGTTTTATGAAAAAAGTCTTCCGTTTCCTACCTTTGATCACCTAAATCAAGCCGAGGTATGAATTGGATTGACATTTCCATTTTTGTCATTTACATGATAGCGGTGCTGGCCGTGGGCTATTATTTTTATTTGAAGAATAAAAGCACCGAGGACTATTACGTGGGTGGGCGAAAAATGGGAAGCCTTCACATCGGACTCAGTGTGGTGGCCACAGACGTAGGGGGCGGATTCTCCATCGGTCTGGGGGGCTTGGGATTTATCATGGGCCTTTCGGGCTCGTGGATGCTCTTTACCGGTTTACTGGGCGCCTGGCTGGCAGCGGTTTTTCTGATTCCCAAGATAAAAAACAACCGCGCGTTTGATCGCTTTCTCACTTTTCCACAGATTTTCGGACACCATTACGGACCGGTGGTTGCACTTGTTGCAGGCATCATTTCCGCCATCGGCTACGCGGGTTTTACCAGTTCGCAGTTGCTTGCTGGGGCCAAGCTCGCAGACGGCGCTTTTCCGACTGTGGACTTACATTCAGCGCTGGTGGTGATGGGGATAATCGCTGTGGTGTATACCGTTATGGGTGGACTCAAGGCGGTGATATACACCGATACCTTTCAGTGGATGATACTCATGGGAGGATTGATATTCATCGGTATTCCCATCGCGTATATGGAGATCGGCGGCATGGAGGCCATTCGCCAATCGGTGCAGCCGGGGCATTTGTCGCTGACCAATATCCGGTGGCAGACGATCGTCAACTGGGGGATTACCATCATTCCCATCTGGTTTGTGGGCATGACTCTTTACCAGCGCATATTTGCCTGCAGGGATGTGAAGACGGCCAAAAGGGCCTGGTATTTGGCCGGTATTTTTGAATACCCCATCATGGCATTTATGGGGGTACTGTTGGGTCTTTTTGCCCGCGTAGCAGCCGATCAGGGCATGTTTGTAGAACTCGGTGCCATGAATATGGAAGAGGTGGACCCCGAAACGGGCTTGCCCATGTTGCTGAGACACGTCATGCCGGTGGGATTGCTGGGATTGATTTTAGCGGCCTACTTTTCCGCTATTTTATCGACGGCCGACAGTTGCCTGATGGCCTCTTCCGGTAATGTGGTAACCGATGTGCTGGGAACCCTGAAGAAGAAAAAATGGATGCCAAAAAGCGAAATCCGCATGTCGCAACTGGTCACCCTCATCATCGGAGCCCTGGCTCTTGTGCTCGCCATGAGCATCACCAATGTGATCGATCTGATGCTCCGTTCCTATTCCTTTATGGTCGCGGGACTTTTTGTGCCTGTCATCGGCGCGCTATATTGGAAAAAATCCAGCACGGCAGGCGCCCTTTCTGCCATGATTGTGGGAGGACTCATCACCATGGTACTCAGCATATACCTGGTCGAACTCGGGTATGGCGTGGAGCGGATGGCCATTGAGGGAGAAATGGAAAGACTTTCCCTGTTATTTCCCGCTCTCAGTTCCATCGATCCCGCTGAACTCACCAACTTTCAACTCATAGGCGCAATCAACGCCACCAAACCGGTATCCTTTGATTTTCTCAACCTGTACTTCCATCTGCCCCTGGGACTGGATCCCATTGTATTTGGTTTGTTTTTTGCCGCCATCAGCTTTGTAGTGTTTTCTTATGGGTTGCCGGGAAGGAGGGGGAAATTGTAGTTGAGGAAAAGAAGATATTTGTCCTTTGATTCCACATAACAGGACGTCACTCTGTACTAATCCATACAAGATAAATGCACTTAAAGACCAAAATCACAGGGACCTTAGGCACTATCTGAAGTTTAAACACTCTACATATAAAGCGCGGTAGAGCCTGTCCCGTTCCTTCGACGGGATGCAACACCTTTGTAGCACTTTGTAGCGTTTGAAAAGATAACGGAAGTGATAACCGGTTGCTACCACGCCATCATTGGAATAGGCAATCAAATATTTTGAGAGATGGCTTAGTATCCGGTGGAGGTGATAGCTGGATTTCATTTTTGATTTTACCCTAAAATGAATAACTTAGAGGTTGTTAAAGGTACGGGTATCGATCGATACTTAATCAGGATCACAATGCATTACTGCCATAAAAAACAAGATGACAAGAGCCTTTCTCCTATTAATCGTTTGCGTATCCATG
>JAGTVA010000178.1 GCA_018224445.1 Saprospiraceae bacterium
ATGATGACCTCCACTTTACCTTCAGCAGCGACCTGACCCACACCCACCATACCTGGGACTGTGACGATCTGAACGGAGAAAAGGAAATTACATTTACAGTGGAAATCTGGGTGACCAATAAATACGGTCACCAAAACCATTGTACTACCTACCTCAAGGTACAGGACAATCGCAATACTTGCCCATTCAGCGGCATTCTGGGTCCCGTCGTTCATAGAGACCGACCTACTTCCGGAGGTCAGACGGCTCTGCTCAGCTCCGGTTTTTCCGAGTGGGAAGAGGAGCAGTTGGAATACACCAGCTTTGAAATAGAACCCAATCGCCCCAATCCATTTACTACCCATACGTCCATCGGATTCGAGCTACCCAATCCCGGCTCCGTGGAGCTGATGATTTACGATTCCTACGGTCAGACTATCTTTCGCCAAAGCAGGAAATACCCCTCCGGCAGTCACGACTGGGAACTGAGTGGCAGTGAATTTTCGTCCTCGGGCATGTACATATACCGCCTGGGGTTTGAGGGGGAATATCACCTTGGGAAGATGATGAGGGTGGAGTAGATGTCTGAACCGCTGATTTATGTGATTAAATGATGGGCTGTGATAACATGAATCAAAAGTTTATTTGGTGGAATACCGCGAGATGGTATTGAATTACATAATCAGTAGATTCACACGGCCGTGTGAATCTTAATTGTATCTATTTCACCACATCCGTCAACCGTAGCCTTCTAAAAAGAATATCAGCGAATTCCCTAATCAAATAAATCAACGGTTCAGACAATGAGGGCGGGGTCGCGGGGAGCATCTTATGCGCCTTAGCCCGCATTATTCATGAAGGCTTCTATTACAAGGCTATATCCCTTTATAAATGGTCACGTGCTCAATTTTCTGTCCTCACCGTAACTGGTGCTACGGCTGCGGTAAAAAATCTTCTCGAGCCACCATTTCTATTGGGCTTTAGCCTTTCACGACAAACCCCTCATGAATAATGCGGGTTAGCGTCTTTGCGAGAAAAAAAACAGGCTGTAAAATTTACCCAATCGGTCAATTTTGGCACCTAAAAACTAAGATGTCGCCCCCCCCATATATAGACAATGGGCAGGCTGTCATTCCTCAGCCATTCAAAATAGCAACAGATCCTCGAATTAGACCCCTCAACTCACTTTCCCTTTTTATGCGGAAAAGAAGGCCTCACTTCGATTTTGGAGGGCAGCGTCCTGGAATCCAATTGCGTGAGGTGTACCACCATGGCACCGATGTCTTCGGGTTGGATTTTCCACGCATCCTTTTCGTCCGGCACATTGCCGTTGAAATGGGTGGCTACCGATCCGGGCATAATGGTCGAAGTGCGTATATCGTGTTCGCGAAGGTCGAGCATGACCGCCTGGGTAAACCCCACCAAACCAAACTTGCTCGCACAATAGGCAGCTCCTTTGGGAAAAAAATTGGTGCCAGCAAGACTGGCCAGGGTGATGAAAAATCCCTTTGATTTTTTAAGGGGTTCCAAACCCGCCTTAAGGGTATTGAATACCCCGGTGAGATTGACATCTATGGTTTCGTTCCACTGCTCGGGAGTCATTTCCGATATGCTCGCAAAATGACCGAGTCCGGCATTGGCAACCAGTAAATCGAGGCTACCGTATTTTTTTACCAGTTCTTGTACCACTGATTCCTGGGCTTTCAGATCTCTTACATCACACACATAACCGGTTACCGATCCCTTGTGTTTTTGGTCAAAATTTCCTAATCCCTCATCTACACTTTGCTGGCTGCGACCGGTGATTCCGACCTTCCAACCCTCGTTTAAAAGCGATTCTGCTATTCCGTATCCGATACCTTTGGTTCCTCCTGTAATGAATGCTGTTTTGCTCATGATGTTTTTTTATTTATAACACAAATGAACACCGCATAAGGTTGAACCCCAGTGGCTTTCTTTAATAAGGTATTTTTATCTTCCGAATGAAAAAACCAATAAAGTGTAAAATAAACTTTACATTTGTAAAGTTTTCTTTACAAAAATGCAGTTCATAGCGGATTTTAACTTTAGATAAAGGGGCTGGCGTGGATTGAATTTTACAACTGTAGTTAATCGTATAAAAAATAAAATATATGAATAGTTTATTATTACCGCAGCGCTACCACCTTATCGGTTGGATTTTCCTGCTAATATTTTTGCCCCTGGGGTTGGGAGTTTTGTTTTGGGAGGTGGAATTTGATTTTTTTAATTTATATTTTCCCTGGAGGGAAGGCGGTGGAATATTCGACCTCCCCAAAACCGAGAACTTAACCAATGAAATCGCTGCCTTAGGAGTTTTATTGGGTCTGGTGTTTATTTGTCTTGCCAGGACAAAAAACGAGGACGAATTTATTGGCTTGTTGAGATTGAAATCCTGGCACACTGCCATAATAGTTTACGCTGTAGTTCTTGGACTTACTATTGTTTTTATTTACGGCATTGAGTTTTTCCGTGTTTTGGTGATTTGCATTTACCTTCCCTTTGTCTTCTTTTACATCCGTTTTAGGTGGTTTCTGATGAGGCTTAAAAAATCCATGAAACATGAGGAATAATTTAAAGACTTTACGGCAGCAGAGAAATTGGACCCAAACTCAGGTAGCGGAAAAGGTGGGAGTCAGCAGGCAGACCATTTATTCCATTGAGCAGGGGATATACGTACCTTCGACTGTATTGGGATTAAAGTTAGCGGCTGTCTTTGAAATGAAGCTCGGAGATATTTTTAAATTGGAAAGCGAGGACTGGAATTAATTCGGGTTATTGAGGTAAAAAAATCAAGTTCGCCCATCATTTCCCCCAGCGATTTTTCTCCCACGCCCAGGCGGAGGCCATGATGTCTTCTATGCTTCTGCGGGGAGACCATTTCAATTCTCTTTGCGCTTTGTCGTAGCGGGCGTAAATGGCGGATACGTCTCCGGGTCTCTGTTTACCGATGGTGTAATGGATTTTTTCTCCCGTAGTTTTTTCAAAAGCCGCTATGGCTTCAAGTACCGATACCCCTTCTCCGATTCCCAGATTAAAAGCTTCCACTTTTTGCTTTCTTCCATTGTCGATGGAGTACTCCAGTGCAGCGGTATGTGCTTCAGCCAGGTCCATGACGTGTATATAGTCTCTGATACAGCTTCCGTCTCGGGTGGGGTAGTCGTCCCCGTAGACAACAATTTTCTCTCTTTTTCCCGCAGCCACTTCGCAAATAATGGGAACCAGATTGGTGGAGGGTTTGCGGGAGGCTTCCCCTATTTTAGCGGAGGGATGAGCTCCGGCGGGATTAAAATACCTCAACAGGGTGAGCTTGAATTCGGGATACCTTCTGGTCAAATCGACCAGGTGTTGCTCTCCGATTTGCTTGGTAAGGCCGTAAGGAGAGGTCGGTTCACCCATGGGGGTTTGCTCCGTTACCGGAATTTTTTCTGCATTTCCATAGACCGAGCAGGAGGAGGAGAAGATAAAATGCCGAATGTGGTTTTGTATGGCTGCTTCGCTGATGTTCAGTACAGAGGGGATGTTGTTTTGGTAGTATTTAAAGGGAAAAGACATGGATTCACCCACGCTTTTGTAGGCTGCAAAATGAATAATGGCCTCGAATGGCCCC
>JAGTVA010000179.1 GCA_018224445.1 Saprospiraceae bacterium
AAAATAGATAAACCCGGTGCCGATCCCGAAAGAATAAAACAGGAGTTGGACAATATGAATCTCCTGGTGGAAGAATTGGGTGGAAAATACCAATCTCAGGACATTTCTGCGCTTCAGGGAACCAATGTAGATGAATTGCTCGAAAAAATATTGCTCGAAGCAGATTTGCTTGAACTCAAAGCCAACCCCAACAGAAGAGCCATTGGAACAGTCATTGAAGCATCTCTAGATAAAGGACGTGGGTATGTGACCAAAGTACTGGTACAAACGGGTACCTTGAAAATGGGAGATTCTCTGGTCGCAGGTGAAAATCAGGGAAAGATAAAAGCCATGTTCAATGAATTTGGCAAGAGAATCAAGGAAGCAGGGCCCTCAAAGCCCGTTATGATATTGGGGCTTTCCGGTGCCCCGCAAGCTGGAGAACAGTTTAAGGTTATGGAATACGAATCCGAAGCCAAAGACCTGGCCAACAGACGAGGACAACTCAATCGGGAACAAAGTAACAGAGCCAGTAAACGAATCAGTCTGGACGAAATTGGCAGGCGATTGGCCCTGGGAACTTTTAAAGAACTCAATCTTATTGTAAAGGGAGATGTGGATGGTTCCATTGAAGCCCTTTCCGATGTATTGATCAAACTTTCGATCGAGAGCGTTCAGGTGAATGTAATACATAAAGCGGTGGGGCAAATTATCGAATCAGACGTCCTCCTGGCTTCGGCTTCCGATGCCATCATCATTGGATTTCAAGTGCGACCCTCTCTGGGGGCTCGAAAATTGGCCGAAAAAGAGGGCGTTCAGATCCGAACCTACTCCATTATTTACGAAGCCATAGAGGAGATCAGATCCGCTATTCAAGGTATGCTCGAACCTGTGAGAGAAGAGAAAATCGTTGGTAATCTTGAAGTGCGGGAAACTTATAAAATAAGTAAAGTCGGAACCGTGGCCGGTTGCTATGTGCAGGATGGAAAAATTCACAGAAATTCCTACATACGCATCATTCGGGACGGGATTGTAATTTTCCCGACCAAAGAAGGGGTCACCGGTGAAATCACCTCCCTCAAGCGCTTTAAAGACGATGTTAGAGAAGTGAAATCCGGTCTGGAGTGCGGTGTGACTGTCAAAAATTTCAACGACATCAAGGTCGGTGACACCATCGAAGCCTATGAGGTAATAGAAGTCAAAGCAGAACTGTAATCCTCCACTGGACTTTCAGTTCCTGTATAACAATCTCAACCTGGAGTTTTGACCTATATGTTCTTCTCCGATCTTCCCCACAAACCGGAAAAGGAGATTTGCAATTGCAAAATACCACTGATAAAATAAACCGATGGAAAGACTGGTAGATTTGCTCAACGAGTACGAATCCAAATACAATCGAAGAGCGTTTATTAAAGAAGATCCCATCTGTGTTCCCCACCGTTTCGACAAAAAGCAGGACATCGAGATAGCCGGATTTATTGCCGCCATTTTTGCCTGGGGATTGAGGAAAACAATTATCAACAAAAGCAGTGACTTTCTGTCCCGAATGGGGGAAAGTCCTCACGAATTCATTTTGAATCACTCCCCAGAGGAAAGGTTGGTATTCTCCGACTTTGTACACCGCACCTTTCAACCTGTAGACGCCTATACTTTTGTCGAATTCTTACAAAATCACTACCGGAAATACGATTCGCTTGAAATGGCCTTCACTCAACACCTGAGCCCTGGGGACGAATCAGTGAAGGATGCTCTGTCTCAGTTCCATATGTATTTTTTAAACACCTCAGGTGCTATGAAAAGGACGATGAAACACGTAGCTACTCCCGCCCGCAAAAGCACCTGCAAAAGGCTCAATATGTTTTTGAGATGGATGGTGAGGAAGGACGACAGAGGAGTTGATTTTGGATTGTGGAAAGATATCAGCCCGACACAACTCTGCATTCCACTGGATGTGCACGTCGAGCGTGTGGCCCGTAACCTACACCTGCTGAAGAGAAAATCCATCGACTGGCAATCGGTAATGGAAATTATGGATGAATTAAAGAAAATAGATTCCCGCGACCCGGTTAAATACGATTTTGCACTTTTTGGAATGAGCCTGGAGGGGAGGTTTTAATTTTATTTTACCCCAAGGTGGTCCCTATTTTCAGAACAATCGGACAGTCCACCGGCTTAAAAATTGTGTACTGAAATTTTTAAAAATATACCTTAGAAAAAAAATTATATATATTTTTGTAATATATTTGTTTTTTCGGTATATCTAATTAATTTTACATCAAAATAATCTAGCCATAGAAACTTATTACGGAAAAGGGAAATTATTACTGAGCGGCGAGTACTTTGTACTTAAAGGTGCTACCGCCTTCGCGCTTCCTGTCAATAAGGGGCAGAGGATGGAAGTCAAGCGAGGACGGGGTTCCGACATCAAGTGGAAGTCCCTTTGTCCCAATGGCAGTGAATGGTTTAGTGGCACCTGTTCTCTCTTCGATTTAAAGTTTGAGAAATTTTCAGATAAAGAAATTGCAGAAAAATTATCCCTTATTCTTTACGAAGCCTGCAGACTCAATTCTGATTTTTTATCTCAGTGGTACGGCTTTAAAGTTACCACTCAGTTGGAATTTGACAGAAACTGGGGACTGGGCTCCTCTTCTTCTTTGGTTTATTGCATTGCACAGTGGGCAGATGTAGAGCCCTACGAACTCTACGACCGCACTTTTGGAGGCTCCGGTTACGACATCGCGTGTGCAAAATCAGATAGCCCCTTGTTGTACACCCGCAAGGAGGAAGAGATTAAAATAAATTATGTGGATTTCGATCCCGAATTTAAAAATCAACTGTATTTTGTTTATCTGGGGCAGAAAAAAAACAGCGCAGAAGCCCTTACCTATTTTGAAAAATTCAAATCTAAAGTCAGCAATGGGATTATTGATGAAGTGAGTTTATTCAGCAGGTCCATAGCCAATGCGCAATCTCTGGAAGAATTTTGCAACCTCCTTAACGAGAGCGAAAACCTCATTGAAAAAGAATTGAAATTGTCGCGTATTCAAAAGGAAAAATTTAATGACTTTGAAGGAACTGTAAAAAGTCTGGGAGCCTGGGGAGGAGACTTCGTTCTGGCTGCATCTGCCCTGCCCGATCAGTATGTTACTAAATACTTTAACGACCTCGGTTTGAATACCGTAATTCCCTATTCTGAACTCGCAAACTCGAAAAAGCAAGTCCAATTTGCATAATCAGATCAATTTTTTCTGCCTTTCCTTTAGCTCCCCGTAAATATTTACCTGATTTAAGTACTTTTTATCCTTTGCCAAAAAGGAACTTTATTTTTATTCTAATGTTTTTTAAACTAGCAGGCAGCACTTTTGATATAAAAAGATTCTTTAAACTGAAGATACTAAGAAGTTGAATGATCGAGAACTCATTGAGGGGTGTTTGAGTGGAAAAGCAGAATACGAACGTATGTTGTACGATCGCTTTTCCGCAAAGATGTTTGTGCTGTGTCTGAGGTATGCCAGAAATAAAATGGAGGCTGAAGACATCATGCAGGATGGCTTTATAAGAGTGTATCGCAAGTTGCATACTTTTAAGCACAAAGGGTCCTTTGAGGGATGGATTAGAAAAATAATGGTGCATACAGCACTTAAATTTTTGAAAAAAAGTTCTAACAAAAATGAGTTTAGCAACCTGGATGAGGTAAAAGAGGAACCGATCAAAAGCAAAGCCATTTCAGATATCAATGAAAAGGAATTGCTGGAACTGGTGAATCAATTGCCCCATGGATATAAAACCGTTTTTAATCTCTATGTAATTGAGGGTTACAAACATCACGAAATTGCAGATATGCTTGAAATAGGAGAAAGTACCTCGCGGTCCCAATTGTTGAAGGCCCGAAAATACCTACAAAATGCATTAAAACATTTGCAAGTAATTTTAGCATAAAAAGAAAGTATGGACTACAATCCAATGAATACAGACCAACTTTTTAGAGGTAAACTTAGAAACTACGAGATCACCCCTCCGGCCACCGTATGGACCGGTATAGTCAATCGCAGAAAAGCTGCAGACCTGCGTAGAAAAGCTCTTCTACTGCTCCTTTTACTCCTTTTATTGGGATTCGTTGCATACATGTTGTGGCCACAGGGGGAACAAACTCCGCCATCCCAATATGCCAATGTCGGTATTACCGAATTTTCGGCTGACGATACACAGCAAAATACGGATTCAAAAATCCAAACTCATTCTATGGCCGAAGGAGAACAACTCAATGCGTCTCAAAACTATTCTCCATATTCCGAAAGTTCTCCGGAAGATACAAGTCCCGGCAGTTCCTCTTCGTTGATGGACCTTTCAGGTCAAAACCCCCTGGACCGAACCTCCCCCGATTCACATGAAAATTCCGGCTCTCAGGTCGCTCACGCCAGCCACCGGTCCAATACCCAAGCGATGGATTTAAGTCAATCACAGGAGTTATATCTATCATCGGAAATTGGTCAACCGGCCCCTTCTGCCCTCGATCCTTATTCGAGCTCTTCTGAGGGCCTGAGTACCATTTCAACCAGGGAAATGGAATGGGAAGGGTCCACCTCTGATGCAGACTTTGAAGCCTCAACCAACTTAATGGCACAATACGAACAATTTAAACGCACTTCTTTATCAGCAGTCTCCACCCTGGAAAATTCACAAACAGTTGAGTTGTTGGAGGTGAATAAGAAGAATCAAGTATTTAACTACAACACCTGTGCCATTAGGAACAACCCCATTTGTTTGGAGTCTCAATTTCCTTTGAGGTATTTCACTATCGATATTTTGGCAGGGCCGGATTTTTTCGACAAACTCCTCCTGGCCAAAAGTGCCGAGGACGAAGAATTTGCCGAACTTAGAAGGAATTCTGAATCCGCTTTGCTATCCTATGGCATGTCTATAAAACTATCAGCTGTATTTCAAAACGGATTGGCCTTGAGAACAGGAGTTTCCTTCAATCAGATCAATGAAAAAATGATTTACAAAGATCCCAACGCTGAAACCAGAAGGGTCGTGAATGTGCTAATCGACACCATAATCAATGCACCCATGGATACCACTTTTGTTTTTGACACCCTGTCTGTAATTGAGACTGGTACCAGGCTGAAAGAAGTGCAAAACAAATACCAAATCATCGATATTCCCTTCATGGTAGGTGCCGAATTTGAAAGTGGAAACTGGACTTTGACTCCCTCCCTGGGTGTGATGTTCAATGTGGCATTCAAAACCAGGGGAGAGGTCCTGGACCAAACCGGCGAACCCGTAAATATTAATGCCGAAGAAACAGAATCTTCCATTTTTAGAAAAAATTTAGGGGTGAGTCTCACGGGAAGCTTTGGTGTGGGATATCGATTGAGCAGCGAGTATTCTCTTATGATAGAACCGCGAATAAGATACAATCTAAAACCGCTTACGGTTGAGGGATATCCCCTAACTCAAAATTACTTTGTCTTTGGTGTACACGCCGGAATCAGGTATCGATTTAAATAAGTCCCAGGCTTCAGGCAGCGAAGTGAAATACAAGTAGTGTCTAATAAGTAATTGGAAATAATAACCCGAAATTAAAATGAATAAAAATTTAAAATTTAAAATCCTCCCCGCACTGTTTTTTGCAGTTTTCCTATTGTCTGGCTGTATGGAGGAGAAGGATATCTTTATCCCTGACGGCAATTACGAGTTTGTCGGAAATGTCAATTCTCTGAAAAACACCCTTGCACCCAACTACGAAACTTACGATTTTGAAATAAAGGATACTCAAGACTATTTTCAATTGAACCAAAGCACCTACCTCCTCGCGGGGCCCGATAATTTTGTATCACAAAATGGGGAAGCTTACGATGGGGAGGTTACCGTTAAATTAAAGTCTTCTCAAAATGTGTCCGAATGGATTGGCCTCGACTTTTCCTTTCAAAGTGAAAATGGTTATATGGATGTTTTATTCACTCACAAATTATTTTTTAGAGATGGTCAGGGGCATAAACTCGAACCCAATAAAGACAACCCACCCGTATTGGGAATACCCGTTGATCAGGAAATAAAAGAAGCGAGATATTTTTATCAAACCAACGAGAGTGTACGTTGGACAGCCAGTGATGAAGTTCTTCAATATACCGAATGGGAAGCTGTAAATGACGACGGGGAATTGAAAACCATTACCGGGTATCAGTTTCCACTTGAGGAAAGTAGCTGGTATGCCCTTGGACAGAGTTTTGATCTTACGCCCAATTCTAGAATTTGCATTCAACTACCCGAGGGTTTTACTGCTTCAAATACCACTACCTATGTAATTTTTAAACACTACAAAACAATTGTAAACCTCAACGAATGGGATGCAAAAAATCAATACCTCGCTTGTAATAGCCGATTTTTGATACCCGCCAATGAGTTCGTGGATATTGTATCTATCTCAGGGATATCAGGTAATCGGTATTTTTTTGATTCAAGTGTGGAATACGTAGATCACGATCCGGAGCAATTATTCGAACTTTACCCTACCAAACGAAATATGAATTACATACTCACCAAGCTAAATCTAACCGATTAACTTTCACCTATTGCAATTGCCATCAAACCAGCGGTAACCAAGATAAGAGACTTATCTCACATCAAAATTAAGGGAGATATTTATTTTGGACGATTTTGAAATGAACCCGGGCGTGACCGCAAATAATATGTAGTAAGCTTCTCACACTGATTTCATTTTCATCAATGCATATAGATTTTTGCCAATCGCCCTCCTGAAGAGAAGATATCAACAACCGTGTAGACTTCCTGACCACTTTCCATTCCTTTCTCAATTCAACCCACTTCCGTTGATCATTAGCGGTTGCCCGGGCGTACAAATCCTGATCGTAACCGGAATAATTGTTTTGGTCTCCTCTCGTGGCCGCGAGTATCCTCCAACTCATTATACGCTCAGTATCAATTAAATGAATAATGAGTTGTCGCAAGGTCCACTTATTGAATTCGTACTTGTAGTCCAGCTTTAGGCCGGGACTATTGTCCAAAAGGTCGATTTGATAATCCAGGTCGGTTTTGAGGGATTCCAGCGGATTTTCACCCGCGAGTGCATCGATATAGGGTTGATAAAATGGTGAGTGTTCTCCGGCTGCAGGAATTAGGTGGCTGAATTTTTTGTTCATAAGTCTGTTTTTTAGTTGCAAATGGATTATAACAATAAAATAACTCTAAATTTTATCACTCCCTTCTCCAGTGCGCGAAATTTAAATTAAAAATCAATGGAAATTTGCCGGATAACAGTCGCCGGTTTAACGAATAACATCAAATACTTGTAAAGGATTCCTGAATACCAACCAATAAGCAGATGAAAAGGAATTTATTTTTACTTTTGCAACTGCTTATATATTGAAGAGAATGATCAAATTTATAAAAAAGTTATTTACAGGATCAACGGCAAAACCGGATAATGATATGAAGTATTTGATAACAGGCCTGGGAAATATGGGTCCGGACTACGAGGGGACGAGGCACAATATCGGTTTTGAAGTAGCTGATCATCTGGCCGAAAGATTCGAAGTGACTTTTAAAGACAATCAACTCGGGTTTACCGCTGAGTTCAAACACAAGGGAAGGACCATCCACCTGCTAAAACCCACCACTTATATGAACAGAAGTGGAAAGGCCATCCGCTATTGGATGACCAAACTCAAGATTCCGGTAGATCGTACAATGGTTATCCTCGACGATGTACACCTAGATCTGGGAGTTATCAAATTAAAACCCGGTGGCTCAGACGGCGGACACAATGGATTGAAAAATATTCAGCAATTGCTTTCGACAAATAAATATCCCAGATTGAGAATCGGTATCGGCCGCGATTTTCACCCCGGACAACAAGTGGATTACGTATTGGGAAAATGGGAGAAAAGCGAACTGGAAACCATCCAGACAGCCGTTGCTAAAGCAGGAGAAGCCGTATTGGACTTCACCTCCATCGGAATTCAAAGGACAATGAATAAAGTGAATTAACTCAGTCGGATTTCATCTTCACTGGCATCGAAAAAACGATATTCAACCAACTCACACTCATTATCGGGGACAATTCGAATCCACTTTTTATACTTGAAGTACCATTTGTGTTGCTGGCTGGGCAATCCCTTTTTCAAATAAGCGGCAATAAAAGGATGTACTTTTAGAGTGATTTTTTTATGGGTCTTTGAATTAATAATAAATTCCAGGTCCCTTTCCAATTCCACCAAAGTCTCTACGGAAGAATTAATCTTGCCGGTTCCATTGCAAGTCGGGCAATTTTCCGAAGTATCAATTTTTACTGCCGGGCGAACCCGCTGCCTGGTAATTTGAATCAGCCCAAACTTACTCAGGGGCAATACGGTGTGCTGAGCGGTGTCATTTTTCATGAAATCCCGCATGGATTTATACAGCAATTGCCTGTTGTCATTGGATCTCATATCGATGAAATCGACAATAATTAATCCCCCCAGGTCTCTGAGTCTCAATTGCCTGGCTATCTCTCTGGCCGACTCAATATTGACTGAGAGTGCCGCCTCTTCCTGGTCCTTCTTCACCGATTTGGGTCCGCTGTTTACATCGATGACGTGCATGGCCTCCGTGTGTTCTATCACAAGATAAGCCCCACTTTTCATGGTAGCGGTCTTACCAAAAGAGGTCTTAATCTGTTTGGTTACCCCGTACTTATCAAAAACTGGAGTACTTCCCCTGTAATAGGAAAGAATGTTGTTCTTCTTAGGTGCTACTGTGTTGAGATAGCCCTTTACATTTTCGTAGAGCTCTTTATTATCAATTATGACGCGATTGAAATCATCGGTCAACATATCCCTGAGGATACTGGTGGTCTTATCCAATTCACTCAGCAGCTTGACCGGTGGTTTGGAATGCACCAGTTGAGAGCGGACACTACCCCACTTATCCAGCAATTGATTGAGCTCTTCGTGAAGATCGGAAACTTTTTTTCCCTCTGCAGCGGTTCGCACTATAACGCCAAAATTGGTCGGCTTGATGCTCTCCACCAGTAGTTGAAGTCTCTTTCGCTCGTCGGAGTTGGCTATTTTCTTCGAAATGGCTATCACATTATTGAAGGGACTCAACACCAGATGCCGGCCAGGTATAGTAATCTCACAACTCAATCGAGGCCCCTTAGTAGAAATCGGCTCTTTCAATACCTGCACCAATACAGCGTCCTTTTTATTAAAGACCTGATTGATTTTACCGGATTTACTGATGGGCTTTTGAAGCTCAAAGTTCTTCAGCATATGGGTATGCTGCCTGTTGGCAATTGAGTCGTTGGTGAACTTCAAAAGTGATTTCACATTAGGCCCCAGATCCGTGTAATGTAAAAAGGCGTCCTTTTTGTGGCCAATTTCCACAAAAGCTGCGTTTAATCCGGGCATGAGTTTCTTGGTGTAACCCAAAAATATATCGCCGACTATGAATTTTTGATTGGTCTTTTCCTTATGTATCTCTACGAGCTGCCCATCTTCTAACAGAGCAATTTCTACACTAGTAGGTGAGGAATTTATTATAAGTTCTTTCTCCACAATTTAAATTTCTTGTAACTAAAATACAAATACAATTAGCATCACAACCCGACTACCCCAAATGGGTAACCTCACAGTTATGACAATTTAAGCAACAGGAGAAATTCAGACAAAATTAGGTCGCTAAGGTAAGCATAAATTATTGAAACCACAAAATCACTTTCGACCCCACACTTAAATTCAACTTTATATTAAATATATTTTATATATAATACTGGTTTGCCGCAGGGATTTGTCGTAAGAAAAAAAGATATAACAATACGAAAAAGAAAATGGACAGACCGGACGATCTTCGAATGTTTCTATTGGATTTTCCTCAAATTTATTTGATGACTACTCTTTAATTTCAAAACAAATGAACAAGTGCATTGACAGTATTTACTGCCAAAACAGGAAATTGTGTTCAAATCTCCAGGCTGCACAAATTGGTTTCGCTGAAAATTTAAAGAGTTGTTTAAATTATAAAAGTCTCTTATTCAAATAATTAGAAAAAAGTTAGTGAAAGGAATGCGAATACGTCAAGTCTATCCATCTTTCAAATCAAATCGCGAGTAAACACTCGCAATGATTTACTTCTTCTTCTTATGTCGGTTCTTTCTTAATCTCTTTTTACGCTTATGCGTTGATATTTTGTGTCTTTTTCGCTTTTTACCACAAGGCATAGTTAATTATTTTTATGATTAATTCAATTATATAAATTCATTTACTGTTCACAAAGTTCCGCAAATCGCTGTGCTTTTTCATTCTCTCCCAACTGACTGTAGGCAATAGGCATCAAGCAAACCACCCTTTGATTATCCGGTTCGAGTTCAAATGCGCGTTCCAAACGCTCAATCGCTCGTTGGTATTGACCCGTTTGAATGGCCAATCTACCCAGGTTGTATAGCGCCGGCACATAGTCTGGATTCTGCCTGTTTAATTCAATCAATTGGGTGATTCCCGACATGGGATTATTTTCGGGCGGAAATTCTGCGAGGGTCACCGCCAGATTCAACCGATTATCCAAATTATTGGGATCCAGGGAAACGGCATTTTCAAAACTGGCAACAGCCCTATTGCCGCAAAGCGTTTTTCTGCTTTCAGATTCGGCCCTTTGCATGCAAATACTGTAGGTAGAACCCGCAATTGACCAGGCTTCCGCAGTCATTTCAAATTCAGCTACCCGCTCGGCGTGGTATCCCGCAAGGGAAGGTATCCCAAACTGCATCCAATTACTGGAAAGCTGCTTGTGGTATTCTGCCATCTCCATTTCATCTTGCGACTGCTCTATTGCAAATTCCAGAGATTCAATAGTGTTCCTCCTCTCCGAAGAAAGATCTAAAATGACTGCTCTTTTAATATTGATAAAATCAGTCGGCTGAAACGAAAGGGCTCGGTTGGATTCTGTTTCCTTAAATGAAGGATCCTTTTTTTCACAACCAAAATAAATTACTGCCACAGCAACCACGGCAGCAAAAATAAGAATAATTCGCTTTGTATTCATTGCAATTAAGAAGGTTCTTCAGTGACATTTTGTTTGACCTTCTCCACAAAAACTTTAGCAGGTTTAAAGGCCGGAATAAAATGTTCCGGGATCTCAATAGCTTTATTTTTCTTGATGTGTCTACCTATTTTTTTTGCTCTTTTCTTTACAATGAAAGAACCAAAACCTCTGATGTACACATTCTCTCCTGAAGCCAGGGTCTGTTTTATTTCCTGAAAGAAAGTTTCCAGAGAAACTAACACATCTACCTTTGGCACTCCGGTTTTCTCCGAAATTGAAGATACTAAATCTGCTTTTCTCATTATTAATATTTTGATTGTTAACTAATTATAATTTTGCTCCATTAAAAAGTGAGGCAAATTTCGCAAAAAATATCAATATACAAAAAAAAACACAATTTTTTCATAATCAAATAGTTCCAGTTTCTTTTATATATTAAATTTGCCCTCCTTTACAGCGCTATTTAAAGGATAAAAAATATTTTTAATTAAATTCTACTATATGATATTTTCCATGACCGGCTACGGCAAGGCTGAGGGTACCGTCGGAAATAAAAATTACAGGGTTGAAATCCGCTCTCTGAACAGCAAAGGACTCGAAATTCGATGTAAAATTCCCGAAGACCTCAGAGAAAAAGAATTGGAAATAAGAAACCTCCTTAAAGGAGAATTGCTCCGCGGAAAAATCGACCTCACCCTTTCCTTTGACTCTACCAGGGGAGAAGAAGAATACGTATTGGATATTGACCTGCTTCGACACTACGCTGCAGATCTTAAAAAGCTCTCGGAACAACTCGGCCTGAACGGCGACGTATTGCAGGCAGTAATGAGAATCCCCAATATTGTAAAACCCAACGAAACCAGTCTGACAGAAGTGGAGTGGAAAGAACTAAAGAAAATAATTCAGGTGGCGGTCGAAGCCAATAAGGCTTACAGGCAAACCGAGGGGAAAGCAATGGGTAGTGCCCTTTTGACCAACACCAAAAACATAGTAGATCGAATCGATACCGTGGTTGATTTTGACACCAATAGGTTGGAGGCCATTAGGACAAGATTTCAGAAAAATTTCAATTCCATAGCCAAAGATGTTACAGCCGATCAAAACAGAATGGAGCAGGAAATTATTTTTTACCTCGAAAAACTGGACTTCACCGAGGAGATCGTTCGGCTGCGACAACACTGCAAATATTTACAGGAGGTCATGAGTACCCCCCAGGAGAGCAAGGGAAAGAAAATTAATTTTATCACCCAGGAAATAGGCAGGGAGATCAATACGCTGGGAGCCAAAGCCTACGATCCGGACATTCAAAAAGTCGTGGTGGAAATGAAGGACGAATTAGAGAAAATAAAGGAACAAACAGCCAATATACTATAATATGTCCAACGAATATTTTAATGGTAAAATGATCATCATTACCGCACCCTCGGGTGCCGGAAAAACGACCATTGTCAAACATCTAAAAGAAAAATACCCCAAAATGCAATTCTCCGTATCGGCAACGACCAGGGACAAGCGAAAAGGGGAGTTACACGGTAAAGACTATTTTTATCTCTCTATTCCGGAGTTTAAGAAACTAATAGACACCAAACAATTACTGGAATGGGAAGAAGTCTACGAAAATCAGTATTACGGTACCTTAAAGTCTGAAGTGAATAGAATTTGGAGCGAGGGAAAGCACATATTATTTGATATCGATGTAAAGGGCGCCACTACACTCAAGGAGAGGTATGGAGACCGGGCCTTGAGTATTTTCATAAAACCGCCCAGCTTGCAAGTTTTAATGAAACGTTTGAAAAACAGGGGATCAGAAACTCCGGAGCAACTTAAAAAAAGAACTATCAAACTCAAGGAAGAATTGAGTTATGAAACTGCGTTTGATGTAGTAATAGTTAATAACGATTTGCAAGAGGCGTTGACTACGGCTGAAAATCTGGTAGGCGACTTCATCGGTAATCTGTCCGGAGCAAAAGCATAATGCTTTCCTTCGAACTGCGCCATGTGATTTTGCAACCAATAAAAGTTAAAGATTATGCTGTCCAGAATTATCATGTTTCCCTTCGTCATTATAGCCGGTTACAATTTGTATCAAATGGTATTCGACTACAGGGACCACTACCCCGTAATTTTTATCGTTTGCATTCTGATCATTGCCGCCTTAATTATGATTGAACCGCAGATCAATCTCTGGTGGGTTCAGAAAAAACCTCCGAAAACGGATCCGGGCCTCAAAAATTTCCTGTACAACTACATACCCTTTTACCGGGGACTGCCCCATCAATTTAGGGGTGAATTTGAAAGTAGGTTGGCACTCAATGAATACCGATTTGAAATTTTTTCCAAAACCGATAAAGACCTGTCTGACGACCTAAAGACGCTCTGTTGCATTTATCCAACCATTCTGGACTTTAATCGCCAGATGGGCCTCAGTAAAAAGTTTTCCAGGGCCGCCATCTACGCCCATCCCTTTCTCAGTCCACTGAACATGGAGGAAGTTCACATTTCTGAACTCCATACCGAGGACGGTCTTTTTGTCTATACCTTTGAACACCTTCAACTCGGATTCAGAAGCCCCGATTTTTTTAACATTGCCCTTTACGAGCCGGCCAGGGCTTTTTTATTTATGTCAGGGTACAGAGAAAAATTGAGCCCGGTGTGCCCGGAATCCGAGGAAATACTTCGTGCGGGGCCTTACGATCAAACCAAATTAAAAGCCTTTTGCGGAGTATTCCCAGACGATCCCGAAGCTCTTTTAATCCATCACTTTTTTACTTTTCCTGAAAAAATTAAAGAATTAGCGCCTGAAGCATTTGAACTCCTGGTAGAGATTTTCGGAGATTATCACGTCTTATCCCGGAATCCGGTATTATTTTAGGTTTTACTGGTTGAAAGTTTACCATCCGGGAATGAAATTAAAGCCAAAAGTGCCCTTACCTCCTTCTCTCAGCGGAATGGCGTAATAGGGCTCTACGATCAAAGCGCCGAATAAATTAATTCGCATACTCAAGCCGGTGGACATCAGTACCGCCGCTTCATCTGGTTCAGCGTCCTCAAAACCTATTTTTCCATAATCATCAAAGGCCACGCCTATATCAAAAAACAAATTGAGGTCTGTAAATAAAAAACCACTGGAAATCAATGCCAAACGCTCAGGTCCTGTAAAAGGCAATCGAATCTCAGCACTACCCAGTAAAACCTTGGACCCGGTCACCTGATCTACTCTCAAATCGTATCTTTCACCAAATTCCCTGCCGGATAAAGAATATCCTCTTACCATGCCCATTTGGCCGATAAATATGGGGAAGAAACTCTCGGCATCCCGGCCGAAACGCGAATAATGAAATCCCCTGAAAGCCAGGGTGAATGGGCGAAGGAGAAAGTATTTCCTGGCGTCGGCAGTAAATGCATTGAAATCATAACCGCCAAAAAACCGATCGTAGCCCAATCTATACCTGTATCCACGCAGAGGTGAGGTCATCCCAAAAAACGAATTATCCCCTACCAATGCACTTCCCACATTGTGCGTAAAAGCCTTTTTGATTACTGAATTCCCCAAAAAGAGATCGCCTTCTATTGGGATTTTCTCCCGCTCTCTCCCTATGAAAAAGCCACTTGGTGTATAATAATCCGTTATCTGATCCAGCCTAAAAAACCGATAACTGGTCCCTATTGATCCCTCCACCCTCGTCGTTACATTAAACGGATAGGCAGCCATAAAGGACAATTGCTCTTCGAAAATTCTAAGTATATCCGTCCGGATTATAGGAACTATCTCGTTTTCAGTACCGGGCAATACGGCCTGTCCGAATGAGGAAAACGCAGTCCTGTAAGGAATGTGGGACAAACTCACTCCCCAATTGATCCGGTTGGTCCTGTTAATATACGTTCCCACCAGTCCAATATCGTAAATCTCGCCATTCATGAATAAGGTGGTGAACAACTGGTGATCGCCCAAAATGTCGGAAAACAACAACTGTACGCCTCCGCCCATTTGCGTGCCGCTACCCATTGTTCCGGATCCGACTCCAACGCCCATGGACTGCGAAGCAGCTACCAGTGAAAACTTAGAATCGAAAGGAATATCCCGGTAGCTCAAAGTATCGGGAAATTCATCTAATGAGATTTGGCTCAGTCCGGCGTCGGAAAGTGGCAATCCAATTCTACCGGTTACGGGAAGTTGTCCCGCACCTTTCTGGTCCACATCTGCTTTATCCACCGAAATATTTCTAAAGGCATCCTGCCTGGCAGAGTAAATGAAATAATTGCCGCCTTCATATACCGTGTACATCACCCGATCAATTCTTCTGGCCATAGATATTGCTGGTGCAAAGGAGGTGATCCCGCTCACACCGGTAGCAATTTTGGTCTGCTGGTAAACAGAATCCGATTCAGGATGATATAAATACACATCTCGAAATCCGTCTCTGTCTGACAAAAACCACAGTTGGTCATCCTGATCGAATACGGGGTTAAAATTATCGGCACCGGGAAAAATGTCCAAATCCTGAATACTCAAGTCCTCCACCTCAATAATGGCCAAATTGTGGGTCCATTTGCCGTTTTCCATGCCCTGTTGAATACTCACCCTGTCAGTAGTCACTGCAATTTTACTTGCCTCGTTTGACCAATAGGGCTGCAAATAAGAAAAATTGTCGTTGGTGATGTTTTCCAGCCGTTTGGTTTTTAAATTAAATAAGAACAAATCGGGCCTTCCGTCAACCAATCCACTTACCGCGATCACATCCCCTGTGGGCGACCAGGCTGGATTACTAAAAAAGGCCAACCCGGGAATTTCATACTCCTCCAGCCTCTTGCCTGTTTCCACATCCACCAAAAACAATCGATTTCTTCCCTGTTTAAACCCCACATAGGCAAAAGTGCGGCTGTCCGGAGACCAGGTGCCGGTGGACTCAATGACATCCATATGGTCGATATCGGAATACCTGGCAGAGCTGGCTATTTTTCTGATTATCTTTCCATCCCGGGTGTCTGCCAGATAAAGATCAATGGTAAACAAATCTTTTTCAGACAGAAAAATTACGTATCTGCCATTCGGACTTACGGTGGGGGAAACATTCATCAGGCCTGCATTCTCATCGGTAATCAGTTTCCTACCCGACGGACCGAAATCGCCGTCCTCCAGTATATTGGTGTAATACTCTTTCAAGGTGGTTTTAAATTCTTCTGAAACCTCCTCCATACTCCTGTTGACTACCCTGGGAAAAGCTTCCTTCATTCCCAATTCGGCAACTGCCATAAATAAAGGGTGGATAACTGCATCTCCGTAAATTCCGGTAAGGAAAGCCCAAAAAGCCTGTCCGTATCGGTATGGGAAATACTTCGGTCTGTTCATGTCTCTAAACCCCGGAATATCGTCCTGAAGAACTGCATCGCGCATCCACATAGCGGTGAATGGATCGTCCCTCCCCCTGGTGAGGTACTCGGCCTTGCCCTCAATTACATAGAGCGGTATATTGCCGAGATTTTGAGGGGACATCTCCTCATTTCTCAAAATCAAATTGTATTGAAAAGCGTGAACCAACTCGTGACCCAGTATCTGAAAAGTCTTTTGATTCGATAGCGTAAGGGGCATGATTACCCTGTTTCTCAAACTCTCAGTAACTCCTCCAACCCCTGCACCTATCAAAGAAGAAATGGCATTGGTCTGTTGAAAATCTGCATGATGGCTGTAAAAAATAAGGGGATTGCGCTGGGGTATGGTATCTTTTAATAGTCGGGAATGGCTGCGGTACCACATTTCTGATTGATTGGCCAAGCTTCTGAGTAAGGCTTCATCCTCCAGGTAGTGATAAATTTCAAAAGAAGGGGTTTCGTAAACCTTAAAATCAAATTGATCGTAATTGGGCTTATTGCGGCCAAAATACTGGGCGTTGAGATCCGGCAGATATGGTGCCGAAAAAAGAAACACGAGAAGGAATATTAAAAACTTCATGATTTTTATTATTTTTTTGCGGGATACCAATATAACTAAGGACTTTTCACTCATTTTTGTTCAAATATGCTCGATTCTTGAACAATGGACAAAAGGCAGGCGGTGCAATTTTACACCCCTTTCAGATTACCATCAAAGTGAAAACAACTCTGTCCCTTTCTATCTAACAGTTTTTCTATAAAAACAATTACATAGCTCGGATTATTTTTAAGCAATCCCTCATGAAAGGCACAGTCCGCTTGGACTCCCAGCCTGTCGTATGTAAACTTGAGCTTAATACACGATAATTATAATAACATATATCAAACAGTTGATATCAATCCGGGATGTCAATGGGATGATGATTGCTTTTGAATGGAAGTAAAGACCTCACTTATATGTAATTTTATTTTCTTTACCTCTATACAGTGAGATCGAAATTTAAAGCTACGCCTTTGCACCACACAGAGTATTCCCAGATTAAGGCTACTTTCAAATAACGGAAAACTCACCTGATTGTCTGGCTTCAGGCCCTTCAAAATTAAAAACTATAAAAATTACTTCCGGGCTTTAGGTATAATATTGAATAGTGCCTGAACGAAATGAAATCCGGAATACAGACAACTAATTTCATTAATATATACATTGGATAAAAATAAAAAGAGCAAAATTATTTTTTAATTTAGATTGTTAACTAAAAGTTAAATATTTTGTCCGGGGGGGGGGGGTTTATTATTACTTTTACCTAATTCATGATTTCGAAATCACAAGCTGTTGATGTTGTCCCCTTGCGGACAAAATAGTGCAAATCCTATTTGCATGTGAGGTCTTTGTGTTATATACAAATCTTTTGTATTCGACTTTTTTTAGCTTTAAAACTTTTAATCCTGAAAAATACTTTTCTAATACTATTCATTCTTTTTATTGGTGGATTAATTTTGCCAAATAGTTTATCAGCCCAGCAAGTGCCGTGTAATTCATCTTTTTGGAATTTCGCTGGTCCTCCTCAATCATTGGATATCCCTCCGCAATGTGAATGCATGTACTTTGTTCACGCATGCACCGGAGAACCTGCTTATATGCCGGGTGGACAAGTAATGACAAGATGTGGAAGCAACCCTAGTAAATGTTGGGATTTTGAAAT